>AQUE01000008.1 GCA_000371845.1 alpha proteobacterium SCGC AAA280-P20
TTTTGATTCTAAGCCAGTTTCAAAACTCCCTCCTAATACGACTACACCTGTTAATTGTTGAGTCGGATACTTAGAAGGCTGAATATAATCTTCAAATATCATATCATATCATTTTTGACTAATTTAATATTTTTGTAAGTCCAGGCAGGTCTTAACCAAACATATCTCCAATGACTACCTCTTATTCGAAATACACCATATCCATTGAAATTTGTTCTTAAAAAACATAAATTTTTATCAATTTTTTTCCTAAGTGTTTCTCTAATTGTATTTGTAAATAAAGCTGGTCCAGTAAATTTCGTAGCTCCTTTTATAAAAGTTTTAAAATAAATATTATTATTTTTTTTAAAATTTTCACAAATATTATTAATTAATGCCAATAATATTTTATGTTTTTTTTTAAATCCCATTCCCCATTGACAGGCATTGTAATTCGATATCCTCATAAATTTTTTTATTTTTTTATTTTTTTCCTTTTTATGATAGTATGGCTCAAAACTAATTAAACCCGATGCATTTTTAGGATGAAAAGAAACAAGTGGCTTTGAACACATTTTATCAATGTCAAAATAATATCCTCCTCTATCATACAGGATGCAATATCTGAAAATATCTGTTTTAAGAGGTCCAAAATTCACAGCATTATAGATCTTACTAATTTTGTGCTTTGACCAATTTTTTTTTATATAGTTATCCATTTGTTGATCATTATATAATTTAAATGAAAGCTGAGGATTAATCTCTCTAAATTTTAGTAATTCATAATAGTGATTCTTACTAAATTTATTTGTTACCCAGGTTTGATAAAGAGTTGTATTAATTTTTTGTTTGTATTTTATTTTAGAATTTAAATTCTTAAGTTCGTATTTAAAAATAAATTTAGAAATTAATTTAAGTGGAAAATACTTAATATAATAATATAGATTAAATCTAACAAATTTTTTAATTTTTTTCCAAATTTTCATTTATAATTTAATATTTTTTTTATATCAGAGTAAATTTTTAAATATAATATAGCTTTGCACAATAACAGTATATGATTTGCTTTTTTTAAAATTGCTTATACTTAAATAGATTATTATAAGCATTTACTACTGGAATTATAAAATTTAATAATTAAAAATTATAATAAAACAATGAATTATTTCTTCAATTTTAAAAAATTTTAAGATATTATTTTGATTAATAATTAATAAATTTTGTCTATAAAATATTTTGTTAATAATCAGTTAAAGTTTAATAATGAAAAGTAAGTATTTAGTTTGTGGAGCAGGTGGTTTTATAGGGGGGCATCTTGTTAAATCTTTATTAGATGATGGTCACGAAGTGATATGCGCAGATGTAAAGCCTTTAGAAAATTGGTTTCAAATATTTAATTATAATAAAAATTTTTCAATAGATTTAAAAGAATATGAGCACTGTCTTGAAGTAACTAAGAGTGTTGATTTTATTTATAATATGGCCTGCAATATGGGCGGAATGGGATTTATAGAAAACAACAAAGCAGAATGTATGCTTTCAGTTCTTATTAACACTAATTTATTACGCGCTTGTTTAGTTAATAAAGTAAAAAAATATTTTTTTTCATCTAGTGCTTGCGTTTATAATGCTGATAAACAGAAAAGTAATTTTATAGAAGGTTTAAAAGAGACTGATGCATATCCTGCAATGCCAGAAGATGGATATGGTTGGGAAAAATTATTTAGCGAGAGAATGTGTAGACACTTTTATGAGGATTATGGATTAGAAACTAGAGTTGCAAGGTATCATAATGTTTATGGACCAATGGGTACATTTGATGGGGGGAGAGAAAAAGCACCCGCAGCTTTATGTAGAAAATTAATAACTGCTAAAAATTCTGGAGAAAAAAAAATAGATGTTTGGGGGGACGGTGAGCAAACAAGAAGCTTTATGTTTATTGATGATTGTATAAGAGGAACAAAAAAAATATTCGAAAGCAATTGTCGTCAAGTTTTAAATATAGGCTCAGAAGAGCAAGTATCTATTAATCAAATGATAAAAATTATTGAAGAAATAGGCGGTTATAAAGTTGATAAAAATTATCAATTAGATAAGCCAAAAGGAGTAAGGGGTCGTTCCAGCAACAATGACCTAGTTCGAGCAAAACTTGGATGGGATTTTGAAATTAGTTTAAAATCTGGATTGGAAATAACTTACAAATGGATAGAAAAAGAGATAGCCAAAAAATTAAATAATAATAAGTTTGCTACTAAGTACTAAAATTAAACAAACAATTAAAAATTCTAATTAAATTTAAAACTGCAGAAATTGGTTGCGGGGCTTGGATTTGAACCAAGGACCTTCAGGTTATGAGCCTGACGAGCTACCAGACTGCTCCACCCCGCGATAAAGTTTTTTAGTTATAGCATTATATTTTAAATTATCTACTTTTGTTAAATTTTGGCTAGTTAGTTGAAATTGCAATAATATTTACAAAAGAATACTATTTATGTATAAAGCAATGCCTGGTGATTATTGCAAAGGAGTAACACCCGATCCCATTCCGAACTCGGCAGTTAAGCCCTTTAGCGCCAATGGTACTTTGTCTTAAGGCACGGAAGAGTAGGTCGTTGCCAGGCTTTATAAATCCTTCTTAAATTTTAATGAAAAATATATTAATTGTTACAGGAGGAGCGGGGTTTATAGGCTCCAATTTAATATCAGAACTTTTGAAATTTAAAAAATTTAGGGTTTTGAGTATTGATAATTACTCTTCAGGATTATCTAAAAATCACATTAAGAATGAAAGAGTTAAGTATTTAAAAGGAAATACTAAAAATATAGAAATTTTATTAAAAGTTTATATTGGAAAAATCCATAGTATTTTTCATTTTGGTGAGTTTGCAAGAATCTACCAAAGTTTTAAAAAAATTAATGAATGTTTTAGTTCTAATATAGAAGGAAGCTCTAATGTATTTAAATTTGCATTAAAGAATAGAATTAGGTTAATTTATTCCGCAACCTCTGCAAGTTTAGGAAATAAAGGAGAGGATATGAATTTATCTCCTTACGCTTTTTCAAAATCTAAGAATTTAGAATTGTTAGAGAATTTGAAAAAGTGGTTTAATTTTAGATATGAAGTTATTTACTTTTATAATGTATATGGAGAAAGACAAATTTGTAAAGGCGATATGGCGACAGTTGTTGGGCTATTCGAAGATCATTTCAAGAAGAAAAAAAAATTACCAGTGGTGAGACCTGGAACACAAGTTAGAAGATTCACTCACGTTTATGACACTATAAAAGCTTGTATTTTTGCATGGAAAAAAAATAAATGTAAACACTACTCTATTGCAAGTAAGCAGTCCCATAGCATTATTGAACTTGCAAGAATGTTTAAAAGTAAGATTATTTATTTACCAATGAGAGAAGGGGAACGATTTTCATCGGCTCTAACAAAGATGAATTTGAATAACAGGATAATAAGATTAACTGCTAAAATTAAGTTGAGCGATTATATAAACAATTTTTTGAAAAATAATCGTTAACTTTTCTTTACAAAGTCCCTATTAATATATATTTAAGATCATTATGAAAGTAGTTAGCTCATTAAAATCTTTAAAAAAAAGAGATATAAATTGTAAAGTCGTTAGAAGAAGAGGCAAACTTTACGTTATTAATAAAAAAAATCCAAAGTTTAAAGCACGCCAGGGTTAACACTTTATGGATATAGGTTCTCAAAAAGAAACTTGGTCTAATTTTAAAAAATTAACAGTCTACATATCAGCTTGTATAATCTTGGTTCTGATTTTAATGGCTTTTTTTTTACTCTAGGTTCTAGAGTTTAATAACGCGCTTTTAGCTTTTTAAATTTTTTAACTCTTCTTGTGTTTTCGTCTTTCTCTCTCTTCTTTCTTTCAGATGGTTTTTCAAAGTGACTTTTAATTTTAAGTAAGCGGAAAACACCTTCTCTTTGCAATTTTTTTTTGAGAGCTCTAAGAGCTTGCTCTAAATTGTCGTTTTTAACTTCTATTTTAATATTTGCTTTCCTCCAAAAAAGTGAGACGATTTAGCATTTTTGGTGTTATATTGTCTATATTTTTATGAAGCTTTTTAAGCATAGACCAACAGAAGGTTATCAAACAAAAACAAGTATAATTAATAGAAGAAAAGCAATTTTAACTACCGCTAAATATACTTTTTTTGGTTTAATTGGCCTTAGACTTTTGTGGCTTCAGGTATTCCAAAAAAATAAATACTCAATTTTATCTGATCGAAATCGTTTTAAGGAATGGAAAATTGCAGCAGAGAGAGGATTAATCTTAGATCGTTTTAATAACAAAATAGCTGAAAATCGACAACTGTACAGAATTGCTCTTATTAAAGGGGATGTTACTGATCTTGATTTTGTTCTTGCAACGCTTAATAAATTTTTAAAATTAGATAATGAAACGGTAGAGAAAACTAAAACAGATTTTATAAAACTTAGAAAATTTCAGCCTTACGTCATTAATAAAAATTTAACATGGGGTGAATTCTCAAAAATAAATAGTAATCTTTTTATTTTAAATGGTGTTCAACCATTTATTTCAATGGAGAGACATTATAATTATCCATATGAATTTGCTCATGTATTAGGTTATGTTGGAGTTCCTAACGAGAATGATTTACAAAATCAAAAAGATGATCTTTTTAGAACGCCGGGAATCAAGATCGGAAAACTTGGAATTGAAAAAATATTAAATAGAGAACTTATTGGTACCCCAGGCTTTACGCGTTTTGAAGTCAATGCCGCAGGAAGGGCAGTTAGAACAGTTGAATTTGTAGAAGGAGTAAGCGGAAATGCCTTAAAGACTTCTCTTGATCTTGAGCTTCAAAAATTAACTTATCAAAAATTAGGACGATACGCTGGATCTGCAATTGCAATGGATATTAAGACAGGAGAAGTGTTGGCATGCGTCTCGACTCCTTCCTTTGACACTAATAAATTTGCTTTTGGTATAACTCAACCAGAATTTAATGACTTGTTAAAAAATGAACGTAGGCCATTAATTAATAAGTTTTTATCAGGTCAATATCCTCCAGGATCTGTAGTAAAACCAATCATAGCTTTGGCAGCGCTGGAGAATAAAATTGTTGATCAAGATTATACTCATTTTTGTCCAGGAAAGATCGAGCTATACGGTCAGGAATTTTATTGTTGGAAAGATGGTGGACATGGAAGAATTAATTTAAAAGATGCAATAAAAAAATCATGTGACATATATTTTTATGAAGTAGCAAGATTATTAGGAGTAGACAGGCTTGCTGAAACAATAAGAAAATTTAATTTTGGTCAAACAATCTTAAAAGATTTTGATGAAGAAAGAAAAGGTTTAGTTCCAGACACAAAATGGAAAAAAAATGCTATAGGCAAACCATGGTTACTCGGGGAAACTTTAATTACTGGAATAGGACAAGGCTATTTATTAGCTACCCCAATGCAGATTTGTAAATCAATGGCTCAATTTGCAAATGGAGGGTACGTAGTTAATCCAACCTTTTATCTTGATGAAAAATCTAGATTAAGTCGTATGGATTTTGATATGGAAAATATAAAAATAATCAATGAAGCTTTAGTAGCGGCAACAAATGAACCAGGAGGAACTTCGTATGGTTCTAGATTAAATGGTAAATTAAAATTTGCTGGAAAGACAGGAACCTCTCAAGTTACAAAGTTAACTATCAAAGATAGAGAGGATAATGCCAATCCAAATGCTAGAGAATACAAGTACAGAGACCATTCTCTTTTTGCAGGATTTGGTCCAGTAGAAGAACCTAAATACGCAGTGGCAGTAGTAGCAGAACATGCAGGACCAGGGTCAAGGATTGCGGCACCGATAGCTAGTAGCATGTTTGATTTTTTATTTAAAAAGAGAATATCCAATGCGTGAAACAGTAAAGATATCTAAAATTTTCTTGTTAATTGAAAAATTTCAAAAATTAGACAGAAGCTTAATTAATATGGTTTTAGTTTTAGGACTGGTAAGTATTTTATGTTTATATTCAATAGACAAAGGACAAGGAACTATTTATTTAAAACATTTAATTAGATTTGCGTTTGCATTTCTAATTTTAATTACAGTTGCTTTTACACATATAAATTTTTGGTATCGATATGCATATCATTTTTATTTTTTAATATTATTTCTTTTAATAGTTTTAAAATTTGTTGGGGTAACAGCCAAAGGAGCTCAGCGTTGGCTTGATTTTGGATTTTTTCATGTTCAACCCTCAGAAGTTGCAAAGCTTGCAATTATATTAGTTCTTGCAAAATTTTATAATTTAATAAAAATTGAAAACACTAATAAATTATTTTCATTACTGGTTTCAGTAATATTAATTTTAATACCATTTTTGTTAGTTTTAAGACAGCCAGATCTTGGAACTGCAGTATTAATTCTAGGTGCAGCACTAGGAACTTTATGGATCGTCGGTTTAAATCGAAAAATATTTATATCCGGTTTTATAATTGTTATTTTAAGCCTCCCCTTTATTTTTGCTGCGATGAAGCCTTATCAAAAACAAAGAGTTGTTAATTTTTTTAATACAGAAAGAGATCCTTTGGGAGCAAATTACCAGGTTATCCAAGCAAAAATTGGAATAGGTTCTGGTGGAATTTTTGGCAAAGGATATTTAAGGGGGTCCCAAAGTTCTTTAGATTTTGTACCCGAGAATCATACTGACTTTGTATTTTCTCATTTTGCCGAAGAATTTGGATTAATTGGTTCTTTATTATTATTATGGTTATTTTTTTCAATAATTAAGCGAGTAACTTTAATTGGAGATCAGAGTAAAAATAATTTTTCAAAAATTTTTTGTTATGCTTTTGCTTTTAATTTTTTTTTATATATCGCTATCAATTTGGGGATGGTCACAGGTTTACTTCCAGTCGTTGGAGTTCCATTGCCAATATTGTCATATGGTGGAACAGCTATGCTAACCAATATGATAGGCTTTGGAATTGTATTAAGTTCTAAATTATATAACGAAGATTTTATTTAACAAATAATTTGTATGGAATTTTATTTATCAAAGATTTTAAATTTTATTATTAATCCACTGCACATATTATTTATAATTATTTTAATACAACTATTAATAATTTTTTTTTTAGAGTCTAAAAAATTAGTTATTTTTTTTTCTAAATTATTTTTAATTTTATTCTTATTTTTTGGTTATATTCCCTTGAGTAATTTTTTACTAAGTAAGATTGAAGATTATATTCAGCCTTCTAAGTATCCGACTCAACAATTAACAGGTGTAGTCGTATTAGGAGGGAGTTTTGAAACTGGCTTAGAATCAAAAGAAAGAAACCAAGTATTTTTAAATTCTTCCGCAGAAAGATTAACAAAGACTTTAGAAATTTATAAAAAAAATCCAAGAATTTTAATATTATTTTCTGGATTTTCAAATGAGTTTAAGCCTAAGGGTTGGAGTGAGTCAGATATGGCCAAGAAATTTTTCATAGATCAAGGCGTTAGAATTGATAATTTAATATTTGAAAACCAGTCTAGAAATACATTTGAAAATATTAAGTATTCAAAAGATATTATTAATAACTACAAAGGAACATGGGGATTAATTACCTCAGCAAGTCACATGCCAAGATCTTTTTTTACATTTAAAAAACAAGGTTTAATTTTAGAGCCTATCAGTGTTGATTATAAAACAGGCATTAGTAGAATGTTTTGGATAAATTTTAATATTTCCTCAGGTTTGACTAATTGGAATATTATATTTCACGAGTTGATGGGCATTGCTTATTACAAGGTTACAAATAAAATTTAAATAAAATGAATAATAATTCTAAAGCATATTTAATGCTTATACTTTGTGCTTTTTTTTGGTCGGGAAATTTTATTGTTGGTAAATTTGCAACTCTTTATGAGGTTCCGCCTTTAACATTAAATTTTTTTAGATGGCTAATAGTTTTGATTATTTTAATTCCTTTTACATTAAGAGATATATTGAAGAATGTTAAAGTTATAAAAAAAAATTTTTACTCAATACTATTAATGTCTATTACTAGCATTAGTATATTTAACTCTGTTGTTTATTATTCTTTAAATTTTACTCAAGTACTTAATGGAGCATTAATGATTTCAACAATACCAGTTTTAATTGTTTTTATTTCTTTTATTTTTAGAACTGAAAAAATAAATTTAAGTCAAGTTTTTGGTCTAATACTGTCTATAACAGGAGTTACAACAATTGTAACAAGATTAGATTTTGCTAAATTAATTAATCTAGATCTTAATAAAGGTGATCTTTGGTTGTTAGTTGCAATGTTATCGTGGGCAATCTATTCAACAATGCTTATAACTCACAAAACAGGATTAAAATATCTAAGTTTTATGACAGTAATTGTTTCTATTGGTTTAATTTTTTTATTTCCACAATTCTTATTTGAATTTAACAGTCATCAATTAATTAAATTTAATATTCCAGTTATTTTAATTACAAGTTATGTTGTTTTTTTTGCTGGAATAAGCTCTTATATTTTATGGAATAAAGCAGTTGTTATTGTTGGACCTAATAAAGCTGGAATTTTTTTACATCTAATGCCAGTATTTAGTTCTTTTATGGCAATTTTTTTATTAAATGAAAAATTAATGAACTTTCATATTATTGGAGCCGTTATAATTATCATAGGCATTTATCTTTCTTCTAAAAAATCACTATCAAGATGAAAGTTGCAATTTTAGATGACTATCAGAATGTTTCGCTAATTATTGGAAACTTTGAAAATTTAAAAAAAGATTTTGATTTTCACGTATTTAATCAACCATTTGAAAATGAAGATAGCGCAATAGAACAATTAAAAGATTTTGAAGCTCTTTTGATCATGAGAGAACGTACTCCAATTACTAAAAAAATTATTTCAAATCTGAAGAACTTAAAGCTTATAATTACAAGTGGGATGCGAAATAAATCTATAGATTTTTTAACTGCCAAAGAAAAAAAGATTTTAATTTGTGGCACAGATTCAAGTTCCAACTCAACAGCAGAATTAACATGGGCATTAATTTTGGGGCTTGCAAGGAATTTAAGAGAAGAAGCTGAGAATATGTATCAGGGTTATTGGCAAACAACACTGGGATATGAATTAAAAGGAAAAACTTTAGGAACTATAGGTCTTGGAAAAATAGGGTCTCAAGTTTCAAAAGTAGCCTTAGCATTTGGAATGAATGTTATTGCTTGGAGTGAAAATCTTAAACTTTCTGTGGCAAAAGATAACCAGGTATTGGCTGTAACCAAAGAAGAGTTATTAGAAAAATCTGACTTTATCACAATTCATACTGTTTTGAGTGATAGAACAAAAAACCTGATTACAAAAAAAGATTTAGAATTAATGAAAGATACAGCTTTTTTAATCAATACTTCAAGAGGTCCTATAGTAAATGAATTTGATTTAGTTGAGGCTTTAGAGAAAAATATTATAGCTGGGGCTGGTCTCGATGTTTATGATATTGAACCATTGCCTGAAAATCACAAATTAAGATTTTTACCTAATGCTCTTTTGTTGCCACATTTGGGTTATGTAACTAAAGAAAATTATGAAATTTATTATTCTCAAATGTTTGAGAATTTACAAGCTTTCAAAGACGGAAAACCTATTAGAATCATTCAAATGCTTAATTAAACTATCCTAATTTTTGTAAAAATGGGAAGAGTTCAATTAAGTAAAAGCCAAACAACTGAAGTTCTCCTATCACAATTAAAATACCGGTTATTAATAATATAACTCCAGATATTTTTTTTATTTTATTTAAATAAGATTTACTTTTTTTTGAAAAAATTAAAAATTTTTTAATAATTAAACTTGAAATCACAAAAGGTATTGCAAGACCCAAGGAGTAAAAGCTTAGTAGTAATATACCACTAGAAATAGAATTTTCCATTGAGGCATAGGCTAGTATTGAACCAAGAATTGGACCAATACAAGGTGTCCATCCAAATCCAAAGCCCATACCAACTATAAATGGGAATAAAAATTTGTTAGAAAATTTTATATTATAATTAACAAAACTTTTATTTAAAAAATTAATTTTAATTAATTCTAATAAATAAAAACCAAAAAAAATAATTACCAGTCCAGAAATAATTGATAAAATTTGAGAGTTATTTAGTAAAAAACTTCCAATAAAAGTGACAGTTGCTCCAAGAGAAATAAAAACTAATGAAAAACCAAAGGAGAAAGATAAAGATTTTTTTAAAATAAAATTCTTAGATTTTAAATCTAGTTCATTAAGTGTGGACCCACAAATAAATGAAACATATCCAGGAATTAAAGGAAGCACACAGGGAGATACAAAACTTATTAAACCAGCAAAAAAAGCTATAGAAAGCGATACAATCATTAAGCTCTTTACTCGAGACCTAGTAATTTATCTAACTTTTTTTCATGGTCTAATTTATGAATTTTATCACAATCACCAATGTGAACATTGTCAGCAAATATTTGAGGAACAGACCTTGCTCCATTTGCCATAGCAGACATTCTTTCTCTCAAAGCTTCATCATTGGACACATCAATTTCAGAAAATTTAATTTTTTTTTTATTTAATAATGATTTTGCTTTTACGCAAAATGGACAATAATTTGTTGTATAAATTTCGATTTTTTTCATAAAAATTTACGATACTGCTAACCAAATATAATTAAATTATTAACAGGTATCAATATAAATATAAAGACAGTGTGGCGAATTGTGTGATTAGATTTTTTTTGCGAAGTTTATGTGATAAGCTAAAAAAATTTGTAAGGATTGGTGTGCAGTAAAATGACTATATTCGCAATTGTGAAAGTTTGTAAATACCGTAATTAAATGTATATTATAGTTTTTATAATATACATAAAAAAATCCAAAAAATAATTTCTGGTCTTTGTTAAATATAAAAATAAATTAAAGCTCTTTATTGTTTTTCTCCTAACTTATATTCTCTCTAGTTCAGTATGTTTCTTCAATGCGAATTGTTTGTTTGAATTTTTTATGGTCACCTATAAATTTTCTTATAGGTATGTTTGTATTTAATCTTTGATATCTTGTGCAGCTGTACACGAACAGGAATTATAAACTTATTAAAACGTGGTTTTGGAGTGTGGATGCTAATGGCATTTCGAGGACATAGTAATATAGCGACTATACAACTTTACATTGATTTGTGAACTGGTTTGTTTAAAGCGGCTGTTGAGTTAGTATAGATTTTACTTGAGCTGGTAAAGTATTGTGCGAATAACGCCACTAGCTGCTATAACAGGCTCACAAATAATCTTTTCTCTAAGTGTTTTTAGGTTGAAAGGAGGAGCAGTTAAAACGACACCGCTGTTATATACAATACGTATCCCCGGGCCCGTAGGCATGTCAATATTAGGATAGAATGATTTCGAAATTGGAAGATGTTCAGTCAGAATCAAGAAGCTGTAGTTTTGATGGAGTTTTGGAATCAGTTTTTGTATTTGCTCATTTGAAAGGTGCTGAAGAACTTGTCTAATAAAAATGATATCCCCTACAGGCAACTGATCTGTTATTAGATTTAACACTCTAAAATCAACATTAAAATCAGCATATTTTTTTTTATTCCGCGATATAAGTTGAGGCACAATATCGCAAGCAACATAGTTATTACAATAAGGGCGTATTTGCGACCCCACTGAAAAATCACCACAGCCAAGATCTACAACATTTGGTTTAGTCGGTAGGCTTTTTAGAAATACGCCAACATTATCTAAGTAAACGGTTGTTATATTTTTATCGTGAGACCCTGCTCCTGAATAATACCCATGTTCTGGGTTTTCAGATTTTCCCCATAGGTATTTTTCATATATCTCTGAAAAGATTTCTTGAGTGCGGGCGCTCTGACTTTTAAATCTTGAAGTTCTTTTCTGCGCTCTAATAATTTGAATTATTGTTAACATAAAATTGGGCATCAAGACTTTGATAATATTTTTTAAACTTTCTCTTATACTTTGTTTTTGTTGGGCAGTGTTAGTGTTTTTCTCTCTCCACCTCTCTCTATCTGTCATAAATTTTTTCTATCTTGAATTAAAAAAAAATTGGGCTGTTCTGTTGCAAGGTGCCCTTGACCATGGATTATGAACCTTGGTTCTAAAAGCATGAATTTCTTAAAAAGAACAACAAAAATTTCTACTTTTTTTAAAGTTATATTACTAAGCTTCAATTTTTAGCGCAATAGCACAAATTGACCCTACTGATACTGAACTGCGTATTGATTATACAGCACATTAATTCTAAGAACAGAACTCAGATTCATTAAACCAGTTTTTAAATATTAATCTTATTTATTTGTTAGATATTTTAGTCTAAGATTTTATGATGAATAAGAGTGCTCTAAATTTTATTGCTTTAAAAAAAAAACTTAAGATGTTTGTAAATAAACCGATTTTATTTTTTTTGAGACAACTTATCCTTACAAGAAAAGGAAGAAGTTTGTTTTTCTCATCTTTACCAAAAAACGAGTTACTTATTGCCAAAACAAATGAAGGTTTGCATTATGTTGTCAATTCATCAGACTGCAATATTGGAAGAAGTGTTTTTAGAGATAAAATATCTTTTGATAGTAATAATTTATTATTGGCTTTAAAGTTGATAGGATCAAGCAGGAGCATTCTTATAGACATTGGTGCGAACATTGGAACTGTTAGTATATTAGCAATTTCAAAGGAATTGTTCACCAAATGTTTAGCATTCGAACCAGAGCCTAATAACTTTAAAATACTTAATGCAAACGTTGTTTTGAACGGTCTTAGTGAAAAATTCGAATTACATAATGTGGCGCTATCCAATAAACTTACCGAATCACTATGTTTTGAGCTAAGTAAAAATAATTATGGAGATCATCGAGTTCGCGTAACCGATCGACAAGGCCTTCACGCTGAACATAAAAGAGATACAATAAAAGTAAAAGTAAACACCTTGGACAATGCTTGCAGTTCTATCAATCCAGATGATTGTGTGATTTTTATGGATGCACAGGGTTTCGAAGGACATATTTTAAGTGGAGCGAAAAATCTTGTTGATGCAGGGGTTCCGATAGTAACTGAGTTTTGGCCGTATGGCTTACTTCGCTCAGATGGTTTGGACATGTTTTATTCAATTATGGAATTGGCTAATTACACTGCCATGTATGATTTGCGACAACCAGAAAAAAAACTAATATTCAACATTGATAGAATTAGAAATATCGCTAAAGAGCTTGGCGAAGATGGTGCTGCTGATCTAGTTTTTATACGACAGTAAGAGGTGCGACCTAATTTTTTTTCTAATAACTGCGTTCCAACTGTGTTCAGAACTATATTTGTTTTGAGATAGTGACAATTGTTATTGAAACATTTAACCAATTGATCACCTAACGAATTGTTAGTGGAATGATCTGTAACCGTAATATAGTCAAATTATTAAAAGGCATAAACGAAAATAGAAAGAGCGTGTAGCAAAAGTTAATTTTTTAGCAAAATTTATGTATTTAGAAATAAAATTAGTTTGTAGTAAGATCGGTATATCAATTACACTCACAATTGTGAATAATTTTAAATTTTACTATTTTAGTTTTTTGTCTTTAAACAAATAGTCAAGAGGACTTAATTGTTCTATTAATAAATAATTGTTTATCGAAAGATAATTAGTAATTTTTGAAATATTTCTACTCTCAATACAAATGAATTTGAACCGATATTCATTATGATTTATCCCTTTTAGCACTTCTATTTCAGCGCCCTCAACATCAAGTGATAAAAAATCTATGTGTTTGGGTGCATTTGATTTTAATAAAATATTATTTAATTGATTTGCAACTGCACCAAAATTAAAATTATCTTCGTCTTCTTGTAAATGATCCTTTCCTATTAAAGTGTGATTTTCTGCACTACCAATGTCAGTTTCAAGTCCAAGCGATGTACTCATTAAATCAGAATAAATAATTTCAACAAATTTTTCTTTATAGTCAAAAGACACGCACGCATTACAAAAAACTTGAGTTCTTTTTGAACGATTTTTAAGACACTTTAAATAATTGTGTGGGATTGGTTCTACTAAGATACCTTTCCATCCTCTACATTTTTCAAAGTAATAACTATTAGATTGAGATATGCCATCATTTGCACCTAATTCAACAAAGTAACCATTATCAAAATTTAAATAACTCTCAATTTTTTTATCTAAATTATTTATACTTACATATTTTGAATTTTTATTTATTAAATTATTTAAGTAAGACCATAAAATAGGAGGGCAAAAACTTTTAATTATTTTTTGAATATTCCGTAGATTTGAAAAAAAGTTTTTCTTTATCTCTCTCTCTCTCTCTCTCATTATTTTTTTATCTTGAATTGAAAAAAGTGGGGCGTTCTGTTACCCGGTGCCCCGGACCGTGCTTATCTAATTAATAAATTAATTAGGCAGCGAGAGCAAATTGTTCATTTGCGTTTATATTTTAGTCCTTTACGGTGGTACTATACCGGACGAAAGAAAAGCCTTTAGACATTAGTCGATTCTATTTCACCCCCATAAGTTGAAATTGGTGGAGGTGCAGGGTACCGCCCCCTGGTCCTCAATGTTTATTACGAATCTCGTTTATCGTCATAGTTGGAAAACCAACGCTAATAATATAAGACTTTGAATCGCTAAATTAAAGATATATTTAAAACCTAAGCTTTTCGAACGCAATGGAACTAACTTCTGAACAAATAAAAGAAATTCAAGAACAACAATCGCAAAAAAATACCACAAAAAGAGTAACCTCTCCTGAACTTGAAAAGGTTCTTTATGAAGCAATTCCAGTTCTAGACCATGGGTTTGTAAGAGTCATAGATTATATGGGGGACGATAGTTCAATTGTTCAGTCTGCCAGAGTTTCTTATGGAAAAGGAACAAAAAAAGTTTCAACAGACGAAGGCTTGATAAGATATTTAATGAGGCATTGGCATAGCACTCCATTTGAAATGTGTGAGATCAAATATCACGTAAAACTTCCAATTTTTATAGCAAGACAATGGATTAGACACAGAACAGCCAATGTAAACGAGTACTCAGCAAGATACTCTATATTAGATAAAGAGTTTTATATTCCAGCAAAAGAGCAATTATCGGCACAAGCAACTAACAATCGTCAAGGTCGAGGTGAATTGATTACAGGCCAGCAAGCCGATGAAGTTCTTAAAATTTTAAAAGATGATGCTGCAAGAACTTATGACAATTATGAAAAAATGTTGAATGAAAGATTTGATGGAACAATTATTGATGAAAAAAAAAACTGGTCTAGCAAGAGAGCTTGCAAGAATGAATTTAACATTAAATTCATATACCCAGTGGTACTGGAAAACTGATCTTTTAAATCTCATGAATTTTTTATTTTTAAGAGGAGATAGTCATGCACAGTATGAAATTAGAGTTTATGCTGAGAAAATGTTAGATACAGTTAAAAAATGGGTGCCAATCACTCACGCAGCATTTTTAGATTATAGAGTTGGAGCTGCTCATTTATCATCAAAAGGATTAAAAATTGTAAAATTGATGATCAATGGAAATAAAATTGGTTATGAAGATTCTGGACTTAGTAAAAGAGAGTGGAATGAATTAATGGAAGTAATAGATAAAAAAAATCTTATAGTTAATTAATTATTTTTGTAATTTTATTTGCAATTTCTAGGAACAGTTTTGAAACCTTGTGATCTTTAAATTGATCTACAAAGGGCGATCCTTCATCTGAGTTTTTTCTAAGATTAATATTAATTGGTATTTGTCCTAAAAGTTCAATATTAAATTTATCTGCTATATTTTTTCCGCCATCTTTCCCAAATATAAAGTGTTCAATACCATCATCTGATGTAAAGCTTGTCATGTTTTCAATAATACCTATTATTTTAACATTCGTTCTTTTAAACATTTCAATTCCTCTTTTTACATCAATAATTGCAATATCTTGAGGAGTTGTAATGATAACCGCTCCATCGATATCTATCTCTTGAGAAAAAGTTAAAAGAGCATCTCCAGTTCCAGGAGGCATATCAATAATTAAAAAATCAATATTATTCCATAAAACTTTATTAGCAAAAGTTTTTATAGTGCTGGCAACCATTGGGCCCCTCCAGATCATGGGAGTTTCTTCAGACACCATAAAACCAATCGACATACATTGAAGATCAAATTTTTTAATTGGAATTAAATTTACACCATCCTCGCTTTTTGGTTTTTCTAAAATCCCTATCATTTTTGGAATAGAAGGACCGTAAATATCAGCATCTAAAATACCAACGTTATATTTTAAATTCTTAAGAGCGATTGCAAGGTTAACCGCAATTGTTGACTTTCCAACACCACCTTTGCCACTTGAAACAGCAATAACTTTTTTTACTCCATTTATTTTATTTTTTTTAAATTGTGTTTTAGGAGAAATTTGATCCATAAAATTCTTACTAAGATTTGCTTCTTTTTCAGTCATTTTGGCGCATTGTAATTTTCTTTTAAATAACCATTTATACCTATATTAAGTAAGACTATTTTTAAAATAATATGTCATTAATTGAGACTAATAATACTAAAGATATCTTAAAAAAAGAATCTCCCTGGGGCGCACCTAATAAGAATAATAAGCAGCCTAGCTCTAATAATCCTGATGACATGGAAGATTTAGCAAAAAAATTTCAAGATGGCTTAAAAAATATCTTTGGAGGTTCATCAAAAACTCCAGATGCAAAAAAACCAATTACACTTTTTATAATCGGAGCAATTGCTGTTTGGGCTTTAAGTGGATTTTATCGAGTTGATGCAGATGAACAAGGAGTAGTTCTGAGATTTGGAAAGTACACCAATATGACTCAACCAGGATTAAATTATCATCTTCCTTATCCTATTGAATCTGTAATGACTCCAAAAGTTACGAGAGTAAATAGAGTTGATATTGGGTTTAGATCTTCAAGTGATAGCTCAAGATCAGGGGCTATAAGTGAAATTAAAGAAGAAAGTGCAATGTTAACAGGAGATGAAAACATTGTTGATATTAACTATTCAGTTTTTTGGACAATTAAAGATGCAAGCAAATATCTCTTTAATATTCAAGACCCGCTAGGAACAATTAAAGCTGTAGCAGAAACTGCTATGCGAGAAATTATTGCACGAAAAAAAATTCAATCAATTTTAACTCAAGGTAGAACTGATATTGAAAATGAAGCGCATAAAATAATGCAGCAAATATTAGATCAGTATAATTCTGGAATTGAGATCACTCAAGTTCAGGCGCAAAAATCAGATCCTCCTGCACAGGTTATTGATTCATTCAGAGATGTTCAGGCCGCAAAAGCAGATAAAGAACGTCAACAAAATGAAGCGCAAGCTTATGCAAATGACGTAATCCCAAGAGCTAGAGGAGAAGCTGCTAAAATTGTTCAAGAAGCAGAAGGTTATAAAAAAGAAGTTGTCGCTCAAGCAGAAGGAGAAGCTAGTAGATTTATAGCTATATATAATGAGTATGCAAAAGCAAAAACTGTGACCCAAGAAAGAATGTATCTTGAGACTATGGAAAAAGTTTTATCGGGGGTTAATAAAATTATTATAGATAAACAGTCAGGATCAGGAGTTGTTCCGTATTTACCGCTTCCTGAATTAAAGAAGAATTTGACAATAGAACAAAGAAAGCCCGAGGTTAAAAATTAATGCAAGATAGAATTTTGAAAGTTTTAATATTTATAGTGTTTGCAGCTGGCTTTTTAGTTTATTCGACTTTCTTTATTGTTAAAGAAACTCAACAAGCAATAGTGCTTCAATTAGGGGAACCAAAAAAAGTTTATAAAGACGCAGGCTTGTATTGGAAGATACCATTATTACAAAATGTTCAGTTAATTGATAAAAGAGTTTTAGATATTGATGCTCCAGCAGAAGAAGTTATTGCATTAGATCAAAAAAGAATAATTGTTGACGCTTATGCAAAATTTATAATTGTTGATCCTTTAAAATTTTACATATCAGTTGGAAATGAAAGAGTTGCACAATCAAGATTGTCATCAATCATTAATGCTAAGATTAGGGGTGTATTAGGTAAGGAAAATCTAGTTAATTTGATATCTACGGATAGAACAAAGTTAATGAATAAAATTACAAAAGATGTGGCCGAAGAAGCTAAAGATTTTGGAATTAACGTTATTGATGTTCGCATAAGAAGAGCAGATCTTCCAAGTGCAAATAGCGAGGCAATTTTTAAACGAATGCAAACAGAGAGAACTCGTGAAGCCAAAGAATTTAGAGCAGAAGGTTTTGAACTTGGACAAACAATTAAATCTAAAGCTGACAAGGAAGTTTCCATTATATTAGCTGAGGCTAGAAAAACTGCTCAGATTTTAAGAGGAGAAGGAGATGGCCTAAGAAATAAAATATTTGCAGAAGCTTTTGGAAGAGATCCAGAATTTTTTAGTTTTTATAGAGCTATGCAGTCGTATGAAAAATCTTTGATTAGTGGCAGCGAGACCTCATTAGTATTATCACCTGACAGTGAGTTTTTTAGATATTTTGGTGAATCAGGATTGAATAAAGTTTTAAAAAGATAATGGATGAGATTTTTACAGCAATTGGATTATTGCTGTTTATAGAGGGTCTTCTTTATACAATGTTTCCTGGAAGTATGAAAAAAATGTTAAATTCTATGAAAAATTTATCAGAGCAAAAATTAAGGTTTGGAGGATTTATTTTTGCTATTATAGGTTTTATAATAATAGCTTATATAAAAAAATTTCAATGAAGAATTTTAAAAAATTTTTACTAATTATATTTTGTAATATTTTATTAATTTCAAATTTAAATTCAAAAGAAGTTCCTGATTCATTCGCAGATCTTGTTGAAAAATTAATACCATCCGTTGTAAATATTTCTGCAACACGTGTTATAGAAACACGATCTCAAAATCCATTTCCATTTCAGTTTCCCCCAGGACATCCATTTGAAGATTTATTTAAAGACTTTGATAGAGGCGGAAGTCCACAAAAAAGAAAAACTCAATCTCTTGGATCTGGATTTATAATTGATAAAGAAGGAATTATAATTACTAATAATCACGTTGTTCAAAGCGCAGAAGGTATTTTTGTAAAATTAACTAATGGCAAAGAATATGAAGCAAAAGTTTTAGGAACTGACCCGACGAGCGACATTGCAGTTATTAAAATTAATACTAAAGATAATTTAAAAGCAGTTACATTTGCAGATTCAGACAAAGCTAGGGTAGGTGATTGGGTTATTGCAATTGGAAATCCTTTTGGATTAGGCGGAACTGTTACAGCTGGAATTATATCCGCAAGAAATAGAGATATTAGTCTTGGAAAATATGACGACTTTATCCAGACAGATGCACCAATAAACCAAGGAAATTCTGGAGGACCATTATTTAATATTAAAGGGGAAGTAGTTGGAATTAACAGCGCAATACTTTCTAATTCAGGTGGATCCGTTGGTATTGGTTTTGCTATCCCAGCAAATTTTGCAAAGAATGTTGTTAAACAAATTACAGAATTTGGAGAAATAAAGAGAGGATATATTGGCGTTAGAATTCAAGAAGTCACAAAAGAAATTGCAGATAGTTTAGGACTTAAGAGTCAAGAAGGGGCTTTAGTATCAAGCGCCTCAGCAGGCGGACCAGCAGATAAAGCGGGAATAGAGGCTGGTGACATCATATTAGAATTTAATAATAAAAAAGTTGATAATATGCGTAAGCTTCCAAAGATTGTAGCTGACACTCCTATAGGCCAAAGTGTTGAGGTTAAAGTTTGGAGAAATAAAAAAATATTAACAAAAAATATTATCGTAACAAGACTTGAAGAAACAAGTGAATATAAAAATGAAAATAACAAGCAAGCAGTTTCTGCAGTTGTTACAATTAAAGAACTTGGTATTAAAATTAGAAATATAAATAATCAAGATGTTGAAAAAAGACCAAATTTAAAAGATAAAAAAGGAGTTTATATTCTAGAGATTAGTGGAGATAGCCCTTTAGCTTTATTACCAGTACAGCAAGGAGAGATTATAATAGCGGTTGCTAATGTCCCTGTAAGTAATGTTAAAAATTTTGAAGATCAATTTAAAAAGGAACTTAAAAAGAATACAAACTCAGTTCTATTAACGATCTTAGACAACAATAATCAAAGTAAATTTATTGGTGCAAAAATTAAATAAGATTTTTACCAATGCAAAAAGTCATTCTTATCGCAGGACCAACCGGTTCTGGTAAATCTGAAATTGCCCTAAGACTTGCTAAAAAAATTAATGGTGAAATTATTAATACAGATAGCATGCAGGTTTATAAAGAAATTAAAATTTTATCAGCTAGACCAGAAAATTATTTCAATATTAATCATCATCTTTATGGAAATATATCTGTAAAAAATAATTTTTCTGCTGGAGAATGGTTAAAAAAAGTTAAATTAAGTTTAAAAAAAATCATTAATAAAAAAAAACATCCAGTTTTTGTTGGTGGAACAGGATTGTATTTTAAATTGTTAACTGAGGGTATTTCTAATATTCCAAAAATTCCAGATTCAATAAGAACAAAAGCAAGAAAGTTGAACGCAAAGTTAGGCAATGATAAATTTTATAATTTGCTTATAAAATTAGATCCATTAGTTGAGAATAATATAAAAAAAAATGACACGCATAGACTTATAAGAGCCTATGAAGTTATGATATTTACAAAAAAATCTTTAGTAGACTGGCAGAAAAAAAACAAAAGTCATTTTAGGAATTATCAATTTATAAAAATATATATTAATCCTGAAAATAATTTTTTACAAAAATTATTAAGAATTCGTTTAAAAAAAATGTTTGAACTTGGAGCAGTTAATGAGGTTAAAAAACTCTCAAAATTAAAAATTAATCCAAGCTTACCTGCTAATAAAATTTTAGGAATTGATGAAATTAAAAAATATTTAGATAAAAAAATTTCATTAGAACAGGCTTTTCAAGAGACTTTTATAAGAACAAGAAGGTATGTTAAAAGACAAAGGACCTGGTTCAGAGGACACATGAAAGATTGGACAAGTATTTTTGACCCGAATTTTGATATTTTAACTAAAAAAATTATAAATTTAGTGACTTCATCTTGACCGTTAAATTAACTAGTTTAGATTGATTTTTTTGGGGAATTTATATGTCACAAATAACTGGAGCAGAAATCGTATTCAAAGCTTTTGCCGATCATGGCGTTGAGTACATTTTTGGCTATCCAGGTGGCGCGATCCTTCCTTTGTATGACGAATTAAGAAACCATAAAAAAATTAAACATATTCTTGTTAGGCATGAACAAGGAGCAGGACATGCAGCAGAAGGTTATGCAAGATCATCAGGAAAACCAGGAGTTGTTTTAGTAACCTCAGGTCCTGGAGCAACGAATATGGTCACAGCATTAACGGATGCCTATATGGACTCAATTCCTTTAGTTTGTGTCACAGGTCAAGTGCCAACTCATTTAATAGGAACAGATGCTTTTCAAGAATGTGATACGACAGGTATTACAAGACCATGCACAAAACATAATTGGTTAGTAAAAAATATTAAAGATCTTCCAATTATTATGCATAAAGCATTTCACATCGCAACTAGTGGGCGTCCAGGACCAGTTTTAGTTGACATTCCAAAAGATATTCAATTTCAGAAAACAGAATATGTAAAAAAGGAAGATGTAATACAAAAAATTAATAAACTTGTAACAGAAGTTGAATCTTCGGAATTAGATAAGATTGTTGATTTAATTTATAAATCAAAAAAACCAATCATTTATTCTGGCGGAGGAGTTGTAAATTCTGGAGACAAAGCTTCAGCACTTCTTCAAGATCTAGTTCGTATGACTGGCTTTCCAATCACCTCAACATTACAAGGTTTAGGAGCTTTTCCAGGAGACGATCAACAATTTCTAGGGATGTTAGGAATGCACGGAACATATGAAGCAAACAACGCCATGCATGATTGTGATCTAATGATAAATATTGGAGCTCGTTTTGATGATCGTATCACAGGAAAAATAGATAAATTTTCACCAGGATCTAAAAAAATTCATATTGATATCGATCCATCATCTATAAATAAAATTATAAAGGTTGATCATGCAATTGTTGGTGATGTTGAAAATGTTTTAAATAAATTAATTTCAGTTTTTAAGAAAAAATATCCAAATTTTAAAAACTCAAATAAAGAAAATATTAGCGAATGGTGGAAGCAAATTAATAAGTGGAAAGAAAAAAAATGCTTATCATTTGTTCAAGGAAAAAAGACTATTAAGCCACAATACGCAATTGAAAGATTGTATGAGCTAACAAAAGACCAAGATACCTTTATTACAACTGAAGTTGGCCAGCATCAAATGTGGGCTGCTCAATATTATAAATTTAAAAAACCAAAAAGATGGATGACTTCAGGTGGTCTTGGAACAATGGGTTTTGGTCTTCCGGCGGCTATCGGAGTTCAGCTGGCAAATCCTGGAAAGTTAGTTGTTGATGTTGCAGGCGAAGCTTCTATCTTGATGAATATTCAAGAATTGTCCACAGCAGTTCAATACAGACTTCCTGTTAAAATATTTATAGTAAATAATCAGTACATGGGAATGGTTAGGCAGTGGCAAGAATTACTTCATGAAAAAAACTATGCAGAAAGTTATACAGAAGCTTTGCCTGATTTTGTTAAACTGGCAGAAGCTTATGGTGCCGTCGGAATTAGAGCAACAACACCTGAAGAGTTAGACACGAAAATTAAACAAATGATTAAATCAGATAAACCAGTACTTTTTGATTGTGTTGTAGACAGGGTTGAAAATTGTTTTCCGATGATACCTTCAGGAAAAGCTCATAATGAAATGATTTTAAGTCCAGCGGATGAAAGAGAAACTAAAATTTCTAAAGCAGGAAAGACTTTAGTATGAAAAAATCATTATCGGCTTATTCTGAAGCCACTACAAACGAACAGTTAGAAAGACATATTATGGTCGTTTGGGTTGATAACGAAGCTGGAGTATTGGCAAGAGTTTCGGGTCTTTTTTCTGGACGAGGATACAATATTGAATCATTAACTGTTGCCCAAGTGGATGAGGAAAAAAATATATCAAGAATTACTATTGCAACCAATGGAACAAATTCAGTTATAGAGCAAATTAAAGCTCAGTTGTTAAAACTTATTCCAGTTTATAAAGTTGCCTCCTTTCCAGTGGATGACAAGTCTATTTTTAGAGAACTGGCTTTAATCAAAGTTATAGCTGATAAAAAAAATCTTGAAAAAGCTAAAGAAATTTGCAATTCTTATAAGGCGCAATATCTTGATACAACAAGCACTTCTTTTATTGTAGAATTTCATTCAACAAGACGAGAAATAGATAGTTTTATTAAGGAATTAAAACCTTACGGAATAGCAAGTGTTGCAAGAACAGGTCCTTTGGCAATGGCAAAAGGAGCTGAGATAACAGAGTCAAACAAAGGAAAAGTTATATGAAAATTTTTTACGAAAAAGATGCTAATCAAGATTTAATTAAAAATAAAAAAGTCGCAATCTTTGGCTTTGGTAGTCAAGGACATGCGCATGCTTTAAATTTAAAAGACAGTGGAGTTAAAGAACTTGTAGTTGCTTTAAGAGAAGATTCTCCCAGTCGTAAAAAAGCAGAAGCGAGCGGATTAAAAGTTATGAGTTTATCAGATGCCGCAGAGTGGGCAGACGTTGCAATGATTTTAACACCAGATGAATTGCAATCTCAAATTTATAAAAATCACATCGAACAAAGAATGAGACAAGGAACGACTTTAGCTTTTGCTCATGGATTGAACATTCATTTTGATCTTATTAGTGTAAGAAAAGATCTGGATGTTTTTATGATTGCTCCAAAAGGTCCTGGTCATTTAGTTAGAAGTGAATTTCAAAAAGGCGGTGGAGTTCCATGCTTGATGGCTGTTCATCAAAACGGATCAGGAAAAGCAAGAGAGCTTGCTTTGTCATACGCAAGCGCTATTGGCGGTGGAAAATCTGGTGTAATTGAAACAACATTTAGAGAAGAATGCGAAACAGATTTATTTGGAGAACAAGCCGTTTTATGCGGAGGTTTAGTTGAATTAATTAAAAAAGGTTATGAAACTTTAGTTGAAGCTGGATACACACCTGAGATGGCCTATTTTGAATGTTTGCACGAAGTAAAATTAATTGTTGATTTAATTTATGAAGGTGGAATTGCTAATATGAATTACTCAATTTCAAACACTGCTGAATATGGAGAATATATTTCGGGACCAAAAATTATTGATGATAAAACTAAAGATAGAATGAAAGAAGTTTTAAAAGATATTCAATCTGGAAAATTTACTAAACTTTGGATGGATGAAAATAAGATTGGTCAAAAAAACTTTTTAAGAATGAGAAAAGAATTATCTGAGCACCCAATAGAAAAAGTGGGCGAAAAACTCAGAGCCATGATGCCTTGGATTGGCAAAAATAAGCTCGTAGACAAGAGCAAAAATTAGGATTGTTTAATAAAATTAAGCTTTCTTAATAGTTTAAAAATCGACCAAATATTGAAAAATATTTATCAGTAGATTTTTAATTTTAGCTAAATTAAGTTTAGAAAATATGGCAAAAAGTAATAATCAAATCATCATTTTTGACACTACATTAAGAGATGGAGAGCAATCTCCAGGCGCTTCAATGAGTCTTGAAGAGAAGATTCAAATTGCAAGAGCATTTGAGGATTTAGGAGTCGATGTTATGGAAGCTGGATTTCCAGCTGCTTCTAATGGTGATTTTGAAGCTGTATCAGAAATTGCAAAGATTTTAAAAAAAACTATTCCTTGTGGATTAGCTCGAGCAGTGAAAGCAGATATTGAAAGATGTAATGATGCATTAAAGCATGCAAAACGTTTTAGGATTCATACGTTTCTTTCAACTAGCCCTTTGCATATGAAGCATAAATTAAAAAAAACTCCAAAAGAAGTTTTGGAATTAATTAAAGACAGCGTTACTTTGGCTAGAAGATTTACAGATGATGTTGAGTGGTCACCAGAAGATGGCACCAGAACTACACCAGATTTTTTATGTAAAACCGTAGAACTTGCAATCAAATGTGGAGCTAGAACAATTAATATTCCAGATACAGTTGGTTATACGATTCCAGATGAATATTATAAAACAATTAAATTATTATTTGATAAAGTTCCAAATATAGACAAAGCAATTGTTTCAACGCATTGTCATAATGATTTAGGGCTTGCGGTTGCAAATTCTTTAGCTGGAGTAAAAGCTGGAGCACGACAAATTGAATGTACTATTAATGGTATTGGAGAGAGAGCAGGAAACGCTGCTTTAGAAGAAATTGTAATGGCAATGAAAACACGAAGTGATTTGATGCCCTACAAAACAAATATTAATACTAAAAAAATAAGCAGTTGTTCAAAACTAGTCGCAAATGTAACGGGCTTTCCAGTTCAATTTAATAAAGCCATTGTTGGAAAAAATGCTTTTGCGCATGAGTCAGGAATTCATCAAGATGGAATGTTAAAAAATAAAAAAACTTATGAAATTATGACGCCAGAAAGCGTTGGAGTTACTAAATCTTCTTTAGTCATGGGAAAACATTCCGGAAGAAATGCATTCAAAGATAAAGCTGCAGAATTAGGTTACCCAGATTTAACTGATGAATTAATAAATAATACATTTGCAAAATTTAAAGATTTAGCTGACAAGAAAAAACACGTTTTTGATGAAGATATTATTGCATTAATTGATGACGATTTAATGAAGCACAATAATGCTATCAGTTTATCTTCATTAGAAGTTATTGCTGGAACGAAAGGACCGCAAAAAGCAAAAATTGAACTTATGATTTATGCTGAGATTAAAAAAACAGAGTCCGAAGGAGATGGACCTGTGGACGCAATATTTAAAGCAATAAAAAAAATCTACCCTCATAATGTTAATCTTCAGCTTTACCAAGTGCAAGCAGTAACAGAAGGTACTGATGCGCAGGCGACAGTGAGTGTAAGAATTGAAGAAAAAGGTAAGATTTCCGTAGGTCAGGCTGCTGACACTGATACACTTGTTGCTTCGGCAAAAGCGTATATAAACGCACTAAATAAATTAATTATTAAGAGAAAAAGAACTGCGCCAAGCTCAGACTTGAGCGCCTCTGCTTAATATAAGAAAGAAAAAGAATGTTTGATAAATTATTTGGATTTTGGTCGACAGATATGGCGATTGATTTGGGAACAGCAAACACTTTAGTTTACGTTCGTGGAAAAGGAATTGTCTTAAACGAACCATCTGTTGTTGCGGTGATATCTCGAAACGGAAGAAATGAAGTTTTGGCTGTTGGTGAAGAAGCAAAACAAATGTTGGGACGTACACCTGGAAATATTACAGCGATAAGACCTATGAAAGACGGAGTGATAGCAGATTTCATAGTTACAGAAGAAATGATCAAACATTTTATTAGAAAAATTCATAAACGAAATGCTTTTGCAAACCCTAGAATTATTATTTGCGTTCCAACCGGATCAACTCCAGTTGAGAGAAGGGCTATTCAAGAAGCTGGTTACGCAGCCGGTGCAAGAAAAGTACAACTTATAGAAGAACCTGTGGCAGCTGCTATTGGTGCCGGACTTCCAATTTCAGAACCACAAGCATCTATGATTGTTGATATTGGTGGAGGAACTACCGAGATCGCAGTTATGTCGTTAGGCGGAATTGTTTATTCTCACTCTTTAAGAGTTGCTGGTGATGCAATGGATACTGCAATTATTAATTTTATGAAGAAAAAATTTAATTTATTAATTGGAGATTCAACAGCAGAGAGAATTAAAAAAGAAATTGGATCTGCAATTCCAACAGGCTCTGAAAAAACTTTTTTAATGAAAGGAAGGGACATTAGAACTGGAACTCCAAAAGAAGTTATTCTGACAGAAAAAGATACCGCTGAAGCTTTAGAAGGAGTAGTTGCTCAGATTGTTAATGCCGTTAAGCATGCTTTAGAAAATACCCCACCAGAACTATCATCAGACTTAGTTGATTCTGGAATGGTATTAGCAGGTGGTGGAGCATATTTAAAAAATTTAGATAAACTTATTAAAAAAGAGACAGGATTACCGGTTACTATTGCAGAAGATGCATTATCATGTGTTGCGATTGGAACTGGTAAGGCTTTAGAGCAAGAAGGAATATTTTCTTCTATGCTAACTTCATATTAAAAAGTTATATTAATCTAATATGAGTCAAAATAGGCTTGCAAGAAGCTCAACTCCAGGCGTTTCGTCTTTACAAAGGACTATCAGTAAAAAATTTCTTCTTCCTACTTATATTATAATTTCTTTTTTATTTTTATTTTCAGAAAAAAGTGATTTCAGAGCTATAAGATTTTTAAAAGCATTAATAAACGACGGAATTACATATAGTATTTATATAGTTAATGCTCCTGTTAAGCTTGTTTCTGATCTTGGTAGTTCCGCTAGGCAGTACTTTAATTTTAATATTGTTTTAGAGAATAAAAAACTCAAAGATGAAATTGAACAATTAAATTCGGAAAAACGAGAGTTGCAATTTTTTAAAAACGAAAATGATAATTTAAAAAGAGTTTTGGGAATTAAAAACAGAGATGATTATGTGTCTGTTTATGCAAAAATAATTCATGAAGATACAAATGAATTTGCTAAAAATTTAATTTTAACAATAGGTTCTAATGAGGGAATTCAATTAGGACAGGCGATTGTACGAAACAATGTTTATCTTGGAAAAATTTCTGAAGTTAATTTATTTAGCTCCAAAGCTATGGTGATTACAGATTTAAACAGCAGAGTTCCTGTCGTTATCCCATCAAGAGGAGTTAATGCAATTTTAAAAGGAAATGGTCTTGGAGGAGCGCAATTACTTTTCCTTCCACAAAATGCCGTTTTTGAAAACAATGATCAAATCTATACTTCCGGTTCAGACGGTATTATCAAGGAAGGTCTATACGTTGGAAAAATAATTACTGATAATAAAAAAGATATTAAAAAAAGAAAATATTCAGTTGATCTTGGTTTTAAAGAACATCAATTAAATTATGTTTCAGTATTAAAGGTTAAAAAATAATGAATTCTTTTTTAGGAAAAATTAAATTTTATTCAGCGCATATTATTTTTACGCTTATTTGTATTAATGACAGTATTTTTATAAATACTTGGATTGCCCCAGGCCCAATTATAAATATTAAATATATATTAATTTTTTACTTCTCATTTTTTGATAAAGGACGTTTTTCAGTTACATTTCTATTTTTTATAGGATTAATCTTTGACTCACTGCAGGGAATGCCTTTTGGAATGACGTCGATTTGTTTTATTCTTTTAAGTAAATTAGCTTCATATTTAAAACAAAGAAGAACACAGGTGAATTTTCAAAATGAATTTATAGCTTGTGCTATCTCTCTTTTAATTACGCAAATTGCGTCAGTTATTATCTTAAGCTATTTCTCACAAACTCCATTTGAATATTTATTATTAGCCATTAACATAATTGTAAGTCTTATTTTTTATCCAGTTATAAGAACTTTGCTTAAAGTATTTTATTACTATTAATTTTTTAATGTCAAATTTTACTAAATTACAGAGAGATAAAATCTTAAATTATTTATATAAAAATTTTGAAAAAATTGATTTTGATAATATTGATCAAGACATTTTTTTAAAAAAAATAAGTAATTTAAATTTTTTTGATAAACAAGAATTATTAATTATAATTAGTGGACTATTTTTTGAAGACTTAGATAAAAGATTTTTAAGCGAAATTAAATCTAAGATTAGTCAATTTTCAAAAACTAATGAAAAAATATCATTTTTATTAAATAAAAGATTTCAAATAGAAAAAAAGAATAAGGATTTAATTAAGAAAATATTTATTCATTTAATAAAAGACAACAACTTAAATAAAATTATAAATTATATATATTCTGTTGCAGATTCTATGTGGAACTATTCCAATGATCGTTCAGTAGATTTTAATTATTACACTAAAAGATTAATATTATCCTCGGTTTATTTAAAAATTTTAATTCTAAGTTTTTATAAAGATAATTTCACACAAAAAAATCTTGAAGATGAAATTAAAAAATCACTTGAGCATGTAAATCTGATATCTCAATTTAAAATAAAATTAGATTTTTTAAAAAATATAAAAGAATTTTTTAGTTTTTTTTCTGTAAAAAAAACAAGTCGTGGATTTTAAAAAACTTTTGTCAGATGCCCCATTTTTCTTTTATCTTTAATTTCTTTTTTTCCATAATCGTAAAAGAATTCATTCTTGATAGTTTCTTTTGATCTGTGTTTTTTAATGTCATGGCCTAAAATATTATACATGATTGCTTTGTGAATTCTTTTTGGTTTTATTAGTTTAAGATTACATACGGCTCTTATATGATTTTCAAATTGACTTACATTATGAGCGTTCATTGTTAAGTGTCCAGAATTGTGAACCCTAGGAGCAATTTCATTTACTAATAACTCATTTTTTCTTGTGACAAAAAATTCAACGCACATAGTTCCGGTATAATTTAATTTATCTGCTATTCTTTTTGCTATTCTTTTCGCTTCATTATTTAATTTTGGACTAATGTTTGCTGGGATATGAGATTTTTTTAGTATTTGATGTTTATGAAGATTTTCGAATGCATCAAATGAAAAGCTTTTTGCATTGTGTCTACTAATAACAATTGAAATTTCTTTTTTAAAATTAATCAACTTTTCAACTATGTATTCTTTATTTTTAAAAGAATATTTTAAAAAATCTTTTTTATTTTTAAATAATACTTGCCCTTTTCCATCGTACCCAAGACGTATTGTCTTTACCAATGCTGGAAAAATATTGTTGTTTAATTTTTTTTTATTAATTTTTTTTAAATAATAGAATTCAGTTGTTTTTATTCCTATTGAATTTAAAAAAGTTTTCTCTTTTAATCTATCTTGAAGGATCTTTATTATTGAAGGTTTTGGAGATACTTTGATTTTTTTTTCAACATAATCAAGGGTTTTAAATGGAATATTTTCAAATTCAAAAGTTGCTAAATCAATATTTTTTATAAAAAAATCTAGTTTTTTTTTATCTTCATAACTTGAGATAATAAAATCATCACAATAATAAATGGCAGGGGAGTCAGCGCTGTCCGTAAATACAAAAGTTTTTATATTAAGTTTTTTTGCCGACTGAACTAAAAACTTTCCTAATTGACCACCCCCAAATATTCCAAGGGTAAAGGATTTTTTACTCATTTCTTAGGGCTATGCTTTACTGATAGAGTTTGTCTGTTTCTCCATATTCTTAAGTTATTTGCAATTTTTTTATCATTAAGACCTAAGATTGAAGCGGCATATAGCGCAGCATTTTTTGCTCCAGTTTCTCCGATAGCAACAGTTCCAACTGGAATTCCAAAAGGCATTTGAACAATTGACAATAAACTATCTAGTCCTTTTAAAGATTTTGTTTCCATAGGAACGCCAATAACAGGCAGGTCCGTAATCGCAGCTACCATGCCAGGTAAGTGAGCAGAACCACCTGCGCCAGCTATAACAACAGAGATATTATTTTTCTTAGCAGACTTAGCAAATTCTACTAGTCTCATAGGAGTCCTATGTGCGGATACAATTTTGACATTGTATTGAATTTTTAATTTTTTTAAGATTTCAGCAGATTTTTTAAGTGTAGCCCAATCTGATTTGCTACCCATAATTATAGAAACAATAGATTTATTTTTTTGATTAAAAGACATATTTAGTTATAAAATAAGTTAAACTACTTATTAGCTTCTAGTTTTAATTTTGCTTTTTTTAGATTCTCAACTTTTCTGTTAGCTTTTTCTACTGCTTTTTGTAGATCACTTTGAGTGCATAAGTTTAAAGCCACAGGATCTTTAGGCGTTATATTTGAAGAGTTCCAATGTTTTCTACTTTTAACAGACTCTACGGTATTTTTTGTAGTACTAACAAGTTTTGAAATTTGTCCCTCAGATAATTGAGGGTAATTTTTTATCAACCAAGAGATTGCGTCCGGTCTGTCTTGTCTCTTTGAAAGAGGAGTATATTTAGGACCAATAACAGTTTTTATTTCGTAATCTAATACTTTTTTATTTATAGATAATGATTTATTAGGATCTTTGCTACACTCTTCAATTTCTTCTCTTGTTAATTGATTTGCAAGTATTGGATTGTAAGCTTTTATTCCGACAGCAACATCACCATCTGCTATTCCTTTAATTTCAAGTTCATGAAGTTGACAAAAATCTGCTATTTGTTTGAAAGTAAGACTCGTATTCTCAAGCAACCATACCGCCGTCGCTTTTGGCATTAAGGGTTTGTCTAACATAAATATTTATTTTTTAGGTGTTTTAATTGTAAGATTTTCAAATTTTTTATTAAATTTACTTATTCTTCCTTTATCAATAATTTTTTGTGAACCACCTGTCCAAGCAGGATGAGATATTGGGTCAATATCTAACTTCATAACATCGTTTTCTTTTCCCCAAGTTGACAAAGTCTCAAACTGACTTCCATCAGTCATTACAACTTTAATCTTATGTGTTTTAGGGTGTATTTTTTCTTTCATAATTTTAGAAGAAAGTTTTTATAACAAAATTAGATAAATAGACAACACTTCTTAGCAAACAAAGTGCTCATTTGTTAACTTTTTTAATCAAAGATAAATAAAATATTATTGTTAGAACAAGAATTGTTGAGTTTACATAAAAAGGCATGTCTTTGCCAAAAAATAAAAATAGAATACCAGCAGTCGGTTGACCAATAAATCTAGAGATAGATTGAGCCGAATAAGCAGCACCAAGAGCAAATCCTTTTTCATTCTTAGAACATTTTTTTGAAACCAAACTATTCAAACAAGGATTTGTTATGCCAATTCCGTAACATAGCAAAAATATTGCAACTGGAACCAAATAAATATTAGAAGTTGGGATTAGCAAAAAACCGAAGATTAAAAATAAAATTCCACTTTTTATTAATTGAATCTCATTAAAAAATTTAAGCAGTACTCTTAAAATAAATCCTTGAACTACAATCTGGCTTAACCCGGCATACAACATAACTATCCCGACTTCTTTTGGACCCCATGTAAAAGTTTCTTTTATCCAGATTGCAAATATTCCCTCCATTCCAGAAAACCCAAAATAAACTATAAATATAATTAAAAAGAAGGGAAATAATAATTTTTTTTTCATTAATTTAAATTGTAAATAAATTTTACTAAAAGAATTTTTTATTGAAAAATTATTAAAAGACGTTTTAGATTCTTTTAAAAAAAAAGTTACAAATAATAAATTAAAAATATTAATTGCACATGCAATCCAAGCAACATTTGCAAGTGTCATAATGGTAAAATTAGATCCAGCTACTAATCCACCAAGTAATGGACCTACTGTAAATCCTAAACCAAAGGCAACACCAAACAAACCCATCCCCTTAGCTCGATTTTTTTTAGTGGTAATGTCAGCAATATAAGCAGTCCCAACAGAAACATTGTTTTTAAATAAACCTGCGATAATTCTTGATAAGAATATCATTAATAAACTTCCGCTAATTGCTAAAATTAAATTAGCTAAAATTTCCGCAAAACAATTTAAGATGATAAGTGGTTTTCTTCCAAATCTATCCGATAAACTTCCCCAAAAAGGTGATGTAAAAAATTGAAAAAACGAAAATGATCCAAAAATTATTGTTATTAAAAGAATATTGCCTCCATATTCATGAATTAAAAATGGCAAAGTCGAAATTAAAACTCCGCTAAAAGCAAGAACATCAAGAAATAAAAAAATTAGGATTTTTAGCATTTAAGAATTTACGCAAGTAAAGCTATAAGATCTTTATCTATTTTCGAATTTGTAGCCAGCAGATTTCTATCTTCAATATATTTATCTCCGCCTTTAAAATCAGTTACTGTCCCACCAGCCTCTTTAACGATTATAATTCCAGCTGCAATATCCCAATAATTTAAGTTTCTTTCCCATACTCCATCGCATCTTCCGCTAGCAAGATATGCAAGATCCAGTGCTGAGCTACCAAATTTTCTAGTCGCTGCAACTTTTTTACTAACAGATTCATATTCTTTGAAAAATATTTCTTTATTTTTGTAAGAAAGAATGGGTCCTCCAGTAAGAAGAACGCATTCATCAATATTTTTTCTTGATGAAACGCGAATTCTTGAATTATTTAAATATGCTCCTTTGCCTTTTTCAGCATAAAACATTTCATTAGTTATAGGATTAAAGATCATGCCACATATAATTTCTTTATTTTTTTCCAGACCTATTGAGATTGCAAAATAAGGAACTCCATGTAAAAAATTTGTAGTTCCATCGATTGGATCAATTATCCATCTAAATTCAGTACTTTTTCCAGACGAACCACTTTCTTCAGCTAGAAACGAATAATCTGGTCTTGCAAGAGATAATTCATTTATAATTATCTTTTCAGTTCTCTTGTCTGAATTTGTAACAAAATCTCCAGGACCTTTTTTTGATACTTGTAACTTTTCAACTTCACCAAAGTCACGAATTAGGAGCTTAGATGCTTTTTTGCAAGCCTTCTCCATAATGTTTAGGTTTGCCGATAATAAAGGCATTAGCTAACTTTTTTTAAATACTCTTGAGTTTCTGTATCAACGATTATCTTATCTCCTTGATCTATAAATGGTGGTACCATTATTTTAACACCGTTTTGAATCGTTGCTGGTTTAAAAGAGCTCGAAGCAGTTTGTCCTTTGACCACAGAGTCTGTTTCAAGAATTTCATATTCTACAGATCTAGGCAAAATAACACTCAAAGGCTTTTCTTGATAAAATTCAATAGTAACTTCTAGATTTTCTTTTAATAATTTCTCACAATTTTCAACAAGTGTTTTGTTGATTGAAATTTGTTCAAAATTTTCACTATCCATAAAAAAAAATTCATCGTTTGCTGAATATAAAAATTGAAATTTTTTTTCTTCAAGACTTGCTTTTTCAACAGTTTCGTCTGCTCTAAATCTTTCATTTAATTTTGTACCTTTAGTAATGCTTTTAAGCTCTACTTGGTTGTGTGAACGAAGATTTCCACGATTTGATGTTTGGTTTTTAAGGCATTTCCAAAGATCATTTTTATACTCAATGATATTGCCAACTCTGATGTCTGATCCTAAAATTTTCATATTTATTCTGAAAACATATATCTATTTTTTAAACATGTTTACAGCAGTTAATGGATTTTTCATGTTACTTTTCCATATACTAGCCGAACAAGCTATATAATTTGCGCCAGCATTTAATATTTTTTCATAATTTTTTTGATTAATTCCTCCTATGGCAACAATAGGTTTGTTAATATTCTTTTTAGCCCATCTAATTAAACCCAATTTGGCTCTGTACTTTACTTTCTTAGTTTTTGTTGGATAAAAAGCACCAAAAGCTAGATAACTTGCTTTATTAACAAAAGCTTTAGAAGCAAGTATTTTAGAGTTGTGACAAGTTATTCCAATAATTGATTTTTTTTTTAATATTTTTTTTGCAAAGTTTATAGACATATCTTGCTGACCAAGATGACAACCGTCAGCATTTAATATTTTTGCAATGTAAGGATCATCATTTATAATAAAATTAACTTTATATTTTCTAGTAAGTCTTATTATTTTTTTTCCAAGCTCTATAATTTGTTTTCTTTTTTGATTCTTAACTCTAAGTTGAAAAAATTTTATGATGTTACTTGTAAAAACAAGTTCTAGTTTTTTAAGAAATGTTTTATGATTTGTAATTTTTTCAGGAGAAATTAAGTAAAGAAATTTACTCAATAAATTAGGCCGCTTTTTTTTCTAAATCTAATTTCCACTTACCAATTGAGGCAAGGCTATTCATCTCAGATCTTATATCGAATACTGCCTGAACAGTAGTTTTGTCATTAATATCTTTTGCCCAAGTTTTTAATGCACTTTGCTGAAGAGCTCTTCCATATGAAAATGTGAATGCAAATTTTGTATCATTAATTTTATTAATAGAATTTAGGTTTTCAGTTGCTTCTAGTTCACTTTGTCCACCTGAGAGAAAAGCTATTCCAGGAACTTCTTTTGGAACATTTCTTTTTAGACAATCAAGAGTTTTTTCAGCGACTTCTTCAGTTATATTTTTTTTTCCAGACTCAGAACCATTTAATATCATATTTGGTTTTAAAACTATTCCTTTCACATTTACTTTGTGAATAGCTAGTTGATTAAAACATTCATTTAATACTGCAGTAGTCACGTCATAACATTTTTTAATATCATGATTGCCGTCCATTAAAACTTCAGGCTCAACAATTGGAACCATATTTGTTTCTTGAACAATCGCAGCGTATCTTGCAAGAGCATGTGCGTTTGCAACTATTGAAGTTTTTGATGGGTAGATATTTGATATATCATAGACAGCTCTCCATTTAGTAAATCGCGCTCCTAATTTATAATATTCAATTAATCTTTCTTTAAGACCATCCAATCCTTCAGTAATTTTTTCATTATTTGAGAGGGCAAGTGGTTTAACTCCTTTATCAACTTTAATTCCAGGAATAATTCCTTGGTCGCTCAATAATTTTGAAATAGTTTTACCATTAGAAGCGGTTTGTTTTATTGTTTCG
>AQUE01000009.1 GCA_000371845.1 alpha proteobacterium SCGC AAA280-P20
AAAATAACAATACAAAGAAGTACCACCCAATTACTAGAAGTTAAAAATCAAATAAAACTATTTTTAAATAAAAAAATAAAAAAACTTACCTTCAACTGTATCTCCTTTTCGAAGACCAAATCTTCTAATTTGACTAGGACTTACATAAATATCATCGGGTCCCGGCAAATAATTTGACTCTGTGGCTCTTAAAAAACCAAAGCCATCTTGTAATGTTTCAAGAACGCCACTTCCTGTAATTTTTTCATTCTTTTCGGCGAATTTTTTAAGAATTGCAAACAAGATTTCTTGTTTACGCATTGTGCTTGGATTTTCGATTCCTAGCTTTTCTGCTTCTAAAATTAAATCTGCCGGTGTTTTGTTTTTTAATTCTTGTAAGTTCATTTATGTTTGGGATTGTCTTGAGAAACTTTTAGATGCGAGAACAATATAACGATAATTAATTATATTTCAAGCGGGTTTAAAAATAACCAAAAAGACAATGATTATCAGTATTATAGTTGGTATTTCATTTATAAACCTAAAAAATTTTGAACTTCTTTGATTTCTATCGAATTCAAAATCCTTCAAGCATTTAGACAAAAAACCATGATAGCCAGAGAGAATAATTACAAATAAAAATTTGATCGACAACCACAAAGAAAAAATATTGTTAAATCCCAAAATCCACAAAATAAACAAGCCAGTCAACCAGGTAACTATCATGGCTGGGTTCATAATTATTTTCATTAATCTTTTTTCCATTACTTTAAAAATTTTTGAAGCTTCCTCACCATTGTTTTCAACGTGATAAACAAACAATCTTGGCAAATATAAAAGGCCGACCATCCATGAAATAACCGCTATAATGTGGATTGCTTTAAGCGCTAAATATAAACTCATTAATTAATTAAATATTTTTTAACAATATGTTCCATCATTTTAATATGATCATCATTATCGTTTAAGCAAGGAACAACATCATAGTTTTCTCCTCCGTTTTCCAGGAAGCTTTCTTTTCCTTGAATTGCTATTTCTTCTAAAGTCTCAACACAATCTGATGAAAATCCTGGACATATCATAAGCACATTTTTTTTACCTTTACTAGGAAGCGCCTCTAAAGTTTTATCGGTGTAGGGCGTTAACCACTCGTCAGGTCCAAACCTCGATTGAAAAGTTGTCTCTATAGGAATTTCCTTAAATTTTTCCTTAATTAGTCGCGTCGTTTTTTGGCAATAACAATGATATGGATCGCCTTTTGTAAAATATTTTTTTGGTATCCCATGATAAGAAGCTAAGATTAAATCTGGTTTCCATTTAATTTCTGAAACTTTCTTTTTTATACTTTTTACAAGCGCATCAATAAACAAAGGCTCGCTTTCATAATGTGGAATCGTTTGTAAACTAGGCTGCCATCTCATGGTTATTAAATTTCTATAGACCTCATCACACACTGTTGCTGTGGTTGCGGCCGCATATTGTGGGTACAGAGGAAAGATAATAATTTTTTCACAACCTTCTTTTTGTAGAACATCCAATTTACTTTTTATACTTGGATTCCCGTAACGCATTGCAAAATCAACAATGACGCTGTCGCCACCCATCTTTTCCTTTAATTTTTGAGTTTGACTTTTGGTATAATATCTAAGCGGGGATTGGTTGGTATCATTCATCCAAATTTTTTTGTAAGCATGCGCTGTTTTGGAAGGCCTAAAGGTTAGTATAAATAAATTTAAAATTATCTGCCAAAGAATAGGGTTAACCTCTATTACCCTTGTGTCTGATAAAAATTCTTTTAAATACTTTCTAATATCCCACCAGCTCGTTGAATCTGGGGTGCCCAGGTTAACTAGTAAAACACCAGTTTTCCCAAATTTTATTTTTGGATGATTTATTTTATCTAAATCAAAACTCATAAATTATAACTCCTTACAAACTCAACCAGTTTCTTAACATTTTCTGGTTTCGTTTTGGGTAATATTCCGTGTCCTAAATTGAATATGTATGGTTTGTTTTTAAAGAAATCTAAATATTTTTTTGCTTCTTTAAACATTCTTTTGTTATTTCCTAGTAAAAATTTAGGGTTCATCCCCCCTTGAAACACTACATTATTATTTAAATTTAAATTTTTAAGACTTACATTGTGGTCAATACTAATTCCGTGCGGGCTCACTTCTTTTATAAAATTGTTGATGTTTTTATTAATTCCCTTTGGAAAGCAAATAATTGGGTTGTTTGGAAAGTTTTTTTTTATTTTGCTTACAATATTTTTATTTGGATTGATGCAAAAATCTTTTAAGTCTTTCTTATTAATTAAGCCGGCCCAACTATCAAATAATTGTATAATGTCAGCCCCGGCTAGTATTTGCTCTTTGCAATGAATATAAATCAAATGTTCTAATCTTTTAATTATTTTCATTGCTTCTTTTTTTTTAAGGTTTTTTAAAAAATTTTTATTTTTTTTTGGTGACCCTTTGTTGATCATGTAGGTTAAAAGTGTCCATGGGGATCCTGCAAACCCTATTAATGATTTTTCTTTTGGTAGTGTTTTTTTTATTTTTTTTAATATTTTATAAACATTTTTTAATTTTTTTAAAAAATTTTTGTCGCCTGTTTTGTAAAATTTATTTAAATTATAATTTTTTAAAATAGGTCCTATTTTTTCTTTAAATTCTACTTTTTGGCCAACGGCATTTAGAATTAATAAAATATCAGAAAAAATTATGACTGCGTCTAAATTAAACCTATCTACAGGTTGTAAAGAAACTTTTATTGCATCGTTTGTATTTAAACAAAAATTAATAAAATTTTTATTTTTTTTTCTTATTTTTTGATATTCTGGAAGATATCTTCCCGCTTGTCTCATAAACCATATAGGAAAATTTTTATTTTTATTTAAAAGACAGTATTGAAGAGAACCACTCATTAATAAATATTAGTTAAAATAGTAGTATTATATGGTTATGTTAGTAATGTGTTTATATTTTTATTAACAGCTTATTAACAAATTTTGTTGATTAAATTTTTTAAATAACTTTATATCTTTATAGTTTGTTTAAAATTACCAACAATTCTAAAATACTAAAAAAAACTTATTAATGTTATTAATTAAATAATAACAATTTATTAACTGTTAACCTTTGTTCTTTTTAAAGTTAGAAATGTATAAAGGATAATTATAAAGGCTTGCCAACAGACATATGAACAGACAGTATAATGTTTTTTTAGTATCGGATTCAACCGGCGAAACTCTTGATAGAATATTCCTTGCTTTAAAAGCCCAGTTTGAGAACTTTAACAACAGCCTACACCACTTTTCTTTTGTTAGAACGGAAGCTCAAATCACAACTTTATTGGAAAAATGTAATAAACTGGGAAACCCTATAGTGCTTTATACTCTTGTGGAACCCGCCGTTACTTCTTTTTTAATTCAAGAAACAGATAAATATAAAATTCCTTGCTTTGGGGTTTTGGATTATTTAATTCCAAAATTTGAAACGGCTCTTAATAGAAAGGCCAACAGAAAACCAAGTGGACAACATATTTTAAATAAAGAATATTATAAAAAAATTGCTGCAATGCAATTTAGTATTGAGCATGACGACGGTCAAAAATTAGAAACAATTTTAGAGGCTGATATAATTGTTTTAGGGATTAGCAGAACAAGCAAAACACCAACAACGATTTATCTTGCAAATAAAGGCTATAAATCAGCTAATATTCCCATGGTTCCAAATCAAAAAATACCAGAAGAAGTTCTAAAAAATAAAAAAAAGACAATTGTAGGATTGGTTGCTGACCCAGAAAGATTGTTGGATATAAGAAAAAACAGACTTAACACTCTAAGTGAAGAAAAGCACACATCTTACGTTGATTTAGAAAGAATAAAGGAAGAGCTTGAAGAAAGTAGAAAAATTTTTAAATCTAACAACATTCCAACAATTGACGTAACAAGAAAGTCAGTAGAAGAAACTGCGGCTTCAATTATAAAGATCCACGAAATTAAAAATAGCTAATGAGAAATATAATTTTAGCATCCGCTAGCGGGATAAGGCTAAAAATATTAAATGATTTTGGTTTTAATGTTAAAGTAGAGGCGGCCAACATAGATGAGGATGAAATCAAAAATTCTTTATTGGCAGAGAAGTTCAGTTCATTTGATATTTCAAGGGCCCTTGCGGAAACAAAAGCAAAAAAAATAAGCAGCAAAATATATGACGAGATTGTCCTTGGCGCTGATCAAGTTTTGGATTTTGGAGGCAATATATTTAGCAAACCAGAAACCATGGAATTGGCTATGAACTTGATGCAAAGATTAAGCGGCAAAGAACATTCTTTATTTAGCTCTATTTGTTTGAGCAAAAATGGCTCGACTATTTGGATGCACACAGAACAGGTTGTTTTAAAAATGAAACAGTTTTCGGATAATTTTATTAAAGATTATTTACAAAAAGTGGGTCTAGAAACCATCAAGAAATATGGCGTTTATCAAATAGAAGGAATGGGCAAAGATTTATTTGAAGAAATTAAGGGAGATGAATACTCTGTAATGGGAATGCCAATTAAACAATTAATTAACTATTATAAATTAAATGAAAAATAAAAAAAACTTTTTAGTTATTGGAAATCCCATTAAACATTCTTTATCTCCCTTTTTGCATAATTATTGGTTTCACAAAAATAAAATTAATTGTGAATATAAAAAATTAAAAACTACCCAAGCCGAAGTAAAAAAAATTTTAAATAAGGTTAGAAAAAGAGAGATAGAGGGAATTAATGTAACCATCCCTTTTAAAGGAAGCGTTGTTAGAAATTTAGATATTTTAAAGGGAGATGCGCTAAGAACTTCATCGGTAAATATGGTATATTTAAATAAAAAAAAATTAGTTGGTGATAATACTGATGTTTATGGTTTTTCTTACGGCATCTTGAGGAAAGTTAAAACTAGAGTTAAGACAGCGGGAATTATAGGGGCCGGAGGTGTTACGTCTTCTATTATTCTTGCTTTAATTCAAAAAGGAGTGAAAAAAATATATATAACTAATAGAACTTTTTATAAGCTAAAAGTATTTAAGAAAAAATTTAAAAAAGTCATTTACCCAATCAAATGGAATGATCGTTACAAAGTATTCGCAGATGTTCAAATTTTAATTAATGTTACAAGTCTTGGGATGCTTGGACAGAATGATCTAAAGTTTGATTTTAGTATTTTTGATAAAAAGATTAATGTGGTGGATATTGTTTATAACCCTGAAAATACAAGGTTTTTAAAAGATGCAAGAATAAATGGTCACAAAACTTTTACAGGCTTAGATATGTTTATTTATCAAGCTCAGAAGGCATTTTGTATTTGGAATAGAAAAAATCCCAAAATAACAAAAGACATTTATAAAAAACTTAGAAAAAAAATTAATGGTTAGAGTTGGTATTTTAGGGTCAGTTGGAAGTGGCAAAACTTTTGTTGCAAATATTTTTAAAGAATTGAGTTTTAATATTTTCTCAGCAGATAATGAGGTTGCTAATATTTATAAGAATAATAAGGCCGTTAACAAAAAGATTGCTAAATTTTTTAAGTTAAAACTTTATAAGGGTAAAATAAATAAACAGGATCTTAGGGATTCACTTAAAAAAAACCCAAAAAAATTTAAATTTTTGAATAAGATTATTCATCCAATAGTTAGAAAGAGATTAGCTATTTTTTTGTCTAGATTTAAAAAAAACAAGTTAGTTGTTTTAGATATCCCGCTTTTAGTGGAGAATAAAATGCTAAATTTTGTTGATATTCTTGTTCTTGTTAAAACTAGGTCTAATTCTTTTTTAAGCAGAATAAAGAAAAGAAAAAATTTAGATAAACAATTTTTAAATATATTAAAAAAACAGCAGGCGAGTGAAAAGATCAAAGAAAGCTATGCAGATTTTATAATTTATAATAGTTCAAAAAATAAAGTTAAATTGCAGGTAAAAAATATTATTGATAAGATTATTTTAAATTAATGATTGAAGTTATTTTAGATACAGAGACTACAGGGCTGTCAGCAGAGAAAGATAGAATTGTTGAAATTGCTTGCGTGGAATTAAACAATCATATCCCCACAAAAAATATTTTTCACACTTTTTTAAATCCTGAGACCAAGGTATCAGCAGACGCCTTTAGTGTTCATGGTTATTCTGATGAATTTTTATCAAACAAACCTAAATTTAAAGATATTGCTAAAGATTTTCTTAATTTTATTAAGGATAAAAAACTTATTATTCATAATGCAGATTTTGATCTTGGATTTTTGAATAATGAATTAAAAAGATTAAATATAAAACCTATTTTGAAATCTGATATTTTAGATACCCTTCAGGTTGCTAGATCTAAATTTCCAGGCGTTGGGAATAGTTTAGATGCCTTGTGTAAGAGATTTAAAATTAGTATTGAGGCCAGAGAAAAGCATTCTGCATTATTAGACTGTCATTTACTCTCAAAAGTTTACATCGAATTAATTGATAAAAAAGAGTTAACGCTTGATCTAATGTCCAATGATAAAATCTTTAATGAAAAGATGAAATTGAGCAATGAGAACAGAGAAGGTGTAGTTGTTAAAGTTTCACCAGAACAAATGGAAGAATATAAGAAGTTTTTAAAAAAGAATGTTTCTAATGCTTTTGCGTTAGATTAGCAGACTGTTGTTCGTATAGTTCTTTAAAGTTAATTTCTTTCTTAAATTTAAATTCTTTAAAGCCAGATTTTTGAAATAATTCAGTAATAAGATCTGTTAGTTTTTTTGCATATAAATTAGGTATTTCAGCAAGAATGATCCTTTTTACTTCTTCTGCTTTTAATTCTGTATCTGTAATTTTAAATACTACAGCAAGACATGCTTCTGCATGAATCTTATTTTGTACTTCTTTTGGGGCTTCAAAAATAAGTTTACAATTTAGTTCTAGCATCCCATTTTTTAGAGGCTTGTTGGAAATATCAACTTTTGTTTCATATTTACCAAGATTTTGAGCTGCATCTACAAAGCAATCTGGAGATGGGATTTCAAAAGACAAATCTTTTACGTAGTTTGTAATAATCTGGTACTTAGAATTTTCTTTATTTTTTTCTTCCATTTTAAAAATATGATTTTTATATAATTTAAATATATTTTTTTATATTAAATATCATTTAATTCGATCTAAATTTAGATGTATTAATTTTTAACTATTTAATCTAAAATACTCCCAAATGAATGATAATTTTGGCTACATAGACATCGTACTTCTTGCCATAGTGGCTGGCATAATTATTTTAAGACTTAGGAATGTTCTTGGCAAAGGAGCTGAGGATGGTGCCGTTAGAGCAAAGAAATCAGTGGTGGTGGACGCTCAATTTGAAGATGTTAACCCTTCTAGAAGTGAGGAAAATATTAATTTAAGAGAATTTAAAGAAGAGACTTTTATAAAAGGCGCTCAAGCAGCTTATGAAATGATAGTTAATGCATTCGCAGCTGCAGACAAAAAGACTTTAAAAGACTTAACATCACCAGAAGTTTATAAAAGCTTCGTTGGCGTTCTTGATGAAAGAAAAAATAAAAAATATGTTAATCAATTTACTTTCATAGGAATTAAAAAAGCAACAATAGAGAATGTAGACAAGAAAGATAGTTTTTATACTGTCAAAACCAGATTTGTGAGTGAAATTATATCCTGCATTAAAGATGCTAATAATAATGTTATTGAAGGAAGCCCTGAAGAGATTCAAACGGTTAATGATGTTTGGAGCTTTTCAAGAGATCTAAATTCTGATGACCCTACTTGGAATTTAACTGAAATTGCACAGGATGTGCATGTCAAAGAATAATAAAAATTCTACAAGTCCGGAAGATATAAAAGCCTGGGAAGATTTTAAGAACCAAAAATTTTTAGATGGCGATAAAGGTGAAATATCTAAAAAATCTATAAAAGGAAATAAAAAACAAGATCATATTGATTTTAAAATAGATCTCCATGGTTATTCGTTGCAGGAATCTTTTGAAAAGATAAAGGGCATTGTAGAAAATTGTTATCAAAAAGATTTAAGAAATATTTTAATTATTACAGGTAAAGGCTTAAGGTCCAAAGTTAAAGAAAATCCTTATTTGTCAGAAGATTTAAGCTTATTAAAGTATGCAGTTCCAAATTTTATCAAAGATAATTTTTCGGATATTATTAATTCTATGGAAGAACCAGATCAAAGTTTAGGCGGATCTGGAGCTTTTTTATTAAGATTAAAAAAAAGATTATAGAATAGTATTTATTTAACTATTAAAGCTAATTTATTGATAAGGTTAGTTTTTCTATATATAGATTGTTAATTCATATGAGGAGCGCAAAAGTTAATAGAAAAACCAAAGAGACATCTATAGAGGCAGAAGTTAATTTAGATGGCCAAGGTATTTATAAAATAGATACAGGAATCGGTTTTTTAAATCACATGCTTGAGCAGCTATCAAAGCATTCTTTGGTAGATATAAATTTAAAAGCCAAAGGCGATTTGCATATTGATCTCCACCACACAACAGAAGATTCAGGAATAGTTATAGGAGAGGCTATTGCTAAGGCTTTGGGAGATAAGAAAGGCATCAAAAGATATGCGCATGCCTATATCCCAATGGATGAAACATTAAGTAGAGTTTCTCTTGATATATCAAACAGACCTTATTTAGTTTGGAATGTGAAATTAAAAGTGGAGAAGCTTGGAGAAATGGATACTGAACTATTCAAAGAGTGGTTTCAGGCCTTTTCACAAAGTGCGGGCATTACTTTGCACATAGAAAATATTTACGGCGATAATAGCCACCACATTATCGAATCTTGTTTTAAGGGATTAGCGAGGGCTTTACGTCTTGCATTGGAAAAAGATGCAAGAGCTGGAGATTCCTTGCCTTCTACTAAAGGAATACTTTAAAGATTTTTTAAATGTATGTATCAATTGTTGATTATGGAACTGGAAATCTTAATTCCGTTTCAAAAGCTTTAGAAGCCGCAGCTACAAAAATTAATAAAAAAATAAATATAAGAATATCTAATAAGCCCAAAGACATATTGGACTCAGATAAAATTATATTGCCTGGCCAGGGCTCTTATAGACAGTGCGCTTTAGGAGTAAAAAATATATCTGGATTATGGGATTCCATTAATGAATTTGTTCTGATTAAAAAAAAGCCAATTTTTGGAATTTGTGTTGGAATGCAGCTTTTTTCAGATCAAGGATTTGAAGAAGAAGTTACCAAAGGATTTGGCTGGATCAAAGGTTCTGTAAAAAAGATAAAACTTAATAACAAAGATTTAAAGTTACCCCACATGGGCTGGAATGAAGTTAACATTGTTAAAAAAAATGATTTATTTTTAGATATTAAAAATTTATCTCATTTTTATTTTGTGCACAGCTATGCATTTGAAGCGGAAAATATTAATGATGTTATCTGCACAACAGATTATGAGAAATCAGTTGTTGTTGCTCTTTTAAGAGAAAATATTTTTGGTACACAGTTTCACCCTGAAAAGAGCCAGGAAAATGGAATTAAGTTATTGTCTAACTTTTTGAATTGGAATTTATAATGATTATATTTCCAGCAATAGATCTAAAAGACGGAAAGTGTGTAAGACTTTACAAAGGAGATTTTAATAAAACCACTATTTTTAATTCTTCTCCATATAATCAAGCTCTTCAATTTAAGAAGAAAGGTTTTACAGATTTACATCTCGTGGATCTTGATGGCGCATTAAAAGGAAGATCTAAGAATAAAAAAGTTATAATTAAAATCATTAAGAACACAAGTTTAAATGTCCAATTAGGTGGAGGGATTAGAACTTTAAAACAAATATCTTTTTGGATTAAAAATGGAGTTTCAACGGTAGTGGTTGGAACTATGGCTGTAAAAAATCCAAAAATTTTAAAAAAAGCATGTGATTTATTTCCTGGAAGAATAGCTGTCGCGCTTGATGTTAGGAATGATTTTTTAGCAATAAAAGGTTGGGTTGAGCAAACAAAAATAAAGTTTATAGATTTTGTAAAAAAATTAGAAAATTTTGGCGTTTCCAAGATTATTTATACGGATATTAATAGAGATGGGACAAAAACAGGTGTTAATATAGTTAAATTAAAAAAGATAATTAATATTGTAAATATTCCAGTAGTAGCTTCGGGAGGCGTTTCAAACATTGCTGATATAAAAAAATTAAGTAATATTGATCAACTCGATGGAGTAATTGTTGGAAAGGCCATTTATGATAAAACAATTAGCTTAAATAAATTGCTTAAATTTCATTATTAAATCTAAAAATAAATTAATAGGAGTTTTGTCCTGAGTACAGATTTAGAAAATTTTTATCATTTATTAGAGAATAGTAGAATTGAAGAGGCTGAGATTGAGATTTTAAAGCTATTATCAAAAGAGCCAGATAATTTTTTACTGCTTAATAATTATGGAATAGTTCTTTCATTTAAGAACGACTTTTTAGGTGCGATTAATCAATTCAAGAAAGTTATTAATTTTAAGTCTGATTTTTATCAGGCTTATTACAGTATCGCCTTCTTATATGTAAAATTGTCATTATTTGATGAATCGTTAAATTATTTACAAAAATATTTAGAACACGAACTAAATAATTGTGATGCTTATAATCTGCTTGGTATAATTCTTTTAGAAAAGAATATGTTAGACGATGCTATTGTAAACTTTAATAAATGTATTTCTTTGCAAATGAATTTTGTTAAAGCTTATAATAATCTCGGTATTGTTTTTTATAAAAAGAAAGAGTTTGAAAAATCAATTTATTTTTTAAAAAGTGGGATTAATATAGATCCTGACTATAATATTTTATATTTTAATCTTGCAAAATCATATTCGGATAGCCAACAATATATTCATGCCCTGGATACCATAAAGATTTTTTTAGACAAAGAACCTAACAATCCAGCAGCTTTCGCTTTGATGGGTTATTATTTGATACGTATTGGAAAAATATCAGAAGGTCTTAAATTTTTACAGAAAAGTTTGTTAATCTCCCCGGATGTTAAAGAAAATTATAATCTAATGATATTTAATATGAATTATTTGGAGGATATTAATTTTGAACAATATCATAATATTATTAATGAGCTAAAAAATCTCTTCAAAAAATATTCTGAAAAAAATATTAAACATGAAAAAAAAATTATTAATCTAAAAAAAATTAAAATTGGTTTTATCTCTGGAGATTTTAATGATCATGCGGTGGCCCACCAAATCATAGATGTTTTAAATTATCTTTCGAAAGAAACAAATTTTGATTTGTATGCTTATTGTAATAGTGAAAAAGAAGATTTAATTACTGAAAAAATAAAGAGCTATTTCAAAAATTGGAAAGTTGTTTATGATTTTAATGATTCTCGTTTATTAGAAAAAATTAAATCTGACAATATTGATATTTTAGTAGATTTATCAGGGCACTCGAAAGGAAATAGATTGGAAGTATTCTTTAATAAACCTGCTCCTATACAAGTTACTTGGGCTGGTTATCTTGCGTCGACTGGTCTAAAAGAAATTGATTATATTATAGCTGATAAAAATTCTATAACAGAAAAAGAGGAACACCAATTTACTGAAAAGATTTATAGGTTAAAAAATACTTGGACAGTTTTAAAACAAGAGACTCATATTTCTCCAAATAAAGAAATACCATTTATTCACAATAAATATATTACCTTTGGCAGTTTTAATAATATTCGTAAAATTAACAATACAGTCATAGAGGTTTGGTCAAAAATTTTATGTAATGTGCAAGATTCAAAGTTAATATTATTTAGTTCTAATTTTGAGGAAGAAGATTTCAAAAGACATTTTATTAAATTATTTGTTAATTATGGAGTAAAAAATAATCAATTAATCTTTGAGGGTTCTTGTCAAAGGAAGGATTTATTAAACAAATATAATTCTATAGATATTACTTTAGATACCTTTCCTTACAATGGAGGAACTACAAGTCTAGAGTCACTATGGATGTGTGTTCCAGTATTAACAAAAAAAGGCAATAGTTTTTTATCCAAATGCAGTGAGAGTATAAATATTAATATAGGCCTTGAGGATTGGATTTGCAGTGACAACGTGGATTACATAAACAAAGCAACAGATATGAGCAAAAATATTGATAAATTACAATTAGTTAAAAGCTATTTAATCAATAATAGAAAGAATTTAAAAATATTTGATAGCAAAATTTTTGCTGATGATTTGTCTGCTGCATTTAAAAATATGGTAGTAATTTATAATAATGCTTAAAAAAAGAATTATACCTTGTCTTGATGTTAAGGATGGCAGAGTTGTAAAAGGCATTAATTTTGTAAATTTAAAAGATGCTGGCGATCCTGTAGAGCAGGCAAAAATATATGATAAAGGAGGTGCTGATGAAATATGTTTTTTAGATATCACGGCATCAAGTGAAAATAGAAAAATTTTATTAGACAAAGTAAGCGAAACAGCAAAAAGTTGCTTTGTTCCTCTTACTGTAGGCGGAGGAATTGGTAGTATCGAAGATATTAAAAATCTTTTACTTGCGGGAGCAGACAAAGTTTCAATTAATACTGCGGCAGTAAAAAATCATGATTTTATTAAAGAGAGCTCAATTAGATTTGGATCACAATGTATAGTGATTGCAATAGATGCAAAAAAAGTAGCAAATAATAAATGGGAACTATTTACTCATGGAGGAAGAAATTCTACGGGTATTGACGCTATAGAATATGCAAAAATTGTTGAAAAAAATGGCGCTGGAGAAATTCTTCTTACATCTATGGATAAAGATGGAACAAAAACAGGCTATGATCTTGAATTAACAAGGGCTATTGCAAGTTTAGTATCTATACCCGTGATAGCATCTGGAGGAGTTGGTAACCTTGATCATTTATATGAAGGATTTAATACAGGATTGGCTAGTGCAGTTTTAGCAGCTTCAATCTTTCATTATGGTGAATATTCTATAATGGATGCAAAAAACTATTTAATTAAAAAGGGAATACCAATAAGAATTTAATTATGTTTAAAAATTTAGAGCAACTTATAGAGAAAATAAAGAAGCAAAAGAATAAAAATCCAAAAATTTCATATACAGCAAGTCTTTTTAAAAAAGGAAAAAATTTTTGTATAAAAAAATTTATGGAAGAGGCAAGAGAACTTGCGGCCTCATCTAAATATTCTAATAAAAAAAATATAGTTCATGAAGCATCAGATTTATTATATCATTTTTTAGTTCTTCTTGAGGTTAAAAAAATTTCAATAGTTTCAATCATGAAAGAGTTAAAGAGAAGACAAAGGATTTCAGGAATTCAAGAGAAGAAGAATAGAAAAAAAAATGTACGATCAAAATAATATATTTGCCAAAATTTTAAGAGGGGAAATTCCCTGTGATAAAATTTATGAAGATAAGTTTTCTCTTGCATTTAAAGATATTAATCCTCAGGCAAAAATTCATATTTTGGTAATTCCAAAAGGCGCATACGTAGACATGAACGATTTTGCTGCTAATGCTAAAAGTGATGAAATTGAAGGCTTAATTAGAGCTTTAGGAAAAGTTGCTGGAATTCTAGGAGTGTCTACTTCTGGTTATAGATATTTAGGTAATAACGGTAGAGATGGAGGGCAAGAAGTTCCCCATCTGCATTTTCATATCTTCGGCGGAGAAAAATTAGGAAGAATGATCCATAAGTAACATGGAAAGATCTATAGATAGATTTTATCTACATCTACTTTCAAGCAGCGATTTAATAAAATCAAACTGCAAAGAAGAAAATTTAGAAGTTATTCTAGAAAAAAAACCAACGATAGATTTTTGTAAATTTTTTTATAAAGAAGTTGGAAAAGATTTTTTTTGGAGAGACAGACTAAAGTGGAGCGATCAAGATTGGTTAGATTATATTAATAGTGATTTTTTTAAATTATATATTTTAAAACATAATAATAAATTAGCAGGATATTATGAGTTACTTTATGATCCAAAAACTTCTTCAATGGAGATCCCTTATTTTGGGATATTTAAAGAATTTTATGGAAAGGGAATTGGCGGGTATTTATTAACTGATGCAATATTAACGTCTTTTAATCAAAAGATTAATAAAGCGTGGGTTCATACGTGTACACTTGACCATCCTAATGCTTTAAAAAATTATCTTGCTCGAGGGATGAAAATTTTTAAGACGGAAAAGATATTTTTTAATCCAGAAAATTTATAACTTTTTATTTTGGGATTTCAATTTTTTCGTTTGTATTAACATTTATTGAAATATTTTTCATTAAGAATTCTAGATTAGATTTGTCATAATTTTTTATTTTCCACCCTACAATATTCATTTCTTTAGAGTTAAAATATATCTCAATGCTTTCTTGAGAATTTAGATCTATGATTGCGATTATATTTTTATCTATTTTATTAAATTTTTCTACTTTAGATAATTTTTCTATAATATTTTCTTTGTCTAACATAACTCCCAATGGGGTATCTTTGATATTATAGTTATAATTTTTATTTTCTCTTTTATTAATCAGGAATAAGTAATCATCATTTACAATAATTTCTTTGTCTTCTTCTTCGTATAAGCACCTCATTTTTTTTGGGTAAACAATAAGACAATTGCCATTTTCTGTTATGTCATTTGTGATTTGAGTGAAATTAAATTTAATAGAATTTATTTTTTTTAAATTTTCAATTATTCTTTCTTTTTCAGATCCTTTTACATTAACGCAAAAAAAAATTAACATTGTTAAGACAATGTATAAAAATCTCTTCATTTATTTTAATAGATTTCTCTTTTACCTACGTGATTTGCTGGGCTAATTATTTTTTCTTCTTCCATTTGATCAATAATTCTAGCCGCTCTGTTGTAACCAATTCCAAGTTTTCTTTGTAAAAAACTAGTTGATGCTTTGCCTTCAGTTTTAATTATTTCAACTGCTTTATTGTATAATTCATCTTTACCTTCAGAGTTTAATACTACCTCATCATTTTCTTGTTCTTCAATTCTAGTTACTTCTTCAATGTATGTCGGTGAGCCTTGAAGCCTTAAAAATGTTGAAACTCTTTCTATCTCTTTTTCAGAAACATAAGGACCGTGAATTCTTATAATTCTACTTGCTGAAGACATAAAAAGCATGTCGCCATTACCAAGCAATAATTCAGCGCCCTGCTCTCCCAATATAGTTCTGCTGTCTATTTTTGACGTTACTTGGAATGATATTCGAGTTGGAAAATTAGCTTTAATTGTACCTGTGATGACATCAACACTTGGTCTTTGCGTTGCCATAACTATATGAATTCCAGCAGCCCTAGCCATCTGCGCAAGTCTTTGTATGTAGTTCTCAATTTCTTTGCCTGCAATCATCATTAAATCAGCCATTTCATCAACTATTACAACAATGTAAGGCATTTTTTTTCTACTCTCGGAAGACGCCTTGTCGTTAAATCCTGAAATATTTCTCACTCCAATTTCAGTCATTTCTCGGTATCTTTTTTCCATTTCTTTAACGACCCATTTTAGAGCTGTCGTTGCTTTTTTAGGTTCAGTAATAACAGGCGTTAGTAGATGAGGGATTCCTTGATAGATAGAAAGCTCCAACATTTTTGGATCAATCATAATAAGTTTGCAGTCATCAGGTTTGTGTCTGTAAAGAATTGATAGGATTAAAGTATTAATACAGACTGATTTTCCAGATCCAGTTGTTCCAGCAATTAAAAGATGTGGCATAGAAACCAAGTCTCCAACAATTGGAAATCCTGAAATACTTTTTCCAAGAGTTATTGGAATTTTAATGTCTTTATTATTAAATTCTTTGCTAGAAATTATTTCTTTTAAAGCAACATTTTCTCTTACCTTGTTTGGTATTTCTATTCCTATGGTGCTTTTGCCCGGAACGGTTGCTACTCTAGTTGATATAGAACTTGTGTTACGGGCTATGTCTTCAGAAAGATTTATAATTTTTGATGTTTTAATTCCTGCAGTTGGTTCAAATTCATATAAAGTTACAACAGGTCCAGCGCTTACTCTTTTTATTTCACCTGAAATACTAAAATCTAAAAGAACATTTTCGAGAAATTTTGATTGCGTTTTATAACTTTCCTCATCTAATTGATTTTCAATTTTTACTGGATCATCAAGTAATTTTATTGGAGGAATTTTAAAGCTTGTAGATTTTTCAACTTTTGTGCTTTCCAGAGGAAGTTGTTGTTGAGGCGAAACCTCTTGTACTGGGACTTCTTCTTGAATTTTTTGAGTAATATTTTCCTGTATCGGTGCGTTAATGGCAATTTCTTCAGTATTTTTCCTTTTAATATATATTTTAAATATTAATTTTGGGAAAAAACTTAATAAATTACTTATAGTTACAAAAACAGTTTTCCATTCTTGAATATTTAATCCTGCACTCAAATAAAAACATATGAGAGATATGCATACAAAAATAACTGAAAGATAGGCACCAAACGAATTATTTTTTATATTTAATTTTTCAGAAATAAGATTAGCAACAAAACCCCCAAAGCCATTATCAGGAAGCCAAAAACTTTGATCAATATTGATTGAGAAAAATAAAGCTCCGAAAATAATAGATAAAATTAAGAATAATAATTTTATAGAAAAATTTTCAATTTTTTTTTTAATAATTAAATATCCACCCCAAATAATTAAATTAAGAAATATTAAAAATGCCAAAACACCAAAAGCTTGAAGAAAAAAATCAGAAAGATAATAAAAAAAAGAGAAAAATTTATTATGAATATTTTTTTCTGAGGGAAAAACGTAGCTTATATTATTGGCAGAATAGGTTGTTAAAGACACAAAATACGCAAGACCAGAAAAAATAGTTATTGTGCCAGCAAGTTCAATTAATTTTACTTTAATAAACGTTATTATTTTTTCCATATTTTGCTTGGCGAATCACAATTAAAACCTTTGTATCATTAATATTCAGTTGATAGAATTCGAAAGGAAAAGACAATCATGCTTAACTCTCAAAAAATTTGTATTATTGGTTCAGGTCTTACAGGCTTAACGATTGCTTATTTGTTATCAAAATTTAGATTACAAATAGACATAGTTGAACAGGATTTTAATAAAAAAAAAATTAACCCAACAAAAATAGCATTAAGCAAGAATTCCTTAGATCAATTATGTCTTTACGGACTAAAAGATATTAAAAAAAAATCTAATATTGTTAAGAATATTTATTTACACGATTCTTATTCATCCATAAGCTTAAAACAAGATCTAGAATTCGCTGCATCTAACAATAAAGAAGCTTTAGCTTACATTATTGATGGTAATACTTTATTTTTAAATATTAAAAAAAAATTAAAAAACTTAAAAAATATTAATTTCATTAAGAAAGAAATATCATCGATTAATGACAATAAATTTTTTAAAGAAATTACTTTTAAAGATCTAATTAAAGAAAATTATAATCTCATTATTTTTGCTTCTGCTAATAATCTTTCTTTATTATCAAAATTCAAATTAAGAAAAGTTGTAGATAGATCTTATAATGAGAATGCTTATGTTTTTAATCTATTTCATAAAAAAATTATAAATAACTCTGCAAGACAATTTTTTTTAAAAGATGGACCTTTGGCTTTTCTCCCAGTTTCAAGCACTGAGACTTCTGTAATTTGGTCTATTAAAAATAATTCAGTTAATGAAAAATATGTATCAAATAATAATTATTTATCGAAATTTTTTAATAATCATTTTAAAGAATTATTTAAAGAAATAATTTCTATCTCTGAGATTAATAAGTTTAATCTAAATTATATTTTTAATGAGTTAAAAGATTCCAAAAGAACTTTACTATTTGGTGAGATAGCTAATAAAATTCATCCCATAGCTGGCCAGGGTTGGAATATGACTTTAAGAAATATATTTTCTCTAATAAAAGTTACTAAATATTGCGAAAATTTAGGTCTAGAAATTGGCAATGATATTTTTATTAAAAAATATTTAGATGAGACAAATTTAAATAATTTTACTTTTGCAGCATTGATCGACGGCATTAGAAAAATATTTGATGTTAAGATCGATAGCTATGCTTTCATAAGAAAGAATGCACTTTCTAATCTTGATAAGAATTTTTTTATTAAAAATAATTTTGTTAGCATAGCTAATAAGGGTTTATTTATTTAATTCTTCAATTTTAAGAATTTTACTTTTCAACTTAACGCCGTGCTTTGCTGAAAAACCACCTAATAAACCATCGGACCTAATCACTCTATGACAAGGAATAAAAAGTAATAATCTGTTTTGACCACAAATTCTCCCAACATGTCGTGGATGTATTTTGGTTTTTTTAGAAATAAAATTATAAGATACAGTTTTTGCATAACGTACTTTTTTTATTTCATTCCAAACTTTTAATTGTGTTTTTGATCCAATAGTTTTTGTTTTGAAGGTAAGTTTTTTTATTTTTTTATTTAAAAATAGTTTTATTTGATTTTTAACTTCTAGTAATTGGGTGGTACTTCTTTGTATTGTTATTTTTCTAAAAGTAATATCAACAATATAACCTTCATTTTCTATAACTGAGATAAAGCCTAGTTTTGTTTTAAAAGATAATTGGAAAGTTGACATTTATATTAAAACTAAATCATATCGTTTTTTTATGTCAATATTCGCTTTAGCTACAGCCCCCGGAACATCTGGTTTGGCAGTTATAAGAGTCTCTGGAAAAGAGGTCTTTAAGATAGCTAAAACCATAACTAAATTTAAAAAAATTAAGCCGAGAGTAGCTAATTTTTCTTCATTTTATGATCAGAAAAATAAGATCATTGATAAAGGGATTTTTATATTTTTTCCAAAACCTAATAGCTACACTGGAGATGATGTGGTTGAATTTCATGTTCATGGAAGCAATGCTGTTATTAAATATTTTTTAAAAACTTTATCTAATTTTAAGAACTGTAGATTAGCTAAACCAGGCGAATTTACTAAAACTGCCCTTCTTAATAAAAAAATTAATTTATTACAGGCTGAAAGTTTAATTGATTTAATAAATTCAGAAACAGAACTTCAAAGAATTCAGGCTTTAAAAGTAATGAACGAAGATACAACAAAAATTTACACTGGTTTAAGAAATGAAATGATCAAAATACTCTCAGATTATGAGGCTGTCATTGATTTCTCCGATGACGAAGTTGGAGATAATGTATTTTCAAATAATAGAGATAAGTTATTGAAAATAAATGATAAAATTAGACAAATAATACTCAATGGTGAGAATTCTGAGAAAATTAGAGAGGGATTTAGGGTTTCAATTATAGGACCAACTAATTCTGGGAAATCATCCTTAATTAATTGTTTAGCTAATAGGCAAGTGTCTATTGTTTCTAATATACCCGGTACAACGCGTGATCTTATAGAAACGAGTATTATGTTAAATGGAAAGTTAGTTAGATTCTTTGATACAGCTGGCTTAAGAAATTCAAAAAACATTATCGAGAAAAAAGGCATTTTTTTAACCAATAAAAATTTAAAAGATTCTGATTTAAAATTAATAATTTTTGATCACACAAAAAAATTAGATAAAAAAGTTTTGAAATTATTTGATATAAAATCAATTTTAGTTCTAAATAAAATTGATATTAAAAGTTCAAATAAAATTTTAGAAGAAAAAATATATAAACCAATTAGAATTTCAGTAAAAAAAAATGTAGGAATTAGTAATCTTGTTAAAACAATATCAGAAAAAATTGATGAACATTTTAAAGTTAATCTAGACAATATAATTTCAAGACAAAGACATAAAAAAAACCTTGAAAATACAGTGTTTTTTATCGAAAGATGCCTTAATAAAAAATCTATAGAGCATATTGACCTTGCAGCAGAAGATTTAAGACTGGCAGTCAGAAACCTTGGAGAAATAGTCGGATATGTTAATGTTGAAGAATTGTTAGATAGAATCTTTAAAGATTTCTGTATCGGGAAATAGAATAAAAATACCTTATCTTTTGAGTTAATGGGATATATAAACCCCCTATGAATTTAGAGAAAAATTTTGATGTAATTGTGATTGGAGCTGGGCACGCTGGTTGCGAAGCTGCTGCCGCTTCTGCGAGATCGGGGGTTAATACTGCTCTTATTACAAATTCACTTTCTACAATTGGTGAAATGTCATGTAATCCTGCAATAGGTGGATTAGGCAAAGGTCATTTAGTCAGAGAAATTGATGCATTGGATGGCGTGATGGGAATTGTTGCCGATAAATCAGGAATACAATTTAGATTATTAAATAGTAGCAGAGGTCATGCTGTTAGAGGACCCAGAACTCAATCTGATAGAGAACTTTATAAAAAAAATATGCAAGAAATGCTGTTAAGCTATTGTAATTTAAGTCTTTTTTACGATCCGGTAACAAAGTTTGAATTTAGTAAAAATAAAATAATTTCAATCCAAACCCAGTCTGGAAATTCACTTTCTGCAAAAAAATTTATTTTAACAACTGGCACTTTTTTAAATGGTCTAATTCATATAGGAGATGAAAAGATTTCTGCGGGGAGAATAGATGAAAAACCAACCTTAGGATTAAGTGAGCAGTTAAAAAAATTAAATTTTAAAATTGGTAGATTGAAAACTGGTACGCCACCAAGACTTGATGGAACGACTATTAATTATGAAGAACTTGAAATGCAAGATGCTGATGAAAAACCTTTCTTCTTTTCATATTTAACAAAAAAAATTAATGCCAAACAGATTTCATGTGGGATGACTTATACTAATGAAAAGGTTCATAAGATTATTGAAAAAAATTTAAAACGTAGCGCAATGTATTCAGGATCTATTAAAAGTGTTGGTCCTAGATACTGCCCATCTATAGAAGATAAGATTGTAAAATTTAAAGATAAGCAACGTCATCAAATTTTTTTAGAACCGGAAAGTCTTACAACAAATATGGTGTACCCAAATGGTATATCTACTTCTCTGCCAAAGGAGATTCAGCAAGAAATACTATTCAAAATCAATGGTTTAGAGAATGTTCGCATGATAAGACCTGGGTATGCAATTGAGTATGATTATGTGTTCCCAACAGAATTAGATTTTACCCTTAAAACAAAAAAAATAGAAAATTTATATCTTGCCGGTCAAATTAACGGAACAACAGGATATGAAGAGGCTGCTGCACAAGGAATTGTAGCAGGTCTTAATGCCGCTCAGTCCGTTAAAAATTTAGAACCAATTAAATTTGAAAGATCCCAGTCTTATATTGGAGTGATGATTGATGATTTAATTACCAAAGGTGTAAGCGAACCTTACAGGATGTTTACATCCCGAGCAGAATATAGATTAACACTGAGAGCTGATAATGCAGATTTAAGATTAACTCCCTTGGCAATTAAAAATAATTTTATTTCTGAAATTAGGAAGTCTAAATTTATCAATAAAATCAATGACTTAAATGACTTTAAGATTATTTTGTCAAATAAAATAGTATCACCTACCGTCTTAAAAAAAAATGGAATTAAAATCTCTCAAGACGGCAGAAAAAAATCTCTTTTACAGATTTTAAAATTTAAAGATGTGACCTTAGAAAAAATAAGAGCCATTTTTTCAGATATACCAAAGTATGAAGATGAAATAGAAGACTTAATAAAAACAGAGTCCCATTATAGTGGTTATATCGAACAACAAAAAAGAGACATAAGCATATTTGAAAAGGATGAAAATCTGGTAATACCTAAAAATATTAATTATGATAACGTTTCTGGTCTTTCAAATGAGATTAAAAGAAAACTTAAGGATATAAGACCATTAACTTTTGGTCAGGCTTTAAGAATAGATGGCGTGACACCGGCTGCAATCAATATATTGATGATTTATTGCAAAAATACCCTTAGAAAAGCATCATAAAATATATGGACAAGGATATTGAATTTTTTATTAAAAAATTCAATGTTTCACGTGAAACAATTGAAAAATTAAACATATATAATCATTTTTTATTAGAAAATAACAAATTATTGAATTTAATAGGAAAAACAACAGAAAATCATATTTTTTCAAGACATTTTACAGATTCTGCTCAAATATACGATTTAATTGATGATAAATCTGAAATTGTCGATATAGGTTCAGGAGCTGGATTTCCAGGATTTATAATAAAGATTTTGATGGATAGTAAAAAAGTAGAAGGAAATATTGTATTGATAGATAAAAGTCCAAAAAAATGCAAATTCTTAAATGATTTATCAAATAAATTAGGCCTGATATTAAAAATACAGAATGTAAGATTAGAAGATTATAAATTTAGCAAAATCTCAACAATTGTTTCAAGAGCATTCAAGAGGGTAATTGAAACAATAGATTTGCTTTTCAAAAATAATGATAAAATTAAAAGTATTATACTAATGAAGGGTAAAACTTATCAACAAGAATTAGATGATGCCAAAAAAAAATATACATTTCATGTAGAAAAATTTAGAAGCATTACATCTAATGAATCCTATATTCTTAAAATTAGTAATATTAAACTTAGTACAACTTAAAGTTGCAAATGCCTAGGATAATTTCAGTTATAAATCAGAAAGGTGGAGTTGGTAAAACCACTACTGCAATTAATCTAGCAGCAGGTCTGGCTCTTAAAAATTATAAAGTTCTGCTTATCGATCTGGATCCCCAGGGCAACGCATCAACTGGTGTTGGGATTAGTCAGGGTGAAAGAGATAAATCTATTTATGATTTACTAATAAAAAAAGATTCTTTTTTGGAATGTATAAAAAAAACTAAGATAGAGAATTTAAGCATCATACCAGCTAATGCAGATCTATCAGGACTTGAAACTGAAGTTGCAAATAATTCTCAAAAAGCTTTTTTACTAAAAAATATTATCGATGATCCAGTAAACAATTTAGAAAAAGAGAAATTTTCATTCATCATAATAGATTGTCCTCCATCGCTTAGTCTTCTTACAATCATGTCTTTAGTTATTTCCGATTCATTAGTTGTTCCATTGCAAACAGAGTTTTTTGCGTTAGAGGGTTTAAGTCAATTAGTTAAAACAATCGACCGTATAAAAATTAATTTAAATCCAAGTTTAGAAATACAAGGCATAGTTCTCACTATGTATGATAAGCGAAATAAACTTTGTGCTGACGTTGAAAAAGAAGGAAGAAATTTTTTTGGAAATAAAGTCTATAATACAAATATACCCCGTAATGTAAGAATTTCAGAGGCACCTTCATTTGGAATGCCAGTGATTTTGTATGATAAAAATTGTTCGGGTTCATTGGCCTATAATCAGTTCGTAGATGAGTTTTTAATTAGAGAAAATTTAGAGCAAAAAAAAGTTGCATAAATGATTGGAAATAAATTTAAAGGTTTAGGAAAAGGTCTGTCCGCACTAATGGGAGATGTTCCGCCAGAAAATATTCAAACAAAAAGCTCTTCAGAAAAAATTCCTATACATTTTGTACATGCTAACCCATCTCAACCAAGAAAAAATTTTAATCAAGAGTTATTAAATGAACTTTCAGAGTCAATTAAGGAACAGGGAATTATTCAACCAATATTAGTTAGAAAAAAATCAGAAGATAAATATGAAATTGTTGCTGGAGAAAGAAGATGGAGAGCGGCTCAACTTGCAAAAATTCATGAAGTTCCAGTTATTATTTTAAATATTGATGATAAAAAATCTTTAGAATTTGCAATATTAGAAAATATTCAAAGATCAGATTTAAACGGAATAGAAGAGGCTTTAGGTTATGATAATTTAGTAAAAAAATTTGGATACTCCCAAGAAACATTATCAAAAATTTTAGGAAAAAGCAGAAGTCATATTGCTAATACACTTAGACTAGCTGGTTTACCCGAAGAGATAAAAAAAATGATCTCAGATGGATTGTTAACTTCAGGACACGCAAGATGTTTAGTCAATGTTCCAGACAATATTAAACTTGCGAAAATAATAGTTAACAAGAATCTTTCTGTGAGGCAGGCTGAATTTTTGGTCAAAAAAGAACAAGTTTTTTCCAGCTTAAAAAAAATTAAGACGAATAGCAAAGATACTAATATTAAATCCTTAGAAAGCGATCTTGGACTATTGATGGGAATAAAAGTAGATATTAAAAATAAGAAAAATAATTCTGGAGACATTAAATTTTCTTACAAAAATCTTGATCAATTAAATAAAATTATTAGTGTTCTTAAAGGCTATTTTAGATAAGTTTTGAGTTAAGAAATAATAAAATTGGGTATCTTGATTTAGATCATTCCTTTTAAATTCAGTCTCAATAACATTTAAATTACTAAGGAATTTTTCTAGGTTATTAGTATTCCAAATTTTTAAGATATTTTTTATTCTATCTTTATCTTTCCAGAAAATCGGAGGCTTGTATCTTTCAATTCTTTCATCGATTGACAGATTTTTATTATTTTTTTGTATATCAAGAATCTTAATTATGAACGATCTAAGAATAATAATTATTTCTATAAAATTTTTCTCATAATTAGACATATTGGATATGAATTCGTTAATATTTTTTTCATTCTTAGATAGCAGAATGTCGATAATTTCATCATTCTTTTTAAGATCCGCGTCAGTACAAATTTCCTCAATGATTTGAGCTGTAATCTTTCCTGAATTCTTAAATAGATTTAATTTTTCTATTGCTTCTTTAATCTTCGATCTTTTCAAGGATGATGAGTTAATAATAGTTTCACTTTGTGAATCCGATAATTGAATATTATTTATTTGGAGTTGCTGTGTAAGAAATTTTTTTATATCAAATTTAGTCTCCTGGTAACAAGGAATGCAAATAGCTAATTTATCATATTCTCCAAATTGTCTTAGTTTAGAATTTTTTAGAAGTATTTCAGAGTTTAGAATAATAATGTTGTCATTAATATTATTTTTTATTTTATTAATAATTTCTAATATTTTGTCAGAACAGTTTTTAATTATTGATATATTTTTATTATCATCAAATAATGATCCATTAAGATAATAACTAATAATATTTTCTGGATTCTTAACCAAATCTTCTTCAAAGAAAGATTTTGAGATTTTTTCTTCTTCTGTGAACTTAGATGTAATTTGTTGATTTAAGTCATTAATTAAATCTTGATTTTCTCCGTACAAAAGAATTACTTTTTCTTTAAAAAAATCCTTTTTTTTTTGGGTTATCTCTTGTGATTTTAAGAGCATTTAAACTAATTTAATGAGACTCTAGATTTAAATAAGATATTTTGAATTATAGAATCTAATAATACTCTTTTTTCATTATTTTTTACTAGAATATTATTTGATAGATTGTCTGTTACAGAAACCCTTTTATCTTTAGTTATGGCATCTTGGTATATTACAACGCCATTTTTGTCTTGAAATTGATAGCTCACTGTTAACTTAATAATTTCTTCAGTTGCAATCCCCCTTGAATCCACAAGAGAGCTTTCAGCTGTATCATAGATTTGAGCTTTAAATATATAAGCAGTTAAATTCTTTTCATCCTTTTTGAAATTTAATTTTTGTTCTAGATTAAAAGCCAGATCTTTGTCACCAACTATTTCAGATTTAGAAATAACTACTTGTTTAGTGTTTCCAGTATAAATAGGTGAAAAACCACAATGAGTTAAAATGACTGATATTATAAGAGCCAGAAAAAATTTATTAATCATTAGTAACAATATTAAGTAATTTGTTTTTTATAAAAATCTTTTTTATTATATTTTTCTCATCTAATATAACTTTAATATTTTTAATTGCTAAGGATTTGCTAAAAATATTTTCTTCACTTTCATCGATAATAGCGTTGATAATTGCCCTTTTTTTACCGTTTATTTGGATTACAACATCAAAGTAATCTTTTTTTATAAGAGTATTTTCAATTTTAGGCCACACTTGTGAACTTAGATTATTTTGTTTTGTAATTTTTTCCCAGCATTCATTAGCGATGTAAGGAATAAAAGCAGATACAATAATTAAATATTTTTTATAAGCATTAATAATATCTTCTTCATTTAAGATTTTTTTATCAATTTCTTCATTAAGATTATTTAGAAAAACATAAAGTTTAGCAACGGCTACATTAATATGAAATTTTTCTATACATTCTGTAATTTCTTTTATTAGGATGTCAGTTTTAATTAAAAAATTATTATCTATTTCTTGCTTTTCTTTTTTATAAACTTTTATTTTTTCACAAACACGCCAGATTTTTTGTATATATTTAAATGCACCTTGGATTCCACTATCACTCCATTGGATGTCTCGATCTGGAGGACTGTCTGATAAGATAAACCATCTTACAGCATCAGCGCCATAAATTTTGATAATATTATCAGGATCGACAATATTTTTCTTAGACTTAGACATGGCCTGACTGTCTCCTTTTCGAACTTTTTCTTTATTATCTAAAAAATAAGATCCATCTTTTTCAATAACTTCTTTTGGAAAAACCCATTTACCTTTTTCTGTTTTAAAAGTTGGATGACATACCATCCCTTGAGTAAAAAGATTTTCAAAAGGTTCAGAAACTTTTAATTTAAATTCATCTTGAAGTGCTAAAGTAAAAAATCTTGAATATAAAAGATGAAGTATGGCATGTTCAACACCGCCAATATATTGATCTACTGGCATCCAATAATTAGCTTCTTCTGTATTAAAAGGTTTCTCATTTTCTTTCGAGGAACAGAAGCGAAGAAAATACCAAGAAGAATCTACAAATGTATCAAGCGTGTCGGTTTCACGAATAGCTTTCATTCCAGTTTCTGGACATTTTGTATATTTCCATGTGGGGTGGTTTTCTAATGGATTTCCTGGTTTGCTAAAGTCTATATCTTTAGGCAGTTCTATAGGTAAATCTTTTTCTGGAACTAAAATAACTTTTCCATCTTCTCTATACATAATTGGAATTGGACATCCCCAATATCTTTGTCTAGATATTCCCCAGTCCTTAAGACGATAAATCGTTTTAGAGTTTCCCATCTTTTTGTTTTCTATTTTTTGAATAATATTTTTTTTTGCATCTTCGATTGTTAAATCATTAAGAAAATCTGAATTAATAATATAACCGTCGTCAGTGTACGCTTGATCATTAATTATGATAGATTCAGACTTATTAGGGCTTACAACGGGAATTATTTCTAGATTGTATTTTATAGCAAATTCTAAATCTCTTTGATCATGTGCTGGACAACCAAATATAGCTCCAGTTCCATAATCCATAAGTATAAAATTAGCCACATAAATAGGTATTTTTTTATTTAAAAAAGGATGCAATACAAGAAAAGGTGTTTTGAAACCTAATTTTTCATTTTTAGATAACAATGATTCTGTTCCAATATTTTTTAACGCAAGTTCTTTAAAATCTTGAAAATTTTTTTCATTTTTAAAAGATTCAGTAAAGGGGTGGTCTGGTGCAATGGCAATAAATGAAGCCCCAAATATTGTATCTGGTCGTGTTGTAAAAATTTTAATTTTAGTATTTTTAAAATCAGAGATAAAATCAATTTCACAACCTATGGATTTTCCAATCCAGTTTTTTTGCATTAATCTTACTTTCTCGGGCCAGCCTTTTAAATCATCAAGGGATTTTAATAGTTGATTTGAATATTTTGTAATATTTAAGAACCATTGATTTAATTCTTTTTTTTCTACGAGTGCTCCAGATCTCCAGCCCTTACCATCAATCACCTGTTCATTTGCAAGAACAGTATTGTCGATAGGATCCCAATTAACGTAACTTTTTTTTTTATAAGCAATTCCTTTTTTAAAAAGAAGAGAAAACAATATTTGCTGATGTTTATAATAAGAAGCGTCACATGTAGAAATTTCTTTATCCCAATCTATTGATAGACCAAGTCGTTGTAGTTGGTATTTCATTGTTGAAATATTTTTTAATGTCCAATCTTTTGGATGCAGATTATTTTGTATGGCGGCGTTCTCAGCAGGCAAACCAAAAGCATCCCATCCCATAGGGTGTAAAACATTAAAGTTATTTAATCTTTTAAAATTAGCGATAACATCACCAAGAGTATAATTTCGAACGTGACCCATATGAATGTTTCCAGAAGGATAAGGAAACATTTCTAGACAATAAAATTTCTTATTTGCATTTTTTTTTGTTTTAAAAATTTGATTTTTTTGAAAAAAACTCATCCACTTTTCTTCAATTGGAAGTGGATTGTAATTTTCCATTTTAAAATTTAAGTGACTATTTTTGTGAATCTTTTTTAGAGTCTTCTATTTTTATTTGTCTTGCTGTAGTAATAATTGATTCTTTAATTTCATTAGTAAATTTATCATTCAATTTTTCGACAAGACATTTTCCTAGATCATTACAAATTTTTTTATGTCCAGAAACTAAAACTGAAGAAGATTTTAATTCATTACTTAAAAACCTTACTGATACTTTTATTAATTGATTGTCATCTTTATCTGAGTACCAATCATAAATTATTATCCCACCCGAATAATCCGCATTCATAAGAGGAAGAAAATCTAGATTTTTAAGTGTGGCTCTCCACAAAACATTAGATGTTGAAAATTCAAAATTTGTTTGTTTATTTTTATTTGTAAACACATCATCTAAAAGACCCCCATCTTTTCTTGCTGCCTCTCTTGCTCTATTTTTTTCGTTAGGATCTATAAGCACTTTTTCACCAGTTACCGGGTCTACTTTTGAGCAGTTGAAAATAAATAAAAATATGACAAAAATGCTAAAAATCTTAATTAAACTGTTCATTTAAAAACACTATATATCATAATAATTTCTTTAAAAACTTGTTGTAAAAATACAACACTAAAAGATAAAATATAAATAAAATATTAATAAAACAACTTAAACTTATTCAATAATGCTAAATAATCAAACATTATTATAAAAAATGTGTTTTTATAATAAGTTAAACAATACAAAAAGGTAAAACATGAAAAAACTACTTTTAACTACTGCTATTGCAGGTGTTATGGTTAGCGGAAGTGCATTTGCCCAAACGACTATTACTGGTGAGCTTAGGCTTAACTATAAAGCTGTTGGAAATATTTCTCCAGCTGGAACAGGTGCCATAAATGGTTTTGGACAAGAGCAACAAATCAACGTTCAAACTAAAGGCAAATTAAATGTTCTTGGTTTAGATTATGCAGCTGGTTTCTCATTAGAAAATGATGGAACTCAGTCTACTACTCTATTCAACGAGAATACTTACATGGACTTCACTAATGCAAGTTCAGGAACAACTTTCAGTATCAGCCGTGATCACGTTCAAAGATCAGATACAGATAGATCTGCAGCAGTATTAGTTGGATTCTCTCCAAACGAATTGTCAGCTGACGGTCCAACTTCTAGCAGAACAATATTTTCTCAAAATATTGGACCTGCAGTAGGACAAGCTGTGACTGCGTCAATTCTTCAGAAAACTCCAATTGGAACATTCTCTTATTCATATGCTCCAACAGGAAATGCTGATCAAACGACAACAGCTAGCTCATCACCACTTAGCCAAGGTTCTGAATCTACAGCAGAGAACGATGAAGAATCTGCTTATGAGTATGGCTTCACAGGTGATTTTGGTGTTAAAGGTTTGAATACTTACTACTTCAAATCAACACAAAAGAAATCTGCTGGTGTTTCTACACAAACTAGAGACTCAGATGCTAGATCAATCGGAGTTGCCTATAACATGGGTCAATTCTCAGTTGGTTACGCAGACAAAAAATATAACTTTATCAAAACTTCTGGCGGCACAGGTTCAACTGCTGGAACGAATGATATATCTGAAAAACATTACGGTGTCGCATATGCTGTAGATAATAATTTATCTATCGGCGCTATCTACGCTAAAGGTGATTTCTCAGGATCAGCAGCAACTCAAAAAACTAAAGGTGTTAACATTGGTTACAATTTAGGACCAGTTGCTTTAACAGTTGGTTACGCTCAAAATACAGATGTTGGCGGAACTGCTGGAGTTGAAAACAATCAAGGTATGATTAGATTTATTGGAGCTTTTTAGTCTAATAAAATAATATAATTACCAATTAAGCCCGCTTACTTTAAATAGTAGGCGGGCTTTTTTTATTTTAAGCATATTTATTTATTTCCTGTATATCCAAGATTTAATCCCAACAGATTTTACTTTAGTACTTTTTATTTTATTAATATTCTCATCAGAAATTCCACCCAGAGCACAAACTTCAGTTTTCCAATTTAGAGATATCAAATTAAATTTAATAGAATTTAATATTTGGTTTTGCGAATATTTATTATTATAAAAAATTGGCGATAACATTATAGTTTTGCAGTTTTGTTTTTGTTTTATAAAGTATTCCAGCTGATTATGTGCCGAGCCTATCAATTCAAATTTTATGTTACTGAATAATGATAGGCTAATTTTTTTATTATTGGCAGAAATATAAATTCCACGAGCATTTAACTGCTTTGCAATTTTGATATCATTTAAAATATAAAAAGGAATCCGATGTGTCTTGCAGAATTTAATAATATTTTTAGCTAGTATTAATGAAGACTTCTCTAGAATCTTAAAATTTAAAATTATATTGGGTTTAGATATCTTAAGTAAATTTTTTTTTATTGTTTCATTTAATTCGCTAACAAAGATATAATATTTAAAATGTCTGAATCTCATATTAATTACCTATATAAATATAAAACAATTAAAGAAGAGATAATCAATATAAAAAAAGACACAAATTTATTAGTCGTAACCAAAAATCAAACTTTTGATAAAATAAAAGAACTTATAAATATAGGTCACTGTGATTTTGCAGAAAACAAAGTGCAGGAAGCTAGCGACAAATGGTCAGAACTTTTAAAAAAAAATAAAAATATCCAACTTCATTTAGTCGGTAAGCTTCAGTCTAATAAAGTTAAAGATGCATTTTCATTGTTTAATTTTATTCATACTCTCGATAATGAAAAATTAGCAAATAAATTTCATGAAATTGAAAAAAATTCTCACAAAAAAATTAAATTTTTTATACAAGTTAATATTGGTGATGAAAATCAAAAGAACGGTATAAAAATTGATTTATTAAAAGACTTTGTAAATTTATGTAAATATGATTTGAAGTTGGATGTTATAGGATTGATGTGCATACCTCCAAAAGATTTAGACCCCGAGTTATTTTTCAATAAATTGAAGTCTCTTAGTATAGAAAATAATCTTAAAGAATTAAGCATGGGAATGTCCGCAGACTATAGAGTGGCTATAAAATGTGGCTCTACGTTTGTTAGAATAGGTTCGTCAATATTTAGTTGATTATTATTCATCCTATTTTTATTTGAGTATTTTTTTTTATTTTAGATAATAAATATAATAATTCATTTTTTTTTAATGCAATGCAACCTTGTGTTTTGTTATAATTTTTTCTTGCTACATGTAAAAATATAGCGCTACCTTTTCCTTTTATTGTGGGATTAAGGTTATAATTAAGAACTACTATAATATCGTACACGTTATCTTTGCGAAATAATTTTTCGTGACTAATCTTCTTATTTACTTTTATTTGTTTGTTATAATAATCGCTTTTCATATCATCACACCATCCCATATTTTTTTTTATTTTAATTTTTTTTAATGGTGAGTTAATCTTTTTAATTCGATCAGATCTGTAATAAATTTTTATTAATTTAAACTTTCCTCTCGGTGTTATAAAGTCGCCTTCCTTCTCTTTTTGTCTAATACCGCCTTTTCCTAGAGCACAACGAAATTTAAAATTTTTAAACTTTAAATATCCAGATTTTTTTACAATAATCATATTTAATGTATTATATATTTATTTATGAATAATATTCATCTTCATATTATTGGATCAGAAACCTTTGTTTCCTTATTAGATGAATTGGATTTGAATTATAATATTAGTTCTAATAGAAATCTAAAGTACAGCAATCAAGTTTCATTTGTTAGAATAATAGTTGCTGAAAAATTACAATTAATAGAGATCAAAAAATATTTTTTAGAAAATATCCCAACTATTTTTCTATTAAGCAATAAAGATTATTTAATAAAAAATCAGCTAAAACTGATGGACTATCACGTTGCTTTATTTGTTCCGATAGAGATTTTGTCTTTTAGAGAAATACTAAATATTTTAATTACTAAATATAATTTTTTTAAAAAATCTAAAATTATTATAAATGGTTATGAAATAGATTCAAATCAACGAGTTATAATGAAAAATGGTACAAAAGCTAAACTTACAGAAAAAGAGTTAAACTTAATTTTAATTTTAGAAAAAAATAAAGGCTTAAAAAAATCTTTTTTATTAAAGAGTATATGGAATCATAGTTCGGATTTAGAAACACATGCTTTTGAAACCCACTTACATCGATTAAGAAAAAAAATGAATAAGTTTTTTAAAGATAAAAAATTTATTATAGAAAAGAATTCTTTGTATTATTTATCTAATTAATATTATTATTCCAATCTAGCGCCAATTTTTTGAATAATTTTTGAAGCAAGAATCGATCCGGTCATTAGACATTTCTTAATTTCAGATTTCTCTAAATATTCTTTTAAAAACCCCGCCGCAAATAGATCTCCAGCTCCAGTTAGATCTATTACTTTGTCAACCTTTATGCTTTCGCAGTTTATAATTTCATTATCTTTAATAGCCACACTTCCTTTATCACTTCTTGTAATAACTATTAATTTATTTAATTTTTTTAATTGATTAATAGAATCTAACAAATTTTTTTTATTAGTTAATTCATTTATTTCATTTTCATTCCCTATTAATATGTCTAAATCATTATTTAAGAGGTTATAAAAATCTTCTTTATGTCTGGTAACGCAAAAAATATCAGACAAACTCATTGCAATTTTTACTTTATTTTTTTTTGCTATATTTATGGCATGTTTAAACATTTTTTCACTTATACCTTTGTCCCACAGATATCCTTCTAAAAAAATTAATTCATTATTGATGATATTGTTTTGATTTATATCGCTCTCTGAAAGATGCGAGGATATTCCAAGATAAGTGCACATAGTTCTTTCGGAATCAGGAGTAATTAAAATGATAGAAGCACCTGTAGGTAAATTTTCTTTTTTTTGAAGATAAGAAAACTTAACATTAATGTCCTCTAAACTTTTTTTGTATATCTCTCCAAAACTATCAGAATTAATTTTTCCAACAAAAGAAGGGTTACCTTGAAGGTAAGCAATTCCAGACATGGTATTTGCAACGGAGCCTCCCGCTACAATCTTCTCTATTTTAATATTTTTTTTAAGATCTTCAAATTCGGATTTATTAATAAGCTTCATAGACCCCTTGATAAGTTCTTTTTTTAGTAAGAATTGATCGTCAACTCTTGCAAGCACATCAACAATTGCATTTCCTATGCCCAATATTTTTTTATTCATTTTTTCCTTTGTATAGGCAAATTTTATTAATTACACATATCTTGCATAAGGGATTCCTAGACTTGCACGTATACCTTCCATGCAAGAGTATTAAATGATGGGCTTTTTTAATATGTTTCTTAGGAAGTGTTTTTAAAAGTTGATTTTCGACTTGTTCAGGATTTTTACTATTAGAAAGACCCGTTCTATTACCAACTCTAAAAACATGAGTGTCCACCGCAATAGTTGGCTTATTAAATGCTTCATTTAAAACAACATTAGCTGTTTTTCTGCCAACTCCGGGCAGAAGTATTAATTCTTCAAATTTATTTGGAACTTTACTTTGGTATTTTTCTAATAAAATTTTAGATAAATAATATAAATTTTTAGCCTTATTATTAAATAGTCCTATACTTTTAATAAGATTTTTTATTCTATTTATTCCAAGATCAACAAAATGTTCAGGAGTGTAATATTTATTATATATGTCTTTAGTAACATTGTTCACATTAACATCAGTGCACTGAGCTGAAAGAACAACAGAGGTTAATAGAGTAAATTTATTTCTATATTTTAAAGATGTTTTTGGATTTTTTATTGATTTGTTTAATAATTTAATAAGCTCAGAAGCTTTGTTTTTGTTTAAAAGCATTAAAGATAATTAAAAAATTTTAATAATATTTATTTTAAACCAAACATATCCTGCATATTAAATAAGCCCTTACTTTTTTTACTTATCCATATTGCGGCATTTAATGCACCATCAGCAAAAAGTTCTCTTGAAAAAGCAGTGTGTTTTAATTCTATATTTTCTATTTTATTATTAAAAATTACCGAATGTTTTCCGACGGTATTTCCTTTTCTTTTAATAAAAAAATTAACCTTGTTTTTTTGTAGACTACCTTTTTTGTTTAAAAAAAATTTCCCTTTCATTGATTCTAAGTTTTTATTTTTACCTTTTGACACTGCATTTGCCAACATCAATGCTGTTCCCGATGGGTAATCAACTTTATTTTTGTGATGATCGTCACTAATTCCAATATGATAATCACCAGAAATTTTTTTTGAGAGAATATTAACAATATATTCTAAAAGATTAATGCCTAGACTCATGTTGCCAGATTTAAATATAGCAATTTTTTTTGAGTAATTTTTAATTAAATTATTTTGTTTTTGAGTAAATCCTGTTGTTCCGATGACAACTTTTTTTTTAAATTTTTTTGCATATTTTAAAACCTCAATAGAGGCCTTGGGACTTGAAAAATCAATAATAACGTCAGTTTTTTTAAATGCGTCGAGGTTATTTTTTTGTATTTTAATTCCATTTACAATTTTATTAGATTTTACATCAGTAAGACTGAATAGTTTTAACCCTTTTTTTTTAGATAATCTTTGAACAAGGGCTTTACCCATTCTCCCCAAAGCAGTTAAATGCTCGTGGAATTTATATTTCTGCCAATAATAAAAAAATTAGCCTATCATTATTCAGTAACATAAAATTTGAATTGATAGGC
>AQUE01000010.1 GCA_000371845.1 alpha proteobacterium SCGC AAA280-P20
GAGAAAATAATTGTGAGAAGGTCTAATGTTTCACCGAGTAAATAAATTGAAAAAGCAAAAGTAAAAAAAGGCATAAGCAATTGAATCTGGCTTACTCGCACAGCTCCGCCTATATCCAATCCTTTATACCAAGCAAAGAAACCTATCCATTGCGAAAATATTGCGACATATAAAAATGCAAGCCACGAAATAATATTAATTTCAGTTTTTGGAAAATAATAAATCGCTAAACTAAAGTGCACTGGTAAAGCAAGAACAAGTGACCATGAAATAACATCAGCTGAAACCATAATTTTTGTAAGTTTAGCTCCAAAATTATAGCCAATCGCTGCAACAATCACAGCAATACAAAATAAAATATCAGAATATGACAATTCTAATTTTTTATTTTCTTCATGACTATGAATTAAAATATAAATGACAATCAATAAACATCCAATAAAAGCACACACCCAAAACCCTAATGACGCTTTTTGTTTAAAATAAAATGAGGCTAAAATTGCTGTAGCTAGCGGTAAAAAAGCTAAAATGACTCCGGCATGTATTGATGTAGAATAAATTAAACCTAAAGAAAGAGATAATGGAAATGCAACCGTTATGCACAAAGCTATTGTAGAAAAATTAAATAAGTATTTTAATTTTGGTATTTTCTTTCTGAAAAATAATAAATAAAGGAGTGAAAGAATTCCGGCCAGCGCTGATCTGCCAAAAGTAATAAATTCTGGTGAAAGCTGACCATTACCATTTCCTAGCGCAATCTTAGTAGCTACTGGTGTGATAGAAAAAATAATTATCCCAATCAAACCAAAAATAAAACCTTTGGTCTCATTACTTAATCTTGAAAAAAAAATTTTCATTAAATATTAAGATTAACTAGCCTTTTTTAAATCTTGTCTCTCTCTTTCAAATAATAATGCTAAACGATCAATCATATAATCTGAAGCCTCAAAAACATTTTTTGGGTTAAACATTTTAGTTTCGGTAGAATCTGTTTTATCTTCTAATGAAATATCATTAACTAAACGTTCTGACGCATTTTCTCCCTTAATATAAAGTAAGAATAAATAATCATTATCAGGAGTATCTTGGTTCTTTATAAAACACTCACCATTCTCTGCAATATTATCAATAAAAGCTAGCGGTGCTCTTTTTTTTGTTAAGTATCTTTTATTAACTTGAAATACGATTGATTTCATATTTCTAGAATACTTTTCTAATCTAGCAACAACCTGTTGTTTAATTTCATTTTCTTTCTTTTCTGCATCTAATATTGCTCTAGCCTCTTCTCTTGTTCTCCTATGAGCTTCAAGTTCAACTAATTTTGCTTCTCTTCTTTTAAGTTTAATCTCTTGTATTTTTTCTCTAAAAATCTTAAGTCGCTCTTCGAAAGCTCTTAGTTTGCTTCTTAACTGATATATTTTTTCTTTCTCTAGCCGTTTATGATCTTTGAGTTGTAAATCTAATCTTCTTTCAAGTGCTTTTTGCTCAAGAATAATTCTTTTTTCTAAAGCCTTTTGTTCTCTTTCTAGATTACGAAGCTCTATTTGTTTCTCTTTAAGTAATTGCTTATTAAATTGAAATTTCTGTTTCTTAAGCTCATTAATCTCACGTAAATTTTGTTTCTTTAAAGACTCAAGCTCACGCTTTCTTAGAATAGCTTGCTGCTTAATAAGCTTAATTTGTTTTTTTTGCCTATTTTCTTCCCAGGTAAGAATTTTATTTTGAAAATAAGACTTTAAACCAAAAAAATTAGTAAACCGATCTTTAATATAGAGACCAAATTTATCTAAAAGATTATTTTTGTATTTTGATATTTTTTTAATCTTTAATTTTTTTTTCTTAACTCTTATGTTCTTTCTTTTTTTTGAAGATTTTTTAATTTTCTTATTTATTTTCTTATATTTTTTTGAATAGGTTTTTTTTCTAATTTTTTTCTTTTTTAATTTTTTTATTTTTTTCTTAGAAATCTTTTTTTTGTTTAAAGGCCATTTAATACTTTTTTTGAATTTAATTTTCTTTTTAATTTTTCTTTTTAAAGAAGGTTTATTTTTTTTGGGTACTGTTTTCTTAAATACTTTTTTTTTGACTACTTTCTTTTTTATAATCCTTTTGATTATTTTAGATGTCTTTTTTTTATTTTTTTTCTTGGTTTTCATCACTAATAAACAAAAATATTATGTCAAATAAGGATAAATTATAACTAACATTAAAATGAAAAAATAATAGATAATTAATTATCTATGAAAAATTTACATCTTTAAGATCTTTTACTAAATTAGATCTTTGCTGATCACTCAAAGCAACCAAAGGTGGTCTAATATTTGACCAGTTACTATCTTCTTTAATTTTTGTAGCTTTTAAAGCTGCAATAACGGGATATTTTTCAAAAACATCTCTAACGGACTTTATTTTTTTATTAATTGATTCTCCTTCTGTTTTGTCAAAAGTATTTATTAATTTTGCAGCCTCAATATTTACGTTGGTAGTTGCGCTAATGCATCCTGAGCAACCAATATGCAGACCATCATAAAGAAATTTTTCACTACCCGGATACACTATAAAATTTTTTATCTCCTTATATTTTTTAGTATTTTCGAAATTACCAGAGCTATCTTTTATTCCTGTAATTAGGTCTGAAAATTCTTTTTTAAGTCTATTAACAAGATCTATAGAAATAGTAACGCCACTTACCTGCGGGATATTATATAAAAAAACACGAAGATTGTTTGATTTTACTATATTGATAATTTCTTTATAATATTGATAAACGCCTTCATCTGAAACATTTTTATAATAAAACGGTGGTAACAATAAAACTGAATATATTTTATTTTCCACTGCAGTTTTAGTCAGTAAAGCAGCATCTACAAAAGAAGTATTTCCAGTTCCTATAATTATTTTTTCTTTAGGCAAATCACTATTTGCTAGTGTTTTAATTAAATCTATTTTTTCAGATACAGAAATTGAATTTGCCTCACCCGTAGTTCCTAAGGGAGCCAAGCTAATATTGTTTTTCAATAAAAATTCACAATGTGAAATAAATAATTTTGTATCTATAGTTAAATCCTTTTTAAAAGGTGTTAAAACTGCTGAATAAACTGCTTTTTCCATTATTTTTTATGTTTTATAAAATGATGCAATGAGAAACATCTATTATAAATATAATAAACAATAAATATAATAAACAATAAACATGAAAAAAATAAAGATAATACACATTAATCTATCTTCGGGTTTTGCTGGCGCTGAAAGACATATGGTAGATCTTATTAATTATCAATCAAAGGACTTTGAAACTTATTTAATAAAATCAGAAAAAAATAATTTTATAAATTACTCTATTGTTACAAAAAGAACAAAAATTTATAAAATTTCTAAATTTTTTAAAAGAAATTTTGTAAGAAAAATTATTCAAAAAATTAATCCTGATATTGTTCATACCCACCTTGGTGACGCCAGTAGAATTGTATCAAAAAATTGGGGAAATTTTAAATTAGTTGCAACATGTCACATGAATTTTAAAAAAAAACATTATAATAATCATGATGGAATTATTGTGCTTAATAAAACACAAGAAAAAACTATAAAAAAACAATTCTCTAATAAAATACTTAGAATCAATTTATGGCCTCCTTCTATTAAAACCAAAGGACAGTCAAAAATTTATTTATTAAATAAACTTAATATTAAAAAAAAACCATATATTTTTGGATCAATAGGAAGGTTTCATTATCAAAAAGGTTTCGACTTAATATTAAAAATATTCAATAAATTACAACTTAAGAACTGCTACTTAGTTCTAATTGGAAATGGTCATACCGAGTTTAAAAAAATTTATAAAAGTAATAATAAAATTAAAATTCTTGGACATAAAAATAATCCAGATGATTATTTAAAAATATTTAATACATTTGTTTTTCCATCAAGATGGGAAAGTTTTGGGCTATCTTTAATAGAAGCAATGCGTAAAAATCTTCCAATAATAACATCAATTAATGAGGGAAATAGAGATTGGATAAAAAAATATAATGTGACTTTATTTAATTCAGATAACGAAGATCAATTAAAAAAAGCATTATTAAAAAATTATTTAAAAAAACCCAAAAAACAGAAATATAACTTAAACAGTTTTCGGTCTAATATTATAGTTAAAAAAATAAATAAATTTTACAAAACAATATAATCTTCTTACTATCTAAAAGTTCTTTCTAATTTTTTTAAAGATTCCGGAGAAATTTTATTTTTTAGATTTTTTACCTTGTCTTTTAATTTATTTTTCAAATCGCCTTGAATAATTTCATTATTAATATTTAACAAAACATTGGCAAAAACCATCTGGAGAACTTCTTTAAATTTGGTAGATTTTTCAACGTTTCCTACATTATTAAAAGACATTTTATTTAAATTGATGTCTTTATTAATATCTAAGAATTCTGAAAAAGCATTTATCTTGGTGTTGGTAATAGACAGTTGATTAATTAAAAAATCTTTATTTTTTTTCTTAGATTGATTCTTGGTCTCTAATACTCTGGATGCCTCTGTTTCTTTGGATGGAGAGGCAGCAGAATTTTTTAAAGCAGGCTTAAACAGGCTAACGTTGTCTTTAACTTCTTTATTATTAATTAACATTTCATAATACAAAGTTGCTCCATCAATATTAATATCTTTTACAACAATAGTATCTTTGAACAGACTAGTTAATTCAAAATTTACATTAATATTTTTAATTTGAATAATATTTTTATTTTTAAAACCATCTAAATTTTTAATTTCAATATTACTAATTTTAATAGAGGAACCTAAAATGCTGATGTCTATTTTTCCAACAGATATCTGCTGTCCCAAAACCTCAGTGCCTTGATCAATAATTAAATTTTTAACTATTTTCTCTACTCTGTAACTTAAAAAATCTAGAATTAAGAATACTATGCTTAGAAAAACTACTGAAAGGATAATAAGTTTTTTTTTATTCATATAGTAAAAAGCAAGATCATAACAATTATAGGGAATAATAAAATAAAACCTATCAATTTATTTTTAATAAAAAAATATTTTATTACTTCTAAAAAATCTTTAATGACCATTAATGTATATCAATATATAAAATTAAAATTTTATCAATATAGATTTGAATGAATACATCCATACCAAAGATAAATAAAATTCTAAACACTGTTAAAATTCATAATGAAGAATTAATTGATAATTATTCCTGGATTAAACAAAAAAATTGGAAAGAAGTAATATTAGATCCTAATAAATTACATACCCTAGTTAAAAAATATCTAGATGAGGAAAATTTATTTAAAGAAGAGCAGCTTAAAGATATCAAGGACATAGAAAAAAAACTTTTTGAAGAATTAAAATCTAAAATCAAAAATGAGGATAATTCGGTTCCAAAAAAAGATGGGGATTATTTTTATGCCTATAAATATAACAAAAATAGTGAGTACCCAATTTATTATAGAAATAATGTTAAGAACAATTTTGAAGAAATTATTTTAGATTGTGAAAAAAAATCTAAAACACATTCTTACTTTAATGTAGCCGCTATATCACACAGTCATAATCATAAGCATGTGGCCTATAATATTGATACTAACGGCTCTGAACACTTTTCAATATTTATTGAAAATATTGAAACAAAAGAAATATTAAGTCCTGAAATAAAAAATACCACTGGAGATATTATTTGGTCTTTAGATAATAACTATATTTTCTATGTTGGATTAGATCAAAATCATCGTCCTACAAAAGTTTTTAAGCACAAAATTGGTTCTGATAGTGAAAAAGATTTATTAATTTATGAAGAAAAAGACCCCTCTTTCTTTTGTTCTATAAATTTATCAAAAACAAAAAAATATCTATTTATTAGAACGGCAGATCACGAAACTTCTGAATATCTTTTTATCAATCTAAAATTGAATGAAATAACACCAGTTCTTTTTAAAAAAAGAATTAAAAAAATTGAATATGACTTAGAGCATAATGAAAAATTTTTTTTAATAAGCACAAATATCGATAATGCAAAAAATTTTAAAATAATGATTAGTCATGAAGAATCTTATCAAAAGTGGGAGAAATTTATTACTTATGAGAAAAATAATTTAATCTTAGATTTTATCTTATTAAAAGACTGGCTTATTAGATTAGAAAGAACCGAAGGTTCTGAAAATATAATCATATTAAATCTTAATAATATGAATCAACATAAAATTAGTTTTGATGAGGAAGCATATAATCTATCATTAGATCATGGGTATGAATATGAAACAGATACATTCAGATACTCATATTCATCTCCTACAACGCCGAAAAGCATTTTTGACTATGACTGTAAATCAAAAAAACAAGAATTAAAAAAAACTCAAAAAGTTCCTTCTGGTCATAATAAAGATGATTATATTTGCAAAAAAATATTTGCCACAGCACATGATAATGAAAAAATTCCAATTACAATTCTTTATAAAAAAGGGGTTAAATTAGATTCTAGTAATCACTTATTACTTTATGGCTATGGATCTTATGGAATATCTATACCAAGCAATTTCTCTACCAATAGATTAAGTTTGGTTGATAGAGGAATTGTCTATGCAATAGCCCATATTCGAGGTGGCAAAGAAAAAGGCTATGAATGGTATGAAAATGGAAAACTTCTAAATAAAAAAAATACTTTTTTAGATTTTATAAGTTGTGCTGAGAAATTATGCGAAGATAAATATACATCTCCTAAAAAAATTATTGCTCAAGGTGGCTCTGCAGGTGGATTGTTAATGGGCTATATTGCAAATGAACGCCCAGATTTATTTCTTGGAATAATTGCGCAAGTACCTTTTGTTGATATCTGCAATACTATGCTTGATGAGGATCTGCCTTTAACTGTTACAGAAATTCCAGAATGGGGCGATATTAAAAATGATAAAAAATCTTTTCTATATGTAAAAAGTTATTCGCCTTACGATAATGTAAAAAAACAAAACTATCCTCATATGTTAGTTACTGGGGGAATTTCCGATCCTAGAGTTACGTATTGGGAAATGACAAAATGGGTTGCAAAATTAAGAGAAAATAAAACAGATAATAATTTATTATTACTCCATATGAATATGACTGCCGGACACAGTGGAGCTAGCGGAAGATTTGATTATCTTAAAGAAATAGCAATGGAATATGGTTTTGTTTTAAAGATCTGTAAAATGCTATCTTAATTTTTTTTCAACTCGATCCCAGAAATACTTCTCTAATCTCACTCCATTTAATCTGTTAATCTCTTGAATGCCAGTTGGAGAAGTTACGTTAATCTCTGTTAAATAATTTCCAATAACATCAATTCCTGTAAAAAATAATTTATTCTTCTTTAAGAAGGGTTTTAAAATATTACATATCTTTTTATCACTTCTTACTAAACCAACTTTCTTTGCAGTTCCTCCTGTATGAAAATTAGCAGTAACGCTACCTTTTTTTGGTATTCTCGCAACAGAACCAGCATATTCTCCGTCTATTAAAATAATTCTTCTATCACCCTCTTTAATTTCAGTTAAATACTTTTGTATGACTATTGGCTGTTTGTATTTATTAATTAATTTTAGAATCTTCCCTTTTAAAATAGCACCTGTTCCATCTAATTTTGAAATTCCTTCACCTCCATTGCCGTAAAGCGGTTTAATAATCGTTTTTTTATATTTTTTTTGAAAATTAAAACACTGTTCAATATTTTTAGAAATAAGAGTAGGTGGAATAATGCTTTTAAAATTAAACATTGATAATTTTTCAGGATTGTCTCTGATTGATTTGGGATCATTTAAAATAAGAGTTTTATTAGAAACCATCTCAAGGAGATAAGTTGCAGTAATATAACTCATATTGAATGGTGGATCTTGTCTAACTAAAACAACATCATAATCATCAAGAAATATTTTTTGAGTTTTAGATTTTTTAAAAAAAATTTTTTTATTTGGAAATAATTTAAAAGCATTACCCAGAGCAGATACTCGTCCATTTTCATAAATCAAATTCTCTGGCAAGTAATGGAATAGTCTATATCCCCTTTTTTGCGCCTCAAGAGCCAAAATATATGTGCTGTCTGATTTGATATTAATGGACTCAAGCGGGTCCATTTGAATAGCTATTTTAAAATGCTTCTTCATCAAAGATCTTAAATATATCCTGTTTCCATCTAGTATTATACTTTTCTATAAGTGACTGAGCTGGTGATTTTTTATCTTTAATAAAATTATGAATATCTTTAAGAAAAATATTCTCATCCATACCTTTACTATTAGTCTGATTTCTATTCTTCAATCCTAAAGCTGACAAATCTACTAACTTTTTAGCATGATTAAATATTTTTTTATTTTTAATCTCAGTATCAAAACCTTTTTTTGGAACTTCTAAATATGCATTATAAATATCTTGGTAATTCCAATTTTGTACATATTCTAATGCCTGATTTAATGAATCCTCATCATAAAGAAGTCCTGTCCAAAATGCAGGTATTGAACATATCCCTGCGGATGAGCAAGAATCTGCGGATCTGATCTCTAAATATTTTTTTAATCTTAATTCAGTAAAAATAGTTGATATATGATTTTCCCAATCTTGAATGGTCGGTTTTTTGTTTGGATAGTTTTTTAATTTTCCAGAAATAAAATCATTAAAACTTTCACCTGCGCAATCAATATATTCATCCTCCTTAATTATAAAATACATTGGCACTTTAAGTGCAAAATCCACATAACGTTCAAAACTATTTTCATCCTGCAAGAAAAATTCTGGAATTCCAGATCTGTTTTTATCGGTGTTTTGCCAAATATGAGTTCTGTAAGACAAATAACCATTCAACTCTTTTTCTTTAAATGGTGAATTAGAAAACAAAGACACTGCTACGGGGGTTATGGCAGCTATTAATTTTGATTTTTTTTTATAATCAACCTCATTTAAATAATCTAAATTAACCTGCGTGGCGCAAGTTCGATGCATCATATCTAGCCCATTTCTTCCAACACTTGGCATATACTTTCTCATAATTTCATATCTCTTTTTTGGAGATTTAAAAACGTCACTTAACTTTACAATGGGTGCAAATCCATTTCCTAACAAACCGATTCCTAATTTGGCACAAACAATTTTTAATTCTTTTAGATAAAAATTAATCTCATTACAGGTTTGATGAATGTTTTGAACAGCATCCCCTGACAATTCAAACTGCAAACCTGGTTCTAAAGTAATATTTTTTTTATCCTTAACTAAACCTAAAATATTTTTTCCTTCTTTAATTGGTGCCCAATTATTTTTCATAAGTTCAAAAAAAATTTTTAAAATACTAACCTCACCATCATAAGGAATGGGATTTTTATTTTTTAAATCAAATAAAAACTTTTCATGTTCGGTTCCAATTCTCCAACTATCTTTATTTTTAGAACCTTTTAAAAAATATTCTATTAACTGTTGTTTGTTATCGATGTGTTGCAATTTAATATCTAATTTATTTTTGGATTACTCTAATTTATTCCTTAGAGTCGTCAAATTCAACTGACATTGTTTTATTTTAATGTAAGAAAAAAAATATATATTCACTTAATCAAACTAAAATAGGAGAAATTCATGAAAGGTTACTGGATTGCAAAATATAAAAAAGCAGAAGATACAAAAAAATTAGGTAGTTATGCAGAAAAAGCCTTGAAAGCTATTAACGATTTTGGTGGGACTCCTTTAGTAAGAGGAGGAAAATATATCACTCTTGAAGGTGAAGAATTTATCCGAACAGTTATTTGGGAATTTAAAGATTATGACACAGCATTAAATTGCTATAAATCTAAAAATTATCAAGAAGCCTGGTCTATAGCTAAAAATACTGTTGTTAGAGACCTTATGATTGTTGAAGGAATTTAATATTCAACTGGAACAGGGTCTATACTTCTCCACATATACCAAGTGGCAACTGTTGTGTATGGATGCCATTTATTTTTAAAAAAATCTAACTGATCTTTTTTTAAGGGATACTCCTTTTTATAATTTATAGAAATTGCCTTAATCAAACCAATATCTGAAAATGGAAAAATATTTGACCGATTAAGATTAAAAATAAGAAACATTTGTGCAGTCCAAATTCCAATACCTTTAATCCTAACCAAATGTTTAATAGCATCTTCATCTGACATTTTTTGTAAATTTTTTATATCCAATGTTTTGTCAAAAAATTCTTTTGCTATTATTCTTAAATACAAAATTTTTTGACGGGATAATCCAATGGAGACAAGTTTTGCTCTTGGCAATTTTATTAAATTTATTGGTTTAATTTTTTTAATGATTTTTTCAAATTTTAACCATATTGAATCTGCAGCTTTTACGGAAATTTGCTGACCTATAATTGATCTACATAGTGAATAAAATGGATCATTTCTTGTAACTAAATGTCCGTCATACTGATTAATAATTTTTGCTAATTTCTTATCTTTTTTAGATAAAAATTTTTTTGCTTCATGCCAATAATGAGGGGGTTTCTTTTTTTTCATCACAAACTAAGATGTCTTATTTTTAACTTGCTCACGCTTAAAAATTATAAAAGAACTAATAATAATTATTATTGCACCGATAATAGTTGAAACTGAAGGAATCTCAGAAAAAATATAATAACCGAAAAAAATAGCAGATAACACGCTTAGGTACTTAAGTGGCGTTATTAATGATGCGTCAGCTCTTCTGTATGCTGTTGTCATAAATAAATTCGCTATGGATCCACAAATTCCTATCATGCATAAATAAAAAAAGTCTAAAATATTTGGCATCTTCCATTCTTCAAAAAAAAATGCCGCAGAACTAATAATTATTAACAAAGCCGTAAAATAAAAAGCTATTAAATAATCTGGTTCAGTTTTTGATAATCTTTTAATTGAAACTGCAACAATGCTAAATCCAATGCAAAAGAAAATCGGAAAAATACAATATATATTAAAAAGACTAGTGCCTGGTTTAGTAATAAACAAAACACCAATAAGACCTGCAATAACCGAAAGCCATCTTCTGTAACCAACTACTTCTTTTAAAAAAATTATAGAAAAAATTGTTACAAATACTGGCGTTGCTTGAGCAATAGAAACCACATCTGCTAATTTCATATATTTTACGCCAATAAACGTTGAGATCATTGCAAATGTTCCAGCAAAGGCTCTTATAAAATGTAGGGTGGGTTTTTTAGTTTTAAAAAAAGTAAATATTTTATTTTTAGGTATTAAGAAAAAAATAGGAATTAATCCAAATAACCCTCTAAAAAAAGCAACTTCACCAATTGGGTAATGGTTAGTTGTTAATTTAACCAGAATATCCATAATAGAAAAACAGATAACGCTTAACAGCATATAAAAAGAGCCTGTTCTATTAGATGATCGTATCAATATATTTTACCTAAATCTTTTCATAACATATAAAAATAACTTTAATATAAAATTTTATGAGTATTGCTATTTTTGCAGCCGGATGTTTTTGGGGTATTGAAAAAAAGTTTGATCTTACAAATGGTGTAACAAAAGTTGAAGTCGGCTACACTGGTGGTGAAACTAAAAATCCAACTTACGAAGAAGTTTGCTACGAAGAAACAGGTCATGCTGAGGTAGTAAGAATTAATTTTGATGAAAATATTATAACTTACAAAGAACTATTAAATGTTTTTTGGTCTTGTCACAATCCTACTACCTTGAATAGACAAGGTCCTGATATTGGTAAACAATATCGTTCAGCAATATTTTATCTAAATGATAAGCAGAAACTTGAAGCTGAAGAATCTAAAAAAATGACGAACGAAACCATGTTCGACAATAATATTGTTACAGAAATTACTAAATTTGATGAATTTTATTTAGCAGAAGAATATCATCAGAAATATCTAAAAAAACTTGGAAAATATTAATGTCATTAATTACAACAGATTGGTTAGAAAAAAATCTTTTTAAAGATGATGTTAAGATCCTAGACTGTTCTTGGCATATGCCAAATACTAAAAGAGTTGGTAAAGATGAATTTTTAAATGAACACATTCCGGGATCAATCTTTTTTGATATTGATAAATTTTCAGACCCTTTGGCAAAGTTTCCTCACACAATTCCCTCTGCAGACTTATTTGAAAAACTAAGCTCAGAACTTGGAATTAAAAACTCAGATCATATTATAGTTTACGATAGTCTTGGTATTTTTAGTGCTCCTAGAGTTTGGTGGATGTTTAATTATTTTGGACATAAAAAAATATCCATTCTTGATGGGGGCTTGGTTAAATGGAAAAATGAAAATAAAAAAATAGAAAATGGACCTGGAAAAAAATTTCCAAAAAGTAATTTCAAATGCATCACAAAACATGAAATGCTTGTGTTAATTGACCATGTTAAAGAAAATATTAATAATAAAAAATTTGAATTAGTAGACGCTAGAAGCAAAGGCAGATTCAATGGCACTGAGAATGAACCAAGACCAGATATAAAGAGTGGATCTATCCCTAAAAGCTGCAATATGCCTTGGGCGGAATGTATTGATCCAGTAACTAAATGCTTTTTGTCTAAAGAAGAACTTCAAAAAAAATTTGAACAAATAAATATTAATAAAAATTCTAACGTTGTATTCTCTTGTGGTTCAGGTGTTACAGCATGCATTGTTGCTAAAGCTTTTGAAATAATAGATGGAAATAAATTCTCGGTTTATGATGGCTCATGGACTGAATGGGCTAGTCAATAAATAAACCGCTAGAATCAAGAATATTTAAATAACAAAGAAATTTTTTTTTCAATTAAAGCATGTTATTACATGCATCTTCATGAATACTTCAAAAAAAATAATAATAGCTGTCTCTATCATTGGTCTTCTTGTGGTTGCAATTATTGCTGGTCGAATGATTTTAAACAATATTATTCAAAAAAAAATTAATGAAGTAAAACCAACTGAAGTTATTGCGCAAGAAGTTCAAAAATTAGAATTTTACGAAAAAATTGAAACTTTTGGAACTGCATTAGCTAACCAATCATTCTCTATTCGTATTAAAAAAACAGAATTAATTAGTTCCTTAGAATTTGATAAAAATTTAATGGTTCAAAAAAACCAACTAATTGCTCAATTAAAAACAGAAAAAATAACAGCTCCTTTTAATGGAAGATTAGGAGTTAGAGAAATTACACCTGGAATTTTAGGTGGCGAAGATTCTATAATCGCAACCTTGGATGACATTGAAACAATTAAATTAGATATTAAAGTTCCTGAAAGTTACCTAAATATTCTTAAAAAAGATCTAAAAATTAAAGCAAGTTCAGAGGCATTTAGCGAAATATTTTCTGGCACATTAGATACTGTAAGTGCTCGAGTTGATCCAATTACTAGATCTATTTTAGTTCAGGTAAAAATCAAAAATTCTAATTATAAAATAATTCCTGGAATGCTAGTCAATATTGAAATTATTTATAATGAAAAAACATCTTTAGGAGTTCCTGAGGAATCTTTAATTCTTCAGGGCAATAGAACTGTAGTTTACAAAGTAATCGAGGATAAATCTGTTGCACTTACAGAAGTAAAAACAGGAATTAGAAATTATGGAAAAGTTGAAATAGTATCTGGTTTAAATCCTGGTGATAAAATTGTAACAGAAGGCGTTTCAAAAGTTAGAGATAAAGCACAAATAAAATTAATAAAATAAATAATAAATGTTCTTAACCGACATAAGCATTAAGCGTCCAGTTTTTGCGACTGTGATGTCGATTGTACTAGTTATATTCGGTTTGGTTATATTTAATAAAATATCTGTTAGAGAACTTCCCGATATCGATCCAAGTATTGTTACTGTTAGGACTATTTATAAAGGAGCTTCTGCAGAAATTGTTGATTCTCAAATAACACAAAAAATTGAAGATATAGTTGGAGGAACTCCTGGGCTTGCAACCATTGACTCTAAAAGTGAAGATGGAAGATCTGTGGTTAGAATGGAGTTTGAGCCTGGTGTTAGCGTTGATGAGGCAACAAACGATATTCGAGATAGAGTATCAAGAATCATTGATTTTCTTCCTGATAATGCGGGGCGTCCTGAAATTTTTAAAACATCAGAAGGTAGCACTATTACAATATGGTTAAGATTGAGAAGTCAAAATTTAAGCGATCTTGATCTTAGCGATTATGCAAGTAGATATCTAAAAGATTATTTTGCAAGCGTTGATGGAGTTGGTCAAATCATTTTGGCTGGTGAAAAAGAAATATCATTAAGAATTTGGATTAATCCATCTGCTTTGGCTGCTAGAGATTTAACTGTAGCAGACATCGAGAGCGCTTTACTAAAAGAGAACGTTGAATTTCCTTCTGGAAGATTAGAATCTAAAAGAATGGATCTCACTTTAAAAGTCGACAAAAGTTATAAAAATGTTGAAGATTTTAGAAATCTACCTTTAAAAAAAGCAAGAGATGGATCTTTAGTTAAACTGAAAGATGTAGCTAAAGTTGAGTTTGGACCTTTAAATATGAGGACAATGTTTAAAGGAAATGGGAATCCTGTTGTTGGTATTGGTATTTATCAACAATCAAATGCTAACACCATCTCTGTTGCTGATGGAGTAAAAAAAAAATTAATTGAAGTTAAAAAAAATCTACCTGAAGGTGCTCAATTAGATGTAGCTTTTGACAGATCCAATTATATTCGCGTTGCGGTTAATGAAGTTTATGTAACTTTATTTATATCTGTGGCTCTTGTTGTCGGAGTTATTTATTTATTCTTAGGAAATCTTAGTTCAGTAATAATTCCAACTCTGGCTATACCGGTTTCATTAATTTCAACTTTTCTATTAATTTATGCAGCAAATTTTAGTTTAAACTTATTTACTTTAATGGCTCTGGTTATTGCAATTGGTCTTGTGGTCGATGATGCAATTGTGATGTTAGAAAATATTTATAGAAGAGTTGAAAATGGAGAAACTCCACTTATCGCATCCTATAAAGGAGCTAGCCAAGTTTCTTTTGCAATTATTGCAACAACAATTGTGTTAGTTGCAGTGTTTGTTCCTCTTGTTTTTGTTAAAGGAATTGTAGGAAAATTATTTACAGAGCTTGCCATTACTCTTACTTTTTCAATAATAATTTCTGCTTTTGTTGCTCTAACTTTGTCACCGATGCTTGCTTCAAAATATCTTGTAGTAACTCATTCTAAGCCGGCTTTTTTACAAAAATTTGATCACTATCTAGAAAAATTTTCTAATTTCTATTTTGAAACGCTATTGCTTTTGCTTTATAAAAAAAAAGAAATTGTTATATTTTTAATAAGCGTTTTAGTTGCTGTTGTCATTTTATTTAAAATTACACCAAAAGAATTAATTCCACCTGAAGACCGTGGTGTTTTTTACGTAGTTATTCAGGCTCCCGATGGCTCTGGATTTGATTATACAAAAGAAAAGACTGAGAATATTGAAAAAGTATTTTTAGCAGACTTAGGAAAAGGCACTTACAAAGAAATTCTTGCTCGTGTTCCAGGATTTCAGAGTGGAATAGATCAAGTAAATACAGGATTTCTTGTAGTTTTGTTAGAGGACTGGGCAAAAAGAAAAAAATTTTCTAATCAAGATTTAGGTGGTGTATTCCAAAAACTAAATTCTTTTCCAGGTGTTAAAGCATTTCCAATTATGCCTCAAGGTTTAAGAGGTGGCGCAGGTGATAAACCAATACAGTTTGTGATTAAAGGAAACACTTATGAAGAATTAATAAAATGGAAAGAAATACTAAAATCAGAAATTGTAAAAAATAGAAATCTAGTAAACGTAGATGATGATCTAGATTTAACTAGACCTCAATTAAAAATTAAAATTAATGCAGACAAAGCTGCAGACTTAGGTGTTTCGGTTGAATCTATCAGCAAAGCTATTGAGACAATGTTTGGATCAAAAGAAGTTACTAAATATACAAAAGAAGGAAGAGAATATTCTGTAATGTTGCAGGCTGATGTTAAGAATCGACGCGAACCATCTAATCTAAACAAAGTAGCTGTAAGATCTAATAGTGGAAAATTAGTGCCATTATCTAGCGTCGCTACATTTTATGAAGAATCAACTTTTACATCTTTAAACAGATATAACAGACAAAGAGCGGTTACCATTACAGCAAGACTTGTTGGTAATTATACAATTAGTGAAGCTCTTGGTTATTTAGAAAATCTTGCAAAAGAAAAATTGCCACCTTATGCAAGAATTGATTATAAAGGAGAATCTTTAGAATACAAAAACACTAGCTCAGATATTTATTTTATTTTCTTACTTGCGCTATTTACCGCCTATCTTTCTTTGGCTGCTCAATTTGAAAACTGGAAACATCCTTTAACAATTATGTTAACGGTTCCACTTGCTATTTTAGGTGGAATCATTGGTCTTTGGGTTATTGGAAGTTCACTTAATATTTACAGTCAAATTGCGCTCATAGTCTTGATTGGACTCGCCGCCAAGAATGGAATTTTAATAGTAGAATTTGCAAACCAATTAAGAACTCAAGGATTGCAATTGAAAGAGGCTATAATTGAATCATGTAGAGTTCGATTAAGACCTATTTTAATGACTTCTGCCTCAACTGTTATTGGTGTGGTACCTTTAATTTTTGCAACAGGACCTGGGGCCGCAAGTAGAGCGACCGTTGGTATTGTTATTTTTATGGGAATGTTTTTTGCAACCCTTTTTACTCTTTATGTGATCCCAGTGATGTATTTAATTATAGGACAGAATACTGGAAGAATGGATGCAGTTGAGATTGAACTAGAAAAACAATTAAAAGAATCTTCTAGTAAATAAAATACTTATTCGTCGTTAATTGATTTTTGCACTGATTAAGTTGTGCTCTATATTTTTTTGCAACCCTATCAACTTCTCTTGCGTAAGGAATAACTTTGGGTGATTTTTTATAATCTTTAAAATTTCCCCAACCCTCATGATAAGCAATGTATTGTTTAAAATAATCATCTTTTGGAATTTTTAATAACTGACTACTCTTATTTATGTACCAACCAATAAAATCTACTGAATCATTAAAACTTACTCTAAGAGCAAGCGGTTGATTAGTTTCTCTTACAAACTGATCCCAAGTTTTATTTATAGCTTGAGAGTACCCAAATGCGCTTGATTTTCTTTTATAAGGAATAACTTTGAATAATTTATCCCACTCAGGTGCTGCCAACCAATCAAAATCAGATTCTCTTTGAATAATTGCCATCTGCAATTCTACAGGGGCCCCCCATTTTTTTTCTGAATTTTTTACAAATTTATACCAAAAATAATTGTCAGTAAACATGAGACATGTATTGGATGTGTCTCTTGGTGCTGAAATACAGGAAGTAATAAATAAAAGAGATAAATATAATAAAAATTTAAATCTGCTTCGAATCATTAAACTAAACTTAATTTAAATAATTTTATTTGGTAGAGTTTTTAATCCAGCGTAAAAAATCTTTATTACCATTCTTGATATCTACAAAAACAATACATGGACATTCGTAGAAGCTAACTTTTTTAACATGAGTAATAATTTTATTCATATTTTTCTTTACTGTTTTTCCAACAAGAATGCTTTCATTTACAATATTAATTTTTTTCTTATTCCATTTAAAATAAGATTTTATGTTTGGAATAATATTTGCGCAGGCAACTAGATCTTTTTTAACAAGATGATAAGCGATTTTATTTGCTTCAACTTTATTCTTACAAGTCATGTAAAATAATTTATAATCACTCATAAATTTTTAGTATCACAATTTAAAAAATAAAAAATGTATAATTTAATTTTAGTAAGACACGGTCAAAGCCAGTGGAATTTAGAAAATAGATTTACAGGATGGTATGACGCGGAACTTACTAAGCAAGGAATAGGGGAAGCGCAACAAGCAGGTTCTTTAATTAAAAATCTTAATATCAATTTTAATTTTGCATTCACCTCTTTTCAAAAAAGAGCCATTTTAACTTTAAATGAAATAAATAAGAAACTAGACCTAAGTATTAAAAATATATTTAAAGCTTGGGAATTGAACGAAAGACACTATGGGGCACTACAAGGTCTTAATAAAGAAGAAACCGCAAAGAAACATGGTGAACAACAAGTAAAGATTTGGAGAAGAAGTTACGATATTCCGCCTCCACCAATGGATAAAAGTAATCCTGATCATCCAGTTCACTATCCAATCTATAAAAATATTAATAAAAATTTAATTCCAGATACTGAATCTCTAAAAGATACTTTCAAAAGAGTTATTCCTTATTATGAAAAAAATATCTTGCCTATTTTAAAAAAAGAAAAAAATGTAATTATTTCAGCACATGGTAACAGCTTAAGATCTCTGTGCAAAAAAATATTTAATATTACCGATGGATCAATTGTTGAATTAGAAATACCAACTGGAAATCCAATTCATATTACATTTAAAGACGATATGAATTTATCTAACTATTTATATCTTGATGAAAAAAGAGCTAAAAAAATCTTAATTAACGAATAAGATCTAATTGTTTTAGCTTCTCATAAATCGGTAAATCCGTTACGTGATAAAATATATTTTGAGCAACCTCGCCAACCATTTTTTTATCAGCTATCGCCTCATCCCAAACTGGTTGAATTGAAAAATTTTCATTTTTTTTATTTTTTAACAAAATAGGATTAATAATCTGACAGCCTGTAAAAATTAAACTGTTCGTATCACCAGGTTGTCTAAATAAAAAAGGCTCTGATTTTATAGTAAAATCGCCTTTTAAAGTTTTATCAAAACTATTTTCTCTCTTAATCATTAAAAGACCAGAGTTAGCATTATGTTGAGTAAAATTTTTATATAAATTTTTTAAAGACGATAAATATTCATCAGACCAAATGGTATCGCTGTTAATTGAGATAAAAGGTTTATCCTGAAAGAAATCTAATGCATTTCGAATTCCACCCCCTGTGCCTAGGATTTCTTGTTCTTTAAAAATTTTAATATCATAAATATTTTTGTTCTTTTCAGCAAAAGCTACTATTTGATCTCCAAGGTGGTGAATATTAATAGCAAAACTTTTTACTCCAAATTTTTTTAAAAAATTTAAAGTATTCTCAAGTAAACTAACATTGTTAATTTTTAATAATGGTTTTGGCGTAGTATTTGTAAGTGGGAGAACTCTTTTTCCAAAGCCAGCGGCTAAAACAATTGCTCTTTCAATCATTTACCTTTTAAGCACCACTCAATAATTCCCTTTTGACAATGCAGTCTATTTTCGGCTTGTTGCCACACTACTGATTGTTTGCCATCGATAACTCCAGCACTTACCTCTTCTCCTCTTTGCGCAGGTAAATCATGCATAAAAATTGCATCTTTTTTTGCAATTTTCATTAACTTTTCATTAACTTGAAAATTCTTAAATGCTTTTCTTTTTTTACTTAAATTTCCTTTATCGCCCATGGAAATCCATTTATCTGTCATAATACAGTCTGCATTATCCGCTGCTTCTTTTGCATCATGTAATATTTCAATATCTGCTTTTTTCTTTTTAGCCCAAGCAATAACTTTTTTTGATGGTAGATAGTTTTTTGGACATGCAATTTTTAATTCAAAATCAAATTGCGCAGCCGCTTCCATTAAAGAATTAGTAACGTTATTACCGTCACCAACCCAAGCAATTTTTTTACCTTGTATAGATCCTTTGATTTCTTCAAAAGTCATAACATCACTTAAAATCTGACAAGGATGACTATCATTAGTAAGTCCATTGATAATTGGCACTGTAAGAAGCTTTGAGAATTTTAATAAAGTACTATGTTCAAAAGTTCTAAGCATAATAATATCAGAGAAAACAGAAAAGATTCTTGCTGTATCTTCAATTGTCTCACCACCAATACCAACATGCAAATTCTCAGAATTAATAACTATCGTCTGTCCACCCAACTGTCTCATTGCTAAATCAAAAGATAGTCTCGTTCTTGTAGATGGCTTTTCAAAAACCATAAGCAGCATCTTTCCTACTAAAGGATTGTCTTTATCAACAAGAACTTTGCCTTTATTATTTCTATTCTTTTTTCTAGTTTTAGAATTTTCAACAATCTGTCTTAATTCTTTCTTATCAATCAGACTTAAATCTAAAAAATGTTTCATAATTAAAATTCAGAACAAGTTTTTGTAATTATTCTTATTGCTTCATCAATATCTTTTTTTTCAATAATAAGCGGAGGTAATAATCTTACAACGTTATCGCCAGCTTTTACTGCTAGCATCTTATTTTGAAATAAATGATCTAAAAACTTATTATTATCTACTTTTAACTTAATTCCTCTTAAAAGACCAATGCCTCTTACTTGTTCAATAACATTGCTATATTTTTTTTGTACTTCTTTTAATTTTGTTTCAAAATAACTACCAACCTCTTGAACGTTTTCTAAGAATCCTTTTTGTAAAATAATATCTAATACTGCATTACCAACGCTCATAGCCAAAGGATTGCCTCCAAATGTGCTACCGTGCGATCCAGGTTTCATTCCAATAGAAACTTTTTTACTTACTAAGCATGCACCTATCGGAAAGCCGCCACCAATTCCTTTTGCAATAGGAACGATATCAGGAACAATATTGGCCCACTCAAATGCAAAAAATTTTCCTGTTCTTCCAATTCCACACTGAACCTCATCTAAAATAAGTAAAATTCCATTATCGTCGCAAAGCTTTCTTAAAGGCTTTAAACAATAATCTGGAACAACTCTAACTCCGCCTTCTCCTTGAACTGTTTCAAGCATGATTGCAGCAGTATTTTTTGTAATCGCTTTTTTTAAAGCCTCATGATCTCCAAATGGAACTTGATCAAAACCATCAACTTTGGGACCAAATCCTAAAGTATGCTCTTTATTATTAGCTGCAAACAAAGCGGCCAAAGTTCTTCCATGAAAGGCACCTTCAAAAGTAATAATTCTATTTCTTTCAGGTTGTCCGGTTTCAAAAAAGTATTTTCTTGCAACTTTAATACTTGTTTCGGTTGCCTCTGCTCCTGAATTTACAAATATAACAAAGTCAGCAAAAGTATTATCGGTTAATCTTTTAGCTAATTTTTCCTGTTCGGGAATTGTAAAAGCATTAGATACATGCCACAATTTTTCAGATTGTTTTTTAATTGCCTCCACTAAATGAGGATGACAATGTCCTAGTGAATTTACAGCAATGCCGGATACGAAATCTAAATATTTCTCTCCTGTAGTTGATGTGATGTAAGTGCCTTTTCCTTCTGAAAAAGAAACTTCTCTTCTTTTATATGTGCCTAATATTGAACTCATGAAAATTAGCTTTTAATTCTATATCCTTTTTTAAAAAGGATATAACATATTACCCATAAAGCTAAATTGATAAATGTTAAGTAAAAGAATCCTATAACAATAGATCCATCAGCTTGTCCTAAAAATCCATATCTAAATCCATCGATGGCATAAAAGAAAGGATTAGCGTGACTAATATAATAAAATACCGAATGTAGATTTTGTATAGAATAAAAGGTTCCTGATAAGAATGATAAAGGAACAACAATAAAGTTTGTAACTGTTGCCATATTATCAAACTTTTGAGCCCACAATCCTGTAATAAATCCTAAACAAGCAAGCATTGATGAGCCAAGTAATGCAAATATAATAATTATAAAAATATTGTGAACTGGAACATGTGCAAATGGAATAATGATTAGCACAGAAAAGAATCCTATAATTAAGCCTCTTGTAATTGCGCCTAAAAGCATTGCAGCTGTTACTTCCATCGGACTAAGTGGTGGAAATAATATATCAACAATATTTCCTTGAACTTTAGCAATCATCAGTGATGAAGAAGTGTTAGCAAAAGCATTTTGTAAGATCTGCATACAAATAAGGCCTGGCAATATAAACACTCCGTATTCGTGACCTAAAATATTATTTCTATTAAGTCCTAAAGCTATTGTAAAAACAGCTAAAAAAAGTACGAGAGTTACTACAGGTGAAAATACTGTTTGGATCCAAACATTTAAAAATCTTAAAATTTCTTTTTTATAAAGCGTATAAAATCCGATCCAGTTAATGGATATGACTTGTGGAATTCTAATTTTATAATCTTTAATTGCGCTCATAATTTTTAAGTATTATTAAAATATATAGATAAATGTGGATAAATTTATGTAAATTAAATAAATCACTGATTTATCTGCACTTTTTTACCCTATATATAGTATAATTTACTTTAGCTTAGACTACATATAGTATTTAACCAGCCTTTATGGGATGGACACCAGAAAAAACTGAACAGTTAAAAAAACTTTGGAATGAAGGTCATACTGCGAGCCAAATCGCTGCTATGCTAGGTGAAGGCATTTCTAGAAATGCTGTTATTGGAAAATCACATCGTTTAGGTCTTGCTGGTAGATCTCATTCTAGAAATATTTATATTCAAAAAAGTGAAAACAAATTTCATCATAAAAATAGCGTTCCTTTAAAGAGATTAAGAAAGCCTCGTGGCCTTAGAGCTATTGTTATTGAAAAAGATTTTGAGCCTGAAAATCCAACTAGTTTAGAAAATTTAAATGAAAAGACTTGTAGATGGCCTATTGGACATCCAGATGAAGCTAATTTTTACTTCTGCGGAAGAAATCCTATGGAAGAACGAGTTTACTGCAAATTACACGTTCTTCACGCTTACCAGCCTAAAGGATGGAAGAATGACGAGGAAGAAGATAAAAATACAAAAGGAACAACAGAAGAGCTTCCAGAGTTTCTTGAAAAGAAAATTAAGTCTGCCTAATTAGTGTAAATAATCTTAGATTTTAGTTTCATTTCCTCACCTAAAGATCTTAGTCTTTTTTGAACTTGATTAGAAATTACTTGAGTATCTTTTTTAGAAACTTTTAGAATTAGATCTTTATTGCTATTTTTGTAAATTTTTATCTTATCAAAGAATATATTAGATATAACTCCAATTGAAGATGCTAATCGTAATGCTGCTCCTATCTGCTTACAAGTTATAATTTCTTCATTGCTTAATAATTTTACAAACTCAACATTTGGATAATATTTAGTAGAACAGTGTCTCCAAAAAGAAACTAATCCAAGTTTAATTCTATCACTATGAGATAATTTTAAGATAGGGGCATTAATAACTTCTTGAAAAACTAATTCAGCTCTTTGATAAACCCCTAAACCCCAGTCAAAATTACTTAACGAACAAGCTGGTAGTAAAAGTCTATGAGAAAAATATTTTTCATTACTTGAAAAAAGATTTTTAATAAAATTATATAGTTTTAGATAATTAGCGGCGTAATCTGCTTTTTTGTGTGAAATAAAATGAACAGATCTATTTAAGGAATTATTCTGCAAAACTCTTAAATGAGACCTGCTTACTAATGAGCCTTCCCTAACTCCTGATTGCGAAAGAAAAACATTAACAGGATCACAAATTCTAATAAGATTTGATAATATAAAACCACCTATTGGAATATAATTAGTCCTTGATTTAGTGGCTGAAGCTAATTTCTCATATTTAATTGCTTTTACGGTATTTAATTTATTTGCAAATTTTAAAGTTTCGGAACCTGAAAGCTTATATTGATGTAAAATAGCTAAAGGATAATTAGTTTTAATCATATGTGCATTCATAAGGGTTCTCCACGTTCCTCCACATAAATAAAGATTTTTGATCTTATTTTTTCTCAACCATTCAATTTTATTTAAATAAAAACTTATTATTTTTCTTACCTTATTCTTATTTCTTTTTGGTTGGTTAAAAAGCCTTAGAACCCCAAGCGGCAGGGATATTTTTTCGTGAATAATATTTTTTTCTACTCTGGCAAGTTCTAAACTTCCTCCTCCTAAGTCCGCTACAACTCCATTTACTTTTTGAAAGCCTATAATAACACCAAGAGCAGAATTTTCAGCTTCCTTATTTCCAGATAAGATTATAATTTTTTTTTTAATTATTTTTTGAGCTTTAATAATAAATTCTTTAGCGTCAGTTGCCTCTCGAAGAGCAGCAGTCCCTATTGCTTTATATTTTCTAACCTTAAGGTTGCTAAGTATCTGCTTAAACCTTTTTAAAACAGTTAAAGCAAATTCAGCTCCTTTTGGATCAAGCTTTCCAGTTCGATCTAAATTTTTTCCTAATTGACAAACAGCCTTTTCGTTAAAAACTGGTATTTGTGAATTTAGAATATTATCATAAATTAACATTCGAATGGAGTTAGATCCAAGATCGATAATTGCTTCTTTATTTATAAAATCTTTTTCTCGTGAAATCATTTTTGTATTATTTAACTAATCTTAATTTCTCAGGCATATTTAAATTAATAGAACTACCTCTACCAGACAAACTAGGATTCTTCATAAAATAACTGTGTGCAGAAAAATTATCCTCTTCAGTCACTTTAATTTTTTCATAACTTTCATCTGATTTTAAGAACCAACTATTTTCAGCATCTTTATAATTAGCAAGCATAATTTGATCTAACACCTGCTCGTGCACTGTAGAATTTTCTACTGGTATAAATAATTCAACTCTTCTATCTAAATTTCTTGTCATTAAATCTGCCGAACTAAAGAATGCAAGATTAGATCTTGATGGCATTATTTCTCCATTAGCAAAACAATAAATTCTTGAATGTTCCAAAAATCTCCCCACAATACTTTTTACAATAATATTTTCTGAAAGTCTTTTTATACCAGGTTTAAGACAACAAATACCTCTAACGAATAAACAAATTTTAACTCCAGCGTTAGATGCCTGATACAACTTATCAATCATCGCTTTATCTACTAAAGAATTAAGTTTTATCCATATTTCAGCATGCTTACCTTTTGATTTATTTTCAATTTCTTGATCTATTAATGAATATAATTTCGTTCTTAAAGATATTGGAGATAAAATTAATTTTTTTAATTTTTTAGGTTCGGCATAAGTTGTTATGTAATTAAAGAACTTCTCAACATCTTCGCAAATAATTTTATCTGAACTAAAAAAAGATAAGTCCGTATATATTTTTGCATTGATAGGATGATAATTACCGGTGCCAAGATGCACATAGCTAACTAATTTACTTTTTTCTTTTCTCACAATTAAGCTTGCTTTTGCGTGAGTTTTTAGTTTTACAAAACCATACACAACCTGCACACCTGCTTTTTCAAGTGTAGAGGCTAGACTAATATTGGTCTCTTCATCAAATCTTGCTTTAACCTCTACTACAGCTGTAACTGATTTACCTTTTTCTGCTGCTAGCACTAATGCCTTAACAATTGGTGAGTCAGAAGTAGTTCTATAAAGAGTTTGTTTTATAGCAATAACATTAGGGTCATCAGCGGCCTGAGTTAAAAACTGGATCACAGCATCAAAAGTTTCGTAGGGATGATGAACGATGAAATCCTTAGCCTTAATAGTTGCAAAATAATCATCCTTAAATTGTTTTAATCTTTCAACTTGTCTTGGGCTAAATGATTTAAATACTAAGTTTGCATTTTTTTTATTGTAAATTTGGTCAATTTGATGAACTCCAACAAAACTATCCATCTCATACACCTCGTCTTCTGTTACTTCTAATTTTTTATAAACAAATTTCTTTAGTAAAGGATCAGCATTAGATCTTATTTCTAATTTAACAATTCGACCTCTTCTTCTTTTCTTTAAAGCTTTTTCTAAATACATTATTAAATCTTCCGCCTCTTCTTCAAACTCAATATCACTGTCTCTTATGATCCTAACAGATGTGTATTTATTAAGATGATAGCCAGGAAATAAATAATTTACGTAATTACTAATAATATGTTCAATACTTAAATATTTTTTTATATCTGCTCTATTGCTAATATTAATAAAACGTTCAATATTATTTGGTATTAAAATTGTAGCAAAAAACTTTTTACTCTTGTTTCTTTTATTTAATAACATCACTAAAAAATGTCCTTTATTAGGTATAAATGGAAAAGGATGAGATGGGTCTATAATCAATGGAGTTAATATTGGGTAAATATTTTCTCTGAAAATTTTATTTAACCTAACCTTTTCTGATTTGTTAAGGTCACGATAAGAGGCAAACAATATTCCTTCTTTGCTTAAATCAACTTTTAAATTCGACCAAGCTTCATTAGAAGTTGATAATAATTTTTTTGTTTTAATAATTATACGCTCAAGTTGTTTTTCACTTGTAAGTCCATCATGGGATAAAAAGGAAACTTTATCTTTAATTTGATTATAAATTCCAGCAACTCTGACCATGAAAAATTCATCTAAATTATTTGCTGCTATCGATAAAAATTTTAAGCGCTCAAGTGTAGGATTTTTTAAATTTGAAGCTTCAGCCAGAACTCGCAAATTAAATTTTAACCAAGATATTTCTCGATTAATATACTTATTTATATTTTTTTCTTTTCTTTGCATGTGAGTTTATCTAAAAATCTATGACTTAATATATTACAATAATGTTAAATTTATATGTCATGAGGCATTCCAAATCTAGCTGGAATGACCATAATATTAGCGATTTTGAAAGGCCCTTATCTTCCAAAGGAAGAAAAGATATCAAATTTATAATTAAATTTCTTAAAATAAAAAAAATAATATTTGATTTTGCTTATGTTTCTTCTTCTAAAAGAACTAAGGAAACTTTTAAATTATTAAAAAAAAAAATAAAAATTAAAAAAGAAATATTTACTAAAAAGTTATATTTATCTAATGAAAATAAAATATTTAATATAATAAAAAAAACCAAAAAAAATTATAAGAATATTCTTCTTGTTAATCACGAGCCAGCTTGTAAAAATTTAGTTAGTAAACTTATAAAAAAAAATTATTTCTTATTTAAAGGAAAAAAGTTTAGTACCTCAGCTATTACAAAAATAACTTTTTCTATAAAAAAATGGAAAAAAATTAAAGAACGTAGCGGAAAATTAGTTTTTTTTAAAAGACCAATAGACCTAACCTAAGAATCTAAAGAATAACCTGACGATCTAACAGTTCTAATTAAGTCACTCTTTTTATCAACGTTTATTGCTTTTCTCAATCTTCTAATATGAACATCAACAGTTCTGGTTTCAACATTAATACTTTCTCCCCAAACGTTATTTAAAAGTTGTTCTCGCGAATATACTCTTTGGGGACTTTTAATTAAAAAATCTAATAACTTATATTCTGTTGGTCCTAGTTTAATTTCCTTATCATCTCTAAAAACTTTTCTTGTGATACGATCAATTTTTAAATCTTTAAATATTGCCAAATCTTCAAGTAAGGAGGGTTTTGATCTTTTTAATAAAGATTTAATTCTTAAAATTAATTCTTTATTGTTAAAAGGTTTTGTTAAATAATCATCAACACCATTTTCAAATCCTATAATTTTATCTTCTGCTTCACTTTTTGCTGTTAACATCAGTACCGGTATTGTTTTTAATTTTTTATCTCTCTTTATTTGTTTGCAAACTTCTATTCCTGAAAAATCTGGCAACATCCAGTCTAAAACTACAATATCTGGTAGTGTACTTTTGATTAACTGTAATGCTTCTTGACCGGTCTCAGCGTTCTTAACTTTATATCCTTCTTTTTCTAAATTATATTTAAGTAAAGTAATTAATGGTAGCTCGTCTTCAACTGTTACTATATTTGCTGACATTAGGTTATTTGCCCGAAACTATAGAATCCTGCCCTTTAGGTCTTTGTCCTTTAATTTGTGTTCCTTTGATTAAAAAATAAATATGTTCTGCGATATTAGTTGCATGGTCACCAATTCGTTCAATATTTTTTGCTATAAATAAAAGATGAGTTCCATCTTCTAAATTTTTCTTATTTAATTTCATAAATTTTAATAGTTCTTCCATTAACATATTAGTCGCATTATCAATTTCTTTATCTTTTCCCCAAACTTCTAAGGCGCTTTCGGCTGATCTTTTTGCGTAAGCATCCATTGTAAGTTTTAAGTTTTTTTGCACAAATTCTGAGGAATTTTTTATGTCTGTTAAAATTTTAGGGTCTAATGTTAATTTTAAAATTCTTGATCGCTTTGCAATATTTTTTGAGAGATCACCAATTCGTTCAAGTTCTGATGATATTTTCATCGCAGAAACTGTTTCTCTTAAATCGATAGCTAAAGGCTGGCGCAAAGCTATAAGATCGATTACTTGCGCTTCTATTTTTTTTTCAAATTCGTCAACTCTGTCATCTTTTCCAATAATCTTGTCTACTAAGTCTTGGTCGCTTTTTTGCAAGGCAGTAATAGAACTAGAGAACTGACTCTCTGCTAAAGCTCCCATTTTAATTACAGTATTGTGTAGATTTTGTAATTGTCCTTCAAATGAAGTTACGATGTGTTCAGTCATATTTTATTTGAGCCTCCAAGTTAAATTACTATTATACGCTTTGGTTCTTATTGTAAAAAAAAAATTATATATAATTATATTCATCATAAAATTAACCAAATCGACCCGTGATATAATCCTCTGTTTCTTTGCGGTCTGGCTTAAGAAACATTTGTTTTGTTTTATTAAATTCCATTAAATCACCCAGGTACATAAAAGCTGTAAAATCAGAAATACGCGCTGCTTGTTGCATATTGTGTGTAACAATTGCGATAGTGTAGTCTTTTTTTAATTCATTTATTAACTCTTCTACTTTATTTGTTGAAACGGGATCTAATGCAGATGTTGGCTCATCTAATAGCAATACTGTAGGTTTTACAGCAATACCTCGGGCTATACATAAGCGTTGCTGTTGACCACCTGACAAAGAAAGTCCACTTTGATTTAAAATATCTTTTACTTCATTCCATAATGCAGCTTTTTTTAAAGCCCATTCAACACGTTCATCCATAAATTTTTTATTTAAATTTTCATACAGACGCACTCCGAATGCTATATTGTTATATATAGACATAGGAAATGGTGTTGGTTTTTGAAAAATCATCCCCACTTTGGATCTTAATAAATTTAAATCTAGTTTTGGATTAAGAATATTTTCACCATACAAATTAATCTCCCCATCAGCATGTTGGTCTGGATATAAATCATACATTCGATTGAATGTTCTAAGAAGAGTTGATTTTCCACAGCCTGAAGGTCCTATAAATGCTGTGATTTTTTTTTCTTCAATATTTAAATTAATATCTTTTAAAGCTTTAAATTTACCGTAGTAAAAATTTAATTTTTTTACCTCAATAGCATTTTTTGTCATGCTGTTTTCTCCTTTAAAAAAACTCTTGCAATAATATTTAATATTAAAACCGTTAAAGTAATTAATAAAGCACCGCCCCAAGCCAAATCTATCCAATTCTTATATGGGCTTAAAGCAAACTGATAAATAACCACTGGTAAATTAGCTATTGGTTTATTCATATCTGAAGAGAAAAATTGATTGTTAAGAGCAGTAAACAACAGTGGTGCAGTTTCACCGCTAATTCTTGCAATAGCAAGTAGAACACCAGTCATAACGCCAGCTTTTGCTGAACGTAAAACAATTTTTAAAGAAACCTTCCATTTTGGTGCTCCCAAGGCATAAGCCGCTTCTCTTAATTGAGTAGGTACTAAACGTAAAATATTTTCAGTAGTTCTTAAAATAACCGGTATAGCAAGCAATGAGAGTGCTAACGATCCTGCGTATCCAGAAAAATGCTTCACTCTAGCAACATAGATAGCATACACAAATAGACCAATCACTATAGATGGAGCTGAGAGCATAATGTCAGAAACAAAACGAGTAAGAGATGCAATAAAATTTTTATTGCCATATTCTGATAAATAAATTCCAGCTAAAATTCCAATCGGCGTACTAATTAAAGTTGTTAAAGAAACGATCATTAAACTTCCTACAATTGCATTTGCTAACCCGCCACCCGCAGATCCAGCGGCAGGAGTACTGTTAATAAAAATATTTAAATTAAGCAAAGAAGAGAAACCTTTAGAAAAAAGTATAATCAAAATCCAAACTAAAGCACCAATACCTATAACCATCGCTGCGTTTGATAAAAATAAACCAATAAAATTTTTTCTTTTTCTGCTTTTGTATATTGAATTATTCATTTTAAGTTCTAATCCCTTCTTTTTTCTCCATGCTAAACAACATGAACTTTGCTAAAGCTAAGACAACAAAAGTAATTATAAAAAGCGCAAGTCCTAAAGCAAAAAGAGATGAATAATGTAATCCGGGCTCTGCTTCACCAAATTGATTTGCTAAAGTTGATGCAATTGAAGATCCCGGTGCAAACAAAGAAG
>AQUE01000011.1 GCA_000371845.1 alpha proteobacterium SCGC AAA280-P20
ATTAAAAAAGATTAAAATTGAAATACAAAATAATAAATTTGGAAAAATAGTTCAGGTTATTGGTGCGGTCGTTGACGTAAAATTTGATAAGGATCTACCCGAGATTTTAACAGCGCTTGAGTGTGATAATAATGGATTAAGAGTAGTTCTAGAAGTTGCGCAGCATCTTGGAGAAAATACAGTTAGAACTATCGCGATGGACACAACAGAAGGATTAAAAAGAGGCGATAAAGTAATAAATACTGGAACACCTATTACTGTTCCCGTTGGCCCAGAAACGTTAGGTAGAATTATTAATGTTATAGGAGAGCCAATCGATCAAAAAGGACCTTTGACAACAAAAGAAAAATGGCCAATTCACAGATCAGCACCAGCTTATGTTGAACAATCAACAGAAACAGAAGTTTTGGTTACCGGAATTAAAGTTGTTGATTTGCTTGCACCATATTCTCGAGGTGGAAAGATCGGATTATTTGGTGGAGCCGGAGTTGGAAAAACAGTTTTAATTATGGAATTAATTAATAACGTTGCAAAAGCACATGGTGGTTATTCAGTGTTTGCAGGAGTTGGAGAAAGAACAAGAGAAGGAAATGATTTGTACCATGAGATGATAGAGTCGGGCGTTATTAAAACTGATGGCCCAGGATCTAAAGCTGCTTTAGTTTACGGACAAATGAATGAACCGCCAGGAGCAAGAGCGCGAGTTGCATTATCAGGATTAACACTTGCTGAATATTTTAGAGATAAAGAAGGTCAAGACGTTCTTTTCTTCGTTGATAATATATTTAGATTCACACAAGCCGGATCAGAAGTGTCAGCTCTGCTTGGTCGAATTCCTTCAGCGGTTGGATATCAGCCAACATTAGCAACAGACATGGGTAACTTACAAGAAAGAATTACAACAACTAGCAAAGGATCTATTACTTCTGTGCAAGCGATTTACGTTCCTGCGGACGATTTAACAGACCCTGCACCCGCAACTTCTTTCGCTCACTTAGATGCAACAACAGTTTTATCAAGACAGATTGCTGAACTTGGAATTTATCCTGCGGTCGATCCTTTAGATTCAACATCAAGAATTCTTGATCCAAGAATTGTTGGCGAGGAACATTATAGAGTTGCTAGGGAAGTTCAAAAAATTCTACAAAACTATAAATCTTTACAAGATATTATAGCAATTTTAGGTATGGATGAATTATCAGAGGAAGATAAATTAGTTGTATCAAGAGCAAGAAAGATACAAAGATTTTTATCACAACCTTTCTTTGTTGCTGAAGTATTTACAGGTTCACCAGGAAAATTAGTTGACCTACAATCAACAATTAAAGGCTTCGATGCAATTTGCAAAGGTCAGTACGATCATTTGCCAGAATCCGCTTTTTATATGGTTGGAACAATAGAAGAGGCAGTTGCAAAAGCTGAAAAAATGGCAAAAGAAGCTGCAGCTTAATTTAAATGGCAGATAATATTCATTTAGAAATCGTAACTCCAAAGCAAGTAGCTTATTCAAAAGCAGTTGATAGTGTTGTTATCTCAGGAATAGAAGGTGATATGGAAATATTTAAAGATCATATTTCCATAATTACTTTTCTTAAGGCAGGAAAGATTATTGCAAAAGCAGGAAGCAATGCAGATACTTTTTTTTCAACTGGTGGAACAGTAGAGTTTTCTAATAATAAATTGAGTATTTTATTAGATAATTTCTTTAATAGTTCAGAGTTTCAAAGTGAAGAATTAAATAAATTAAAGCAGAACGCAGAGAAAAAGTTAAGCAATAAAGAAATCTCTGACGAAGAGATCTATCTTAACAATCAAATTATTGATCAGATTAATAATTTAAAATCTTAAAGATACTTTTTAAATTCCTCTAAAACTTCTTGATAAAGTTTTTTTTTAAAAGGAACTATTAATTTAGGCAGCTCCAAAGGCTCAGCCCAACGCCAATCATAAAATTCCGCTTTTTTTTGTTTGATATTAATTTCATCATGCTCTCCTATAAATTTTGCAAGAAACCAAGTTTGTTTTTGTCCTTTATATTTTCCATCCCAAATTTTTCCAAGAAGCTCATTAGGCAGATCATAAATAAATTCTTTTTCTGATTTTTTTATAATTTCAATTGATGTAATTCCTGTTTCTTCTTTAAGTTCTCTTTTAGCGGCGTTCTCAACATTTTCCTCGCGGTCAACCCCACCCTGAGGCATTTGCCACGCTTTAGTACTATCAATTCTTTTTCCAATAAAAACTTTAGTTTCCTGATTAAGAAGCATTATCCCAACACCTTTTCTGTAAGGAAGATTACTCAAATCTTTCATGACGCTTTTAAAAGCTTAAGGGCGTAAATTAATTGATTATCGTTTACCGGATCGTTTATTTTAAAATTATCTTTCTGTTGTTCTACTTTGATGTCTGGCTGCACACCAATTTCTTCAATTGTTTCTCCGCTTGGTAAATAATATTTAGCTGTTGTTAATCTTAATCCTCCGCCATTAGATAAAGGCATAATTGATTGAACAGAGCCTTTACCAAAAGATTTTTCACCAACAACAATTGCTCGTTTGTGATCTTTTAAAGCTCCAGCTACTATTTCGGATGCAGAAGCTGAGCCCCTGTTAATAAGCACAATGAGTGGCTTTCCATTAATTTCATCACCTTTTTTAGAATTATAAACTTTTATATCTTTAGGATCTCTTCCTTTCGTAGATACAATTTCTCCACTATCCAAAAATGCATCTGATATTTTAATTGCTTGAGAAAGAAGACCGCCAGGATTGTTTCTTAAATCTAAAATATAACCAGTTATGTTTGGTTTGCTTTTGCTTATTTCTCTAATCTTATCTATCAACTCATCGCCACTTTTTTCATTAAAAGATCTCAATCTTAAATAACCAATATTTTCTTTAACTTCAGAAACAACAGATTTAGTTTTAATTGTTTCCCTAACTATCTTTACAATTATTGGATCATCAACATCTATTCTTCTAATAGTTAAAGTGATTGGAGTACCACTTTTGCCTCGCATAGTATTAACGGCCTCATCTAAAGTTAAGCCCTTAACCTGCTTGTTATCTAACTTGATAATATAATCTCCTGATTTTATTCCAGCCTTATCAGCAGGCGTATCGTCAATTGGAGATATTACTTTTACAAGACCAGCCTCCATTGTCACTTCAATACCAAGACCACCAAATTCACCTTTAGTTTCAGTATTCATGTTCTTAAATGTTTTAGGACTCATGTAAGAAGAATAAGGATCTAATGATTGAAGCATTCCATTAATTGCTCCATCAATTACTTCGCCTTCATTAATTTGTTTAAAATATTCTTTATTTATTGTTTCAAGAATATCCCCAAACAAATCTAATTTTTCATAAAGAACATCTTTTTTTTGTGAAAAAGCATTTTGTGAAAATAGATTTAAAAATAAAAATGTAAGTAATAAATAAATTTTTTTCATTATTATTGTCTGTGATAGGGATGGTTTACCATAATTGTAGCACACCTGTAAATTTGTTCTGTCAGTATTACTCTAGTTAAAGAGTGGGTAAAAGTAAGTTTGCTGAGACATATTTCTTCAAAACTTTCTTTGTTTAGGTTTTTTTTAAAACCTTCAGGTTCTCCAATAATAAACAGCGTTTCCTTAATAGATGAACTGATTAGTTTCTTTAATTTTTTGCAAAAGTTTTCAGTGTTAAAATCCTGTCCATTTTCACTAAGAAATATAATTTTTTTTTCTTTTTTATTTTTGATTATATTTTCAAGTTCTTTTTTTGAAATATGTTCAATTGCAAAATTAGTGATACCGCTATTTTTTAGACTTTTGAGTCTTCCCTCATATCTTTTGCACAACTCATTTTCCTCATCTTTGTTTAGTCTTCCTAAACAAAGGATTTTAATTTTCATTAAACAAAGATTTTTTGATTTGGAATAATATCTGCCCACATCTTTTCCAACTCATAATTTTTTCTTTGTTCATGGTGAAAAATGTGAATTATAACATCGATTGCATCAATTAGTTTCCAGTTATCACTATCTCTACCTTCAACTTTACAACCTTTAATTCCCATTTTTTTTAATTCTTCAATTGTATTTTCAGAAACGGACTGAATGTGCCTAGAAGATGTTCCGCTAGCGACAATCATATAGTCAGCGATAGAACTCTTGTTTGCAAGATCAATAGTTACGATGTCTTTTGCTTTATTATCATCAAGAATTTTAATTAACTCTTTTAGAAGGACTTCTTTTTTTTTAATTTGCATTAATAGTTTTTTTTATCTTTGATGATGAAACATTCATACCTTTTGTGCTTAAAAAATACCATCTATGTTGTTTGTCTTTTGAAACTAAATTTAAAGATTTATATTTTTCGAGCTTTTTTGCGGCTATAGAATTTAATGATTTTATTGAGAATTCGGGTCTATTCATCACAATGATGGATAATTTATTTAAGATTTCATTATATTTTTTCCACTGATTAAATTTAACAAAAGTATCGGCACCCATAATGAAGTAATATTTATGTTCTGCAGATTTATTAATTATATGACCTATATTATCAAATAAGAAATTTGATCCAGTTTTGTCTTCAGTATATTGAACTTTAATTATATTTTTATTTTTTTTTATAAATTCATTGCATAATTTTATTCTATTAGAAACATCGTTTACTGAGTTATTTTTCTTTAAAGGATTTTTTTTCGTAACAAGCCATATAACTTTATTTAATTGGAATCTTTTAATTGCTTCCAATGAAATACTTAAATGTCCAATATGAGGTGGGTCAAAGGTTCCACCAAGAATACCGATTTTCATTATAATTTAATAAAAAGATTAAAATCTAATTTGTCCATTACCTTTTACTAGATATTTATAAGTTACTAGTTGCTCAAGTCCAACTGGTCCTCGAGGATGTAATTTGTTTGTAGATATTCCAACTTCCGCTCCAAAACCAAATTCGTTTCCATCCGCAAATTGAGTAGAGGCATTGTGTAAAACTATTGCACTATCAACTTTAGATAAAAATAATGAAGCATTCTTTTTATTATTGGTAACAATACTATCAGTGTGATGAGTTCCATATTTATTAATATGAGCAATGGCCTCATCTACTCCATTTACAATCTTTACTGAGATTGAAGAGTCCAAATACTCTGTTTTCCAATCTTGTTCTGTTGCTAAAGAAATATTAGAATTTGTATAATTTTTTTTGGTAATTTTATCACCAATAATTTTACATCCACCAATACTTAATAATTGTAAAATTGGTTTTAAATGAGTTCTTATACAGGCCTTATCAATCAATAAAGTTTCTGCAGCCCCACACACACTAGTATTTCTCATTTTAGCATTGAGTGTAATTTTTTTTGCCATATTTAAATCTGCGAACCTATCAATATAGACATGACACAATCCCTCTAGATGACCAATGGTTGGAACATTGGACATTGTTTGAACTTTCTTGACTAAGTTTTTTCCTCCTCTTGGAATGATAACGTCAATAAACCTTTCCATTTTCGAAAGCATATAATCAACTAATTTTCTATTTGTGTTATTAATTAATTGAATACAATTTTCGTTAATATTATTTTTTCTTAAGGATTTTATAAAATATTCAGAAATAACTTTATTTGTCTGAATAGCTTCGCTTCCACCTCTCAAAATAACTGCATTACCAGATTTAAAACATAGAGTTGCAACATCTGAGGTAACGTTTGGCCTAGATTCATATATCACTCCAATAACACCAATAGGAACTGTGTATTTATTAATTACCATTCCATTAGGCCTTTTCCATTTTGATATTATTTTTTGTGTTGGATCTTTGAGCTTAATAACGTCCTGAACAGACTTAATGATATAATTGATCTTATTGTCATTTAGAATTAGTCGATCAATTAAATTTTTGCCAAGACCCTTTCTGTTTGCCTTTGAAACATCAATCTTGTTTGCTTTTAAAATCTTCTTTTTATTTGATTTTAGATTTTTATAAAAATCTGTAAGAACTTTATTTTTTTTCTTCTCGTTTAATTTAGATAAATCTTTTGATGCGTTTAAAGCATTAAAACCTATTTTATCTAAATAACTATTGCTCATAAATTTACTCAGCTTGATAAACTAAATTGTCTATATGAACCATTTCTCCTCGGCTAACATATCCTAATATTTCTTTAATTTTATCAGTTTTAAACCCAATAATTTTTTTAGCATCTAAACTAGAGTAAGCGCTAATACCTGTTGCTATTCGTTTATTTTTTGAATTTATAATATAAACAGCATCACCGCGATTAAAATTTCCCTCAACCGCAGTCACTCCTATTGGTAAAAGACTTTTTCCATTCTTTAATGCTTTTTCGGCGCCTTCATCAATCACAATAGAACCTTTGGTTGCAATCGAATTTAAAATCCATTGTTTTTTTGCATTCAAGGAAGATGATTGGGATTCAAATAAAGTATAATTTTTATTTTTAATAATATTTTTTATAGGATTATTAATCATCCCGCTTGTTAAAATCATGTCGCAACCTGACTGCATACAAATTTTTGCAGCCTTAATTTTAGTTATCATTCCACCAGTTCCATATGAGCTAATGCTTTCAGAAGCAAGCGCCTCTATAGATTTATCAATAGCGGTTACTTTTTTAATTATTTTTGCATTTTTATTTTTCTTTGGATCAGCAGAATAAAGACCATCTATGTCTGAAAGCATAATTAAACAATCAGCGTTACATATTTGAGCAACTCTTGCTGCCAATCTATCATTATCGCCATACCTTATTTCTGAAGTCGCGACTGTATCGTTTTCATTTACAATTGGTATTACAGACATTTTTAATAAGTTATTGATTGTTTCTTTGGCATTTAAGGATCTTCTTCTTTCTTCTGTGTCTTCTAAAGTAAGTAATATTTGAGAAATTTTGATCTTTTTCTTTTCAAATGCTTTTTTAAAAAGATTAATTAATTCAATTTGACCAATAGCGGCTATTGCTTGAAATTGGCTCAATTTTGTATTTTTTTTATTAATTTTTAATAAATCACAGCCAAGGGCGATTGCTCCTGAAGAAACAATAATAATTTGCTTATTTTTTTTTATTAAAAAATTAATATCGTCTATTAACTTATTGAACCAATTTTTTTTAATTTTGTTTTTTCCATCAACAATGAGGCTTGATCCTATTTTTATTACAATGGTTTTATATTTTAAAATGTCCATTTAGATAGCTCGCAATAAATTCTTCACATTAATGTTTTTTTCAACAGATATATCATAAACTTTTTTCTTAATTTTTTTAGTAAAATTCATTATTTTCTCTTTCTTTTCTTTCTCGTCTATTAAATCAATCTTATTAAATACAATAAGTTCTCTTTTTTTTATTAATTCAGGGTTAAATTCTTTAAGTTCATTTCTAATAATCTTATATTTATCAACCAAATCGTCTTCATTAATATCAATCATATGAATAATGCTTTTGCATCTTTCTATATGTTTTAAAAATTTATCGCCCAAACCTGAACCGCTATGAGCACCCTCAATTAGACCAGGAATATCAGCAATAATTATTTCTTTATTATCAATAAAAACAACACCAAGATTTGGGTTTAGAGTTGTAAAAGGATAATTAGCAATCTTAGGTCTCGCTCTTGTTGATATTGAAAGCAGACTAGATTTCCCAGCATTTGGAAAACCAATAATTCCAACGTCAGCAATTAATTTTAATTCAAGCCAAACTGTAAATTCTTCTCCTTTTTTCCCATATGTAAATTTTCTTGGAGATCTATTAGTTGAACTTTTAAATTTTGAATTACCAAGTCCACCATTACCACCTTTAGCTATGACATATTCTTGATCTTCTTTTATTAAATCAAATAATAATGTTTTTTTATCTTCTTCATATATTTGGGTTCCAACAGGAACTCTCAAAATTAAATCTTTTCCTGATAGTCCTCTTTTATTATTGCCAGAACCATTAAATCCATTTTGAGCTTTGTGGTGTTGTGCAAAACGATAATCAACCAAAGTATTCAAGCCATTCACGGCTTTGACAATTATTGATCCTCCGGCACCACCATCGCCTCCATATGGTCCTCCAAATTCAATAAATTTCTCTCTTCGAAATGCAACACAACCATTTCCTCCGTCTCCGGCCTTAATCATAATTTTAACTTGATCTAAAAATTTCATACAATCATATTATTGATTATTAATAAAAATCTCAGTTTAAAAAATAAACCGAGTTTATTGAGGGATTACTGAAATGTAAGTTCTTCCGAGTTTTTTTGTCTCGAATTTTACTACGCCGTTTACTTTAGAAAAAATGGTATGATCTTTACCCATACCAACATTATCACCTGGGAACATTTTCGTTCCTCTTTGTCTCATAATAATATTTCCAGCTATTACAGATTGACCACCAAATTTTTTTACGCCAAGTCGCCTTCCAGCGCTATCGCGTCCGTTTTTCGTCGAGCCACCAGCTTTTTTTGTTGCCATTGTTTATTATCTATTTTTTAGCAGTTACTTTAGCTTCAACTTTTTTTTCTGAAGTTTTTTTCTCTACAGTCGTATTTTTAGCTTCAGCTAAAAGTTTTCCACTTTTACCATAAATTTTTAAAATTTTCACTATTGAAACATGCTGTCTATGTCCGCGTTTTCTTCTTGAATTTTGTCTTCTTCTTTTTTTAAAAATAATAACCTTGTCATTTCTTGCTTGTTTTAAAAGTTCCGCTTCAACGTATGCCCCATCGATCATTGGAGAACCTATTTCAGTCGTAGTATTGTCCGTTGTTAAAAGAACTTCTTTAAATTCGAATGTTTTACCAGCTTTATCATCAAGCTTTTCAATTCTAATAGTATCATTAGCTGATACTTTATATTGTTTGCCGCCGGTTTTGATTACTGCAAAAGTCATATGTAATTTCTTTTAGGTCTGGGCAATATATATAGCCATCTTAGCTTGTCAAGATTGCGATTATGCCCAAGTGTATTGGTTTTTAGAAGTTATCTTTTAGATCTCTAATCTTCTTGAAAAAATCTACTTCATTTAGATCTCCAAGTCCTATTCTTTTTTTAAAATTTAAATCATCAAATTTTAAAAAAATATTTAATCTTATTTCGTCACTTAGAGCAGAGGGTACGCTAGGTAATTTATTTTTAATATTGTTGCTTATTTGATTATATTTTTCTTTTAATTCAGAATTATTTTTATCTAATTCCATACAAAATTTTAGATTATTAATTGTGTACTCGTGTCCGCAAAATATTTTTGTTTTAAGTGGCAATGATCTAATTTTCTTTAAAGAATTTACCATCTCTAAATAAGAACCTTCAAACAATCTTCCGCAACCAAAAGAAAATAACGTATCACCTGTAAAAACAGATTCTTCATTTTTAAAATAATAAAATATATGAGCAGATGTATGGCCCGGAACATGTTCTATTAGAACATCAGAACCTTCAAAATTCCAAATCTGTTTATCATTTAAAAATATATCAATTCCTGGAATTCTATTTTTGTCTTTTTCAAAACCTAATATTTGTGAATTAAATTTTTTCTTTAGTTCCAGATTACCCCCTATGTGATCAGCATGATGATGGGTATTTAGAATATATTTTAGATTTAATTTGTTAGTTTTTAAAAAATTTATAACAGGCTCTGATTCGGACGGATCAATAACACATGCATTTTTAGTTTTCTTATTTTCAACGATATAAGCATAATTATCTTTTAGACACGGAATAATATGAATATCCATAATTAAATAATAATTAGTTTTTTTTACTAATTAAAAAAACGCCAAACTCAGAATAAAGATTTTTTATTTCCAAATTTAAATTTGAAATTACTGAAGATCTATCCTGAGTCACTGCGATTGATTTTATTATGTTAATCTTGTCAGAATGACATAAGTCAAAAAAATCTTTAATAGTGCACATATGTAAATTAGGTGTATCGTGCCATGTATTAGGCAACGTTTTGGTAACTGGCATTCTTCCTTTAAGAAGCAAACTAAATCTAACTTTCCAGTATCCAAAATTTGGAATAGAAACAATTGCATTTTTTCCTATCCTTAAAAGTTCATGCAAAACTTTTCTAGGCTTATAAAAAGCTTGAAGAGTTTGCGTTAGAATTACGTAATCAAAAGATTGATCTGGGTAATTAATTAAATCTTGCTCAGCATCACCCTCGACAACAGAAAGGCCTTTGCTTAGGCTTTCTTTAACTTTTTCATGATCAATCTCAATGCCACGAGCATCAATTTTCTTTTCTTTTTTTAAGTGAAGAAGAATGCTCCCATCACCACAACCTACGTCGAGAACTTTTGAGAATGGTTTTATAAAATCTACTACTATTTTTGACTCTAATTTCATTTAAATTAAAAAAGCACTTTGAAGTGATTTTTTACCTTTTTAGCTGTTTATGTGCGCTCGCAATTCGGTAAATCAGCGCAAATGGTTTTTATCTTAGGCATAATTTATTGTCAATTTATTCGGTTTTATTGCTGATCTTGTTGCTGTTTTAAAAAATTTTATAAGATTTATTTTTATAAATAGTATCAACCATAATAGCATTGTGTTAATTAAAAAATAAAATCAGCAAATATTTATAAAAAAATGGTTCTAAGATTTAAAAATTTCAATAATTTAAAATATGTAGCCGGATTGTCTCAGATAAAAAATATTAAAAATCCAATAAAACTTTCAGCCAATGAATCTGCTTTAGGACCTTCCAAAAAAGCTATTTCTGGATTTATTAAATCTAGTAAAAAATTATCCAGGTATCCAGATGGAAATTCAAACATTTTAATTCAATCGATATCAAAGAATTTAAAACTTAATCCCAATAATATTATTATTGGAAATGGTTCTGATGAAATTATTAGCTTGGCTTGCCAATTATTTTTAAAACCTAATGATGAAGTTGTAGTTACTGAGTATAGTTTTTTAATGTACAGGATTTATGCCAAAATCCACGGCGGTAAAGTTATTGTGGCACAAGAGGATGATTTTAAAGCAAATATAGACTCTATATTAGCAAAGATAACTTCTAAAACTAAAATTGTTTTTTTAGCCAATCCAAACAATCCAACAGGAACATACTTAGATAAGAATGAAATGTTATTACTTAGAAAAAAATTACGTAGTAACATCTTATTAGTAGTTGATGATGCTTATTTTGAATTTGTTATAAATAAGGATTATGTTTCTGGTTTAGATTTGTTTAGAGGCTACAGCAACGTTCTTATTACTAGATCTTTTTCAAAAATATACGGTCTTGCTAGTTTGAGACTTGGATGGGGTTACGGGCCAAAAAATATTATTTCTGCAATGAAGCTTATTAAGCCACCTTTTAATGTTAATTCAGCAGCACAAGTTGCAGGCGTAGAGGCTCTGAATGATAAAAATTGGTTAAAAAAGAATATAGAACACAATAGTAAATGGGCAGATATATTTTTTGAAAATTTTATCAATTTAGGAATTTTAACTAACGTTCCTGTGGCGAATTTTTTCTTAATGCGTTTTGATAATAAAGAAATAACAGCAGACAAAGTTTATGATAAATTTATTAAATCCAAGATTATATTAAGAAAAATGAAAGGTTATGGACTGCCTAATTCACTAAGAGTGACTATTGGAAATAATAAAGAAAATAATTTATTTTTAAAAAATCTGAATAAAATTTTTGATGTTTAACAAAATAACAATAATAGGATTGGGCTTAATAGGCTCTTCGATTGCTAGAGCAATTAAGAAGAATAATTTATGTAAAATTTTAGTTGCTCATGACAAATCTAAACTAGTTTTAAAAAAAACTATCAAACTTAAAATAACTAATCATATAGAGCCAAATCTTAAAAAGAGCGTTGAAAATTCTGATTTAGTAATTATTTGCACTCCACTAGGAACCTATAAACATATTGTTTCTGTTATTAAAAATGATTTAAAAAAAAGTTGTATTTTAACCGACGTTGGTTCTGCAAAAATTTTTGTAACTAATACGGTTAGTAAATTAATTAATAAAAACACCATATGGATTCCAGCTCATCCAGTTGCTGGAACAGAACAAAGCGGTCCGGAAGCTGGTTTTGCTGATTTATTTAAAAATAGATGGTGCATCATAACCCCAATAAACAAAAAAAATCCTAACTCTTTAAAAAAATTAAATAATTTTTGGAAAAAAATTGGTAGCAAAGTTCAACATATGTCAGCTGAACATCATGATAAAGTTATGGCAATTACGAGTCATATTCCTCATTTGATAGCTTATAATATTGTAGGAACCGCAGCTAATCTTGAGAAAGATACAAAGTCAGAAGTCATTAAATATAGTGCCAGCGGATTTAGAGACTTTACTAGAATTGCATCTTCAGATCCTACAATGTGGAGAGATATTGCTCTTAACAATCGAAAGCAGATTCTTCATATGTTAGAAAAATTTAATTTAGATTTAAGTAATTTAAAACGTGCTCTTATAAAAAGAGATGGCAATAAATTATTTAAACTATTTTCTAAAACTAGAAAAATTAGACAGGCTATTGTTAAAGCTGGTCAGGATATTAACAGTCCTAATTTTGGCAGGAAAAATTAATCGTAAATTTCTTTTTCAAGTTTATTCATGAAATCGTTCATGTTTAAACCTGGTTCAATTGGTTTTTTAAATTCAATGTAGATTTTACCAGGGAATCTCAGAAAACTATCTCTAGGCCATACATCACCAGTGTTTAATTTAACAGGTATGCAGGGAACGTTTGCTTTTTCATAAATTCTAGAAACCCCTTTTTTCAGAGGAACTCTTTCATTGTTTTTAATTCTAGTTCCTTGTGGAAAAATAATTAAAGGAGATGCTTCTTTATTAATAGTTTCAGCAGTTTTTTCCAGAAAAACAAGATGGTCTTTAGTAACTTTTTCTCTGCGAGTTCCTATAAATCCTAATTTTTTAATGCACCATCCATAAAATGGAATTTTAAATAGTTCAGCTTTAACAATAAAAATAGGAGCATTAAGCACAGCATTAAAAACAAAAGTTTCGCAAATTGATTGATGTGCAGAGGCTACAAAAAATTTTCTATCTTTTGGTATATTTTCTAATCCTTTAAATATTATTTTTGTATTAATAATAAATCTTACGCAAAAAATAATATAAAAGCCCAGCATACGAGCTAACCATTGCATTGCTGTTTTTGGCATTATCAGAGTTGGCAAAGCTAATAATGTTGAGAAAAAAGAACCGCAGTAAGTTGCAAAATTAAATACCAGAGATCTTAAAAAGTGCATTTAATTAATCAAAGATTCCAATTTTTGTCTTTGTCTTATTATTTTATATTTATTTTTATTAATTAAAATTTCCGAGCAATAAGGTCGTGTATTGTAGTTTGAGGCTAGAGATCTTCCGTATGCTCCAATATTATCAATGCATACATAATCTCCCTCATTAAGTTTTTGATATTTATTGTAAGAAATAAAAGTATCTGAACTCTCACAAACCGGACCGACAAATTCAGTATTTTTCTTAATATTAGAGCTATTTTTTAACAAAGGGTAAATTTGATGTTTTGCACCATATAGAGCTGGCCTGATTAGATCATTCATTGCGGCATCTATAATTATAAATTTTTTCCCTGGCACATCTTTTAGGTAAATAACTTTAGATATTAATACTCCAGTATTGCCACAAACAGATCTTCCTGGTTCAAAAATAATTTGTACATCATTTGCTTTTTTAAATTTCAAAACAAGATTTGAATATTGTGGTAGATTAAATTTTTTCTCGTTGCTTGAGTATGGAATTCCAGTTCCACCCCCTAGATCGATATATTTTAAATTTATTCCAATTAGATTAATTTTTTTATTAAAGCTTGAGAGTGTATTCAAAACTTTTTTGAACGGATTGATGTCCATAATTTGAGAACCAATATGAACGCTAATTGCCTCAAATTTTACATATTCATAATGATATTGATTGTTAAATATTTCCAAACATGCACTCATTGAAATACCAAACTTATTATCTTTTTTTCCCGTAGATATTTTTTTATTAGTTTTAGCTGAGATATTGGGATTAATTCTAATTCCTACAGAGACAATTTTATTATTTTTTTTGGCAATTTTATTAATAGCCCTTATTTCTGCCTCCGACTCTGCATTAATTAAGAGAATCTCTTTTTTAATTGCAAAATCTAATTCTTCTTCTGTCTTTCCAACTCCGGAAAAAACTATTTTTTTAGTAGAAATTCCTGCTTTAAGAGCAATTTTTAATTCGCCAATTGAAACAACATCTGCACCAGAGCCAAGTTTTTTTAATTCAGAAATAAGTTTTAAATTTGAATTTGATTTTACCGAAAAGCAAATGATTGGATTAATTTTTTTAAAAGATTTTTTAAAATTATTAAAATTAAATTTTAGTTGACCTAAAGAATAAAGATAAAATGGAGTTTTAATTTTTGTAGCTACTTTTGATATAGCGATATTTTCAAAAAATAATTTTTTATTTTTGAACTTTAGAAAATTCATTAAATGATTTTGATATCAATTTTAGTTTCTAAAGATTGTTTTTCAAAATTACTATTCAAAGACTGGTAAACAGGATTGTTCTTTACACCACAAGACGTCGTTAAAAATAATACTGACAATACTAACAAAATTCTAATCATTTAAACTCTTTTTGATATTTTCTTATCATTTTATTAACATTAAACGGTGATGTTCCGCCATAAGATTTTTTTGAATTCACTGAATTTTTCAGATCAAACATTTTCAAAACATCTTTTTCTACGCTTTTTTCAACTTTTTTAATCGTTAAAAAATCTAACTCATCAAGTGTTTGATTATTTTTTTCAGCAATATTTACAAGAGTTGCAGATTTTTTATGAGCGTCTCTAAAAGACATTCCTTTTTTTACTAAATAATCAGCAAAGTCCGTTGCGGTAGTAAAACCTAATTTTGCAGCAGCTAGCATTTTAGCTTTATTGGGTTTCATTCCATCTACTAATTCTGTAGCAAGCTGAATATTCAATAAAAGAGTATCGTAAGAATCAAATACGCTCTCCTTATCTTCTTGCATGTCTTTAAAGTAAGCAAGCGGTAAGCCTTTCATTGTAGTTAGCATTGAAGACAATTGTCCAAAAATTCTTCCAGTTTTACCTCTAATTAATTCTGCCGAATCCGGATTCTTTTTTTGAGGCATGATTGAAGATCCCGTTAATAAACTATCTTCGAGAGTAATTAAATTTACAAGATCTGAATTCCAAATAATGATTTCTTCAGCAAGTCTCGAAAGATGCACCGAACATAAAGATGCTATAAATAAGAATTCAATAGCAAAATCTCTATCAGAAACTGAATCAATAGAGTTGTCAGTAGGTTTTTTAAATCCAAGTTTTTTTGAAGTAAAGTGTCTATCAATATTATATGAAGTCCCAGCAAGAGCAGCAGATCCTAAAGGATTTTCATTAATATTTTCTAAGAAACTTTTAATTCTTTTCTTGTCTCTTTTAAACATTTCTACATACGCCAATAAATAATGTGAAAACAGCACCGGCTGCGCATTTTTAAGATGCGTAAATCCTGGCATAATTACATCAATGTTTTTTTTAGCTTTATTTAAAAAACTTTTGATGAGTAGAGTTAAATTTTTATCGATAATGTTTGCAGATTTTTTTACCCAAAGTTTAAAATCTGTCACTACCTGATCATTTCTTGATCTTGCAGTATGAAGAAATCCAGCGTGATCGCCTATAATTTCAAATAATCTTTTTTCAACATTAAGATGAATGTCTTCATGCTCTTTTTTAAATTCAAATTTATTATTTTGTATTTCAATTTTAATCTTTTTTAATCCAAAAATGATTTTTTTAGCAGATTCACTTTTAATAATTTTCTGCTTTGAAAGCATTTCGCAATGAGCAATAGATGCATCAATATCTTCATTGAATAATCTTTTATCAATATCAATTGAAGAATTAATTGATTGCAAAAGTTTCGATGTAGGTTTTTTAACTCTTGTGCCCCACACTTTATTTTTATTTCCTTTAGTCATATTTTTAATAATGTATAAAACTAAACTATGTTTTTTTTACGTAATTCTTTTAAATATTTAGTTTATTTAACTAGTTTATTATTATTTATTACTAATCACTCTTTATCACAACCCATTAAAGATCTTCCCTTCAAGAACATAGTTGTGCATGAGGTTCCAAAAGAAATTATTGGTGAAGAATTTATAGATTTCTCTGGTAAAAAATTAAAATTTAATAAATTTGATCATCAAATAAATCTAATTAATTTTTGGTCCACTTGGTGCGTTCCTTGCAAAGAAGAAATGCCTTCCATTGATAAGTTGGTTGATATTATTGGTAGAGATAAAATAAAAATATTTGCTATTAATCTTGAAAAAATAAATAAGAAAAAAACTGATAAATTTTTTACTGAGTTAAAAATTAAGAATTTTTCTACATATTATGACCCAGAGTATGTTTTAGCTAACAAAATTGGTTTAAGAGGCTTGCCGACAACTCTAATTGTGGACCGCAACGGGAAAGAAATAGCAAGAGTTATAGGGTCTATTAATTTTGCTGATGAAAAATTTATTAATTGGTTAAGGAACCTTTAAATTTATTTTTTGTGAAAATAAAATAGAGTCATTAAAATAACTATAGCAACAAATTGAGCAATAACTCTTAGCTGCATTAGTTTATTACTTTGTCTTTTGTCATCAATATTACTACCAAGAAAAAATGATTTTAATCCACGCATAAGAATTACGGTAACAACAATCAAAGCAACTATTGCAATAATACGACTTAAATCTGACATTAAGAAACAATTATCATAAAATGATTAAAATTATATAAAATAAAATATTAATGAAATTAATTGAAGAAAATATATTTTTAAAGACAACTTCTTTGCCACAAACCTCTTCTAAGGCAAACTATTTAATAGTTTTTTGTCATGGATATGGAGCTGATGGAAAAGATTTAATTAATATTGGAAATTATTGGCAGAGATTTTTGCCAGACTTTTATTTTACCTCACCTAATGCACCCAATATTTGTTCAGTTAATCCAGGAGGATTTGAATGGTTTGATCTTATGAGTCATGATGAAAAAAAAATTAATTTAGAATTAGAAAATTCAATATTAAAATTAACAGATTTTATTAATGCAAAACTTAAAGAATTAAATCTAGATTATTCAAAGTTGTTTTTAGTGGGGTTTAGTCAAGGAACAATGATGTCATTACATTATGCATTAACAAATTCTAATAAAATTGCAGGAGTAGTTGGCTATTCTGGAAAAATCTATGATCCTGCCTATCTAGAACAGAATATTAAATCAAAACCTTCAGTTTTTTTAATGCACGGGGATGATGATAATATTGTTCCTCTAGAAGAAATGATGGAGGCAAAAAACTTTTTATTACAAAATAAATTTAATTTAAAAACTAAAATTTTTAAAGGTTGTGGCCATTCTATTCCAGTAGAAGGATTAAGTTTGGGTCTAGAATTTATTAACATCAATAAAAAATAAATATTTTGATTATAAATAAAATTGATATATCAATTAATGTATTAAATGATTATTACAGAATCTAATTCAGTACCTTTGGATAAGTGCCCAGCTCTTGTATTGAACGCAGATTATAGGCCGTTAAGTTATTACCCTTTATCATTGTGGTGCTGGCAAGATGCCGTTCGTGATGTTTTTTTAGATAGAGTGACGATAGTTTCGGAGTATGACCGCGAAATTAGGAGTCCTTCCTTTTCTATGAAATTACCAAGCGTAATTTCATTAAAGAAATATATAAAACCTTCTGAGTTTCCAAACTTTACAAGATTTAACGTTTTTTTAAGAGATAGATTTTCTTGTCAGTATTGTGGAGATAATAAAAATTTAACTTTTGATCACGTAATACCAAGATCTAGAGGGGGAATTACTTGTTGGGAGAATGTGGTATCTGCTTGTTGCACATGTAACGTAAGAAAAGGCGGCAAACTTCCCCATGTCAGTGGAATGATTCCAAAAACAAAGCCATGCCGACCAACAGTAGAAGAATTACATGATAACGGAAAATTTTTCCCACCAAATTTTTTACACCAAAGCTGGCTAGATTATTTATATTGGGACGTTAAGCTTGAAAGCTAATATTTTTTTGAAATAGCTATAGCTAATTTAGAACTATTTTTTATTACGATATCTAAAATAGAATATAAACCATCATTATTAGCTCCTAAACTTTCAGCAGTATTTTTGTGCTCAAGTTCTTCTTCTCTAAATTTAATAAATTTTTCTTTCAGTTCTTTTTCTTCTTTATATTCTTTGGACAAAATATCTATCTGCTCTCCATAATGACCACCAATAACTTCTTCAACGGCAGAAGTGCATAAAGCTGTAGCTTTTTTCCCAAGTAACGCCGTACCAAAACCAAGGGCCGTACCAAGAACATCCCACAAAGGAAGCAAAGCTGTAGGTCTAACTTTTCTTTCGATAATTTGATTTTCAAAAAATTCTAAATGTTCTAATTCGTGATCACGCATGTCCTTAATAGTATTTTGTAATTCTGGATCTTTATTAAAAAGTTGAAGAGCTTTTAATTGGCCTTCATATATTTTTATAGCACCACGCTCTCCAGCGTGGTTGACTCTAATCATCTCAGCTATTTGCTCGTTTTTTTTGTCCATGAGAATATTTTATAATATAAAATTGTAAGAATTAAAGACATAATCATATTAATTGAGGCTAAAGATAAACCAAATAATTTAAAGCCAACTTCTTTACATGATGGGGCTAATTTACTTTGTAATTCTTTTAAAAGAATATCTTTAGATATATTTTTACCCACTTCTGTTTTGCAGCTAGATAGTTCGTTAATTAGTCCATATTCAATTCCAACGTGGTATCCAGCAAGAAAAAAACTTACAACCGATGTTATGATTATTAAAATCATTAATTGGTTTTTCCAATTATTTTTTAAAAAAAATAAAGCAGAGAATAATAAAATTAAATAATAGGGATAGCGCTCATAAATACATAGAGCACAAGGCTTAACTTTTAAAATATACTCAATAAATAATGCTGAAGAGATAACAAGAAAATTAATTATAAAAATATATATAAAATATTTATAAATTTTATTTTTCAAGCAGCAAAATAGTGTGGGAATTTAATATAAAATAAATACATTCCTGCAAGAACAAAAATAAAGCTTCCAATGACCCACATTAAAAAAGTTGAAAACTTTTTCTCAATTTGTTTTTGAATTTTGGGTCCAAATTTCGAAAATAAATAGGCTAATAAGAAATATCTAGATCCCCTTGTAAATAAAGCTGTGGCGGCAAATAAAAAAAAGTTGAAATGAACAAAACCACTGGCTATTGCAAGTAAGTTAAAAGGAAGAGGTGTAAATCCAGAGATAAATAATATGAATGCAAAAGCTATCATTGTGCTTTTTTTATAAAAGATAGCTAAGAATTTTTTTGGATCATCAACTCCTGAAAGCTCAAATATATGAACGCCTAATTTATGAAACATAAAATTTCCTATAGCGTAAGCAACAAGAGCGCCTACGAAAGCAGCCGCAGTTGCAATCATGAAAGTTTCAAACCATCTTTTTGGTTTGGCAATTGACATTGGAATTACAATTGCATCTGAGGGAAATGGAAAGAATATATTCTCTAAAAAACACCAAACGGCCAAGACATACTTTGCAAACTTATGTCCCGCTAGTTTTATAAGTTTATTTAATAAATTTTTTAACATTAACTTGTCATGTATATTTGAATTTATATAATTAAAAAATGAAATTAAAATTTGATATTAAACAATTTGCTATATCTTTAGTGATTTCGCCAGTAGTTTTCTATTTGGTAGTTGGTATTGCTAAGCTTTTCGGAGCATCTTATCGCATCAATCACGGAGAATCTTTTATTATCTGGTTGCTTCTTGCGATTTTAATAAAAATTAGTTTTATTGATAAGAAATAAAAATAAGATTTGCGGAAGTGATGGAACGGTAGACATGATAGACTCAAAATCTATTGCTCGCAAGAGTGTGAGGGTTCAAATCCCTCCTTCCGCACCAATTAAAATAAATATTTTATTATAAAAAAGATTATCAATAACAGGGCTACACTTACTATTGATAAGATATTTAAGTATTTCTCTATAAAATTTTTTATACCTTCTCCATACTTCCATATCAAAAAGCTTATTGCTAAAAAACGAATTGATCTTGATATGAAACTACCAAAAATAAAAATCCAAAAATTAAACTGCACAAACCCACTACCAATAGTCAAAAGTTTATAAGGCAAAGGAGTAAAGGCATAAAAAAAAACAATCCAAAACTCCATTTCTTTTGTGATCGAATTTGTAAATGTAATAAAGGATTCTTGATATCCATATAAACTTATAACTTTTGCTCCAATTGTGTCGTAAAAAAAATATCCTAAATAATATCCCAAGGCTCCGCCAAGCACTGAGAATACAGTTACAAAAAAACCAATAGCCATTGCCCTATGTCTTTTTACTAATTGAACAGGAATCATTAAAAAAACGATGGGAATTGGAAAAACGCTACTTTCAATAAAACTTATAAAATATAAAAATTTTTCAGACTGTTTCTTTGAGCAGATAGATAAAATTTTATTATATAGAGATCTCATTTTAAAAAAGGTTATATATTTAATTTTATTATTAGCATCCAAAATAACTATTGTAGAATAAATAGTTCAAAAAAGTAGAATAATGATTATGCAAATTTCATCATTTAATAGTTTAAATGAAATATTTTTTTTACAATGTGAAAAATATCAAAAAGAAGATCATTTATTCTTTAATAATTTAAATTTAAAAAAATTTCAGACTTACAGTTGGTCTGATACTAAAAACAATGTCTTAAAACTTGCAAAATTTTTAAATGAAAAAAATATTACCAAAGGCGATAGAGTATTATTAGTTTCAGAGAATAGACCAGAATGGTTAATTGCAGATCTTGCAATATTACTAAATTCAGCAATTACAGTCCCAAATTATACCACTTACACAGTAAATGATTTTGCATTTACAATTAATGACTGCAAACCTTCAGGATTGATTGTCTCAAGCACTCAGTTATTAAAGAATATCTTATTGGCAGCAAAAAAAATTAATTACAATTTTAATTTTATAATTCTTTTAAATGAAAAGAATGAATTTGCTGTAGACAACAGTACTAATTTTTCTGAGGTTGTAGAAAAAGAAATTGATATTGAAGAAACTAAAATATTTTTTAAAAGGATCAACAAAAGTTTAACAAGAAAAGACCCTGCTTGTATTATTTATACCTCTGGTACGCAAGGCACACCTAAGGGAGTGGTGTTATCGCACGGTGGTATATTAAAAAATTGCGAAGGTGCTTTAGAATTTCTGTATTTTATTAAAGAACAGCAAAATACTTTTCTTACTTGGTTGCCCCTATCTCATTCTTACGAACATACAGTTCAATTTGTTCAATTAAGTCTAGGAGCAAAAATATTTTATTCAGAAAATTTGGATAAATTATTAACAAACTTAAAAATTGCAAAACCAACTATCATGACTGCTGTACCAAGGTTTTATACAAATCTTGTTCATAAAATTAAAATTAATTTACAAAATCAGAGTAATTTTAAAAAAATGATTTTTAATAAAACATTAGAATTAGGTGAAAAAAAAATATTATTTAAAAAAATGAGTTTTTTTGAAAAATTTATTAATTTTATATTAGATATAATCGTTAGGAAAAAAATTAAGAATCAATTTGGTGGAAAAATAAAAGCATTTATATCTGGAGGAGGACCTCTGGACTATAATGTTGGGATATTCTTAAATTCTTTAGGCCTGCCAACATTACAAGGATATGGGCTGACAGAGGCATCACCAGTCGTTAGTTGTAATTCAATAGATAAAATTAAAGTAGATACAGTTGGAAAAATTTTTAAAGATGTAGAGGTCAAAATAGCTTTAGATGGAGAGATTTTAGTTAAGGGAGAAAATATTATGCTTGGATATTGGAACAATAAAAGTGAGACTGAAAAAATCTTAAAAGATAATTGGTTATATACAGGAGACATAGGAGAAATTGACCAAGAAGGATATTTAAAAATTACTGATAGAAAAAAAGATATTATTGTAAATTCTGGTGGAGACAACATTGCCCCGAGTAAAATAGAAAATTTATTAGCAAATTATCCTGAGGTTATTCAAAGCTATATTTACGGAGATAAAAAGAATTATTTAGTCGCTCTAATCGTTGTTGCAAAAGAGTTGGAAGACAGAAAAAATAAAATACAATTTATTATTAATAAAGTTAATGATGATCTGAGTATTATTGAAAAAATTAAGAAATTTATAATTATTGATGATGCATTTACTATCGAGAACGAAATGCTAACTCCAACAATGAAAACAAGAAGGCATCAAGTAAAAAAAGTTTTTGGAGATCAATTAGAAAAACTTTATTTTTAATTTGGTGCACTCGAGAAGATTCGAACTTCTGACACCAAGTTTAGGAAACTTGTACTCTATCCAGCTGAGCTACGAGTGCACTTAAGTAAAATATAAATAATATTTAATCTAAAAAAAATATTAAAAAACTATTGTAAACCAATAAAATTTGAATCAAAAAAAAATAATTCATTTTTAAAAAATTGTTCGCACAAATAACAATTTGACTTAGTAAGCGATATGTTTTTAAGTATTTCTTAATGCGAATCACTTAAATTATTTAAGTGATCATTAACGTAACGGGAGAAAAAAATGGCTAAAAAAAGAAAAGCAGCTAAAAAAACTTCTAAGAAGAGAAAATCTTCTAAAAGAAGAAAGCCAGCTAAGAAAGCAAAAAAAAGAAGAAGATAGTTTTTTAGTTTTCAAGAAAAACGCTCTTCAAATTTTTTGAAGGGCGTTTTTTTTATATAGGCTCTGCAGTTACAGTTTCTTTCTTACCAAGCGCTTTATCTAATTTCTTCTTAGCGTCCTCATTAGTAAGTTGCATTCCAATAGCTACCTCTCCTAATAAACGATCATAGGCTTTTTCAAATAACTGTCTTTCACTGTAAGATTGATCAACTGGAATTTCACTATTTTTATTTAAATCTCTTACTACCTCTGCAATTTGATAAATTTCGCCAGAGTTAATTTTTTGATCATATTCTTGAGCTCTTCTACTCCACATAGTTCTTCTAATTTTTGGTTTTCCTTTTAAAATAGATATCGCTTTATTAATTTGGTTCACACTTGATATAGGTCTCAAGTTTCCCTGTTGATTAACAGGAATCGTTAAAATTAATTTATCTTTAGTTACCTGAATTTTATAATAAGTCATTTCAATGTCAGCAATCACACTGTTCTCAATAGCAACAATTTGACCAACACCATGTTTTGGATAAATAACGTGATCTTTAACTTTATAAATTTTTTTATCAGACTCTTGTTTTGCAACTTTTGTAATTATAATTTCAGCTGCGGCATTTTGAGATGCTGTTAGCGGTTTTTGTTCCGAAGTAGTTTGTTGTGCAATTTTCTTTGTTTCTGGATTTTTGGGTCTTCCACGTTTTCCTTTAGGTTTAATCTCTAGAGGAGGTTTCTCTTTTTTTTGAATTTCTTTT
>AQUE01000012.1 GCA_000371845.1 alpha proteobacterium SCGC AAA280-P20
TCAGCATTAAAATCGCAAGTGTAAGCAGTAAATTTTCCCTTGCCTAAATTTAAATTCACATCAAAAATAATATCATCACCGAGCATATAATTTTTAACTTTTTGCTCATCATAACTTGGTACCTGCATTCCATATTTTGTAATTAAAGAATCTCCAATTTTAATTTCAATTTTTTCTTTTTTTACTCTTTCATTAGTTTTGCCAATCGCCATTAAAATTCTACCCCAATTAGGATCACTTCCTGCAAGTGCAGTTTTAACAAGTGGCGAATTTGCAATGGACATAGCAACTTCTTTTGCGAATTTATCATTAGAAGCTCCCGTTACATTTATGGTAAGAAATTTTTTAGCTCCCTCACCATCCAAAACAACTTGTTTTGAAAGGTCTAACATCACTTCATAAAGTGCTTTTTCAAAATCTTTTGCAGCTTTAGAATTAATATCATTAATAATTCTATTCTTAGCTTTTCTAGTTGAAAAAACTAAAACCATATCATTTGTTGAGGTGTCTCCATCAACTGTAATTGCATTAAATGTATTTTCGGTATTTCTTTTCAACATTTTATTTAAAACTTCTTGGGAAATATTTGCATCAGTAAAAATAAAACCAAACATTGTTGCCATATTTGGTGCGATCATTCCTGATCCCTTTGCAATACCTGCTATATTTATAAAATCTTTATTGGTTTGAACTACAGCACAGCTCATTTTTCCAAATGTGTCTGTGGTCATAATAGACAAGGCCTGCTTAATCCAAGTTAATTTTATGGGTCTTTTTAATTTTTCAATTAAATTAGGTAGCGCTCCTTTAACTTTTGTAAGTGGAAATGGTTGACCAATCACACCTGTAGATGCAAATAAAATTTGTTTGTTTGTAATTTTTTTTTTATCTGTAAAGAATTTTGATAATTCTATAATACTATTTAATCCTTGCTTGCCTGTGTATGCATTTGCATTTCTAGTGTTAACTAATAAAGCTCTAATATCTTTTTTATTTGCCTTAACATTCCAATCGATACAAACAGATCTTGTTGAAGATTTTGTATAAACTCCTGAAAATATCGCGCCGTCAGGAAAATAAAATAAACTCACATCATCTCTGTTTGTATTATACAAGCCTGCACTTACCGTTGAAATCTCCAGTCCATCAATACTTGGCATCTCGGGGAAATCTTTGGTAACTCTATTAAGTTGTTTTTTCTTAAAAAAGTTTTGAAATAGCGTAGTCATGTGTATTTTATTTAGTATTTTTTCAGTTATAAGGTAGTTGCTAAATTTATACTATTTAATTTATCTGTAATAATATCTCAAAATGATACCCGGTTTAAACATTTTAAAAAAAATATTTAAAACATCTAATGAGCGTAAGCTTGTTGAAATAAAGCCGTTAGTTCAAAAAATTAATTCATTAGAACCTGAAATTCAAAAGCTTTCAGATGAAGAATTAAAGAACAAAACACAAGAATTTAAAAAAAGAATTAAAAATGGAGAAAATTTAAATAAAATTTTACCAGAAGCATTTGCTTGTGTACGTGAGGCTAGCATTAGAACTACAGGACAAAGACATTTTGATGTGCAGTTACTAGGCGGAATTATTCTTCATCAAGGCAATATTTCAGAAATGAAAACTGGGGAAGGAAAAACATTAGTTGCAACTTTGCCCGCTTATTTAAACAGCTTAACAGAAAAAGGCGTTCATGTTGTAACGGTGAATGACTATCTTGCAAAACGTGATTCTGAATGGATGTCAAAAATCTATAATTTTTTAGGAGTTAGTGTTGGCTGTATCATAAATGGCATCGACGATGTTAGCAGAAAAGCTCAGTACGAATGTGACATCACTTATGGAACGAACAATGAATTTGGATTTGATTATTTAAGAGATAATATGAAGTACTCCATTGCCGAAATGGTACAGCGAAAACATTATTTCTGTATTGTCGATGAAGTGGATAGCATCTTAATTGATGAAGCTAGAACACCTTTAATTATTTCTGGGCCTACAGAAGATAATTCTTCTCAATATTTTTTATGTAACAAATTAGTTAATCAATTAAGCAAAGAACATTACGATACTGATGAAAAAGATCGTAGTGCATTGCTAACAGAGAAAGGAATAGACTTTATTGAAGACAAATTAAGAAAAATAAATTTATTAAAAGGAGCTAATTTCTACGATCCACAAAATTTATCTATCGTTCATCACATTAATCAGTCTTTAAAAGCAAATATGCTTTTTACTAAAGATAAAGACTACATCGTAAAAGATAATCAAATTTACATTATTGATGAGTTTACAGGTCGTATTATGGAAGGCAGAAGATATTCTGACGGTTTGCATCAAGCAATCGAAGCAAAAGAAGGTGTTCAAATTCAAAATGAAAATCAAACTTTAGCTTCGATAACATTTCAAAATTATTTCAGATTATATGAAAAACTCTCTGGCATGACCGGAACTGCCTTGACGGAAGCTGAAGAATTTTATGAAATTTACAAATTAGATGTAGTTGAGGTGCCAACGAATAGACCGATGGTTAGAAAAGATTTTAATGATAAAATTTTTAGAACTGAAAAAGAAAAATTTAATGCAATTATAAAAGAAATTGTTTCAGCTAATGAAAAAAAACAGCCTGTTTTAATTGGAACTACTAGCATTGAAAAATCTGAGAGAATTTCCAAAATTTTAAAACAAGAATCGATAAAACATAATGTTTTGAATGCTAAATTTCACGAACAAGAAGCAAATATCATTGCTCAAGCAGGAAGAATTGGTGCGGTTACCATTGCAACAAACATGGCCGGCAGAGGAACTGATATTCAGCTTGGTGGTAATTTAGATTTAAAAATTAGAGAAGGTGGAACAAACGATAAAGTTTTGGTTGAAAAAACTAAACAAGAGCATGAAGAAGAAAAAGCTAAAGTATTAGAGAGTGGTGGATTATTTGTTATTGGAACAGAACGTCATGAGAGCAGAAGAATAGATAACCAGTTAAGAGGTCGAACTGGAAGACAGGGCGATAAAGGTGCTTCTATTTTTTATCTAAGTTTACAAGATGATCTAATGAGAATTTTTGGATCTGAAAAAATTGATTTTATGTTGCAAAAGCTAGGACTTAAAGAAGGGGAATCTATTGATCATCCCTGGATCAACAAAGCTTTAGAAAAGGCACAACAAAAAGTTGAGGGGAGAAACTTTGATATCAGAAAAACTTTATTACAGTTTGATGATGTAATGAACGATCAAAGAAAAGTAATTTTCGAACAAAGATTAGGAGTAATAAAAAATCCAAATATTTATAATGTAGTGAATGACGTCTTTGATGAGATTGTAGAAAATCTAATTAATGAAATACATAGCTACAGGGATAGCGCTGATGCTAATACTAAAAAATTAATTAAAACAAAAACTGAGCGTTTATGTGGGACTAAAATAGAAGATAATGATTTTAACGCCTGGCTTTCAAAAAATAGTTCTGAGCAAAAAGAATTCTTAAAAAATCACTTTGACCAAAGACGAAATGCAAGAATTGCTACTGCTGGAGATGAAATTAACAAAGATGTTGAAAAGAGAATTTTTCTGCAAAATCTTGATTACGAATGGAGAAGCCACTTACAATATCTTGAACAATTAAGACAAGTAATTGGTCTTAGAGGCTATGGTCAAAAAAACCCGTTAGATGAATATAAGAGAGAAAGTTTTAATTTATTTAAAGATCTGCTTTCAAAAATTAAAGAAAATTTAATTATGTTCTTAATTAATATTCAAGTAACCAAAGAAGATCGACCTTCACAACCTCAGCAACCGGCAGTTCAAGAAAAAGTTTCAAGAAATGCTTCTTGCACTTGTGGTTCTGGTAAAAAATATAAAAATTGCTGCGGCGCCTTAAGCAAAGATTAAAGCTAAAATAAATAAAACTACAATCACAACGGCTGTTGCAACTAATCTACGATTATTCTGAAGTAATAATTTCCAATTAAACGGACTGAAAGCAACAGTATTGATGTGCGTATCTTTATAAAACTCTTCTTTAGTAATCATCACGTCTCTTCCTATGCTTAGGAATCTATTTTTTCTTTGATAAATAAGCTCTTCTGGAGAAACTTGTATTAGTTCATTTAAATTTTTCTTAATACTCATTGTAACGTTTGAAACCATTTCATCATGATTTCTGTGAGCTCCACCTTTTGGTTCCTTGATTATTTCATCAATAATTTTATTTTCTAATAAATCCTGCGAAGAAATCTTCATAGCCTCAGCTGCTTCTTTTGCTTTCTTTGGATCACGCCAAAGAATAGATGCGCATCCTTCTGGGGATATCACTGAATAGACAGAATATTCTAACATTAAAACTTTATTAGCAGTTGCAAGTGCAATGGCTCCTCCTGACCCACCCTCTCCTATGACTACAGAAATCATTGGGACTTTTACATTGAGACAGCACTCAATACATTTTGCAATAGCCTCTGCCTGACCTCGCTCTTCTGCTCCTTTTCCAGGATAAGCGCCTGGCGTATCTATAAATGTTATAATTGGAATATTTAATCTATCTGCAAGATTCATTAAACGCATGCTCTTGCGGTAACCTTCGGGTCTCATCATTCCAAAATTTCTTTGAATTCTAGATTGAGTATCATTCCCTTTTTCTTGCCCAATAACCAAAACTGAAACGCCATCAAGAGTTGCAAATCCTGCTAACACAGATTGATCCTCTCCGTACAATCGATCTCCAGATAGATTTGTAAAATCTGGAAAAATCTTTTGAATGTAATGAATAGAACGTGGTCTAAATTCGTGTCTTGCAACTTTTGTTTTTTGCCAGCGATTAAGATTTGCATAAGCTCTGTCTAGCGCTTCATTTAATCTTCTTTCAGCGTCAATAATTGTAGGATTTTCAATGGCGGTAATTCCCTTTGCAAGGTAGGGAGCTTTTAATTCCTGAACTCTTTGATCTAATGCTTTAATATCGTCTTCAAAATCTAAGTAATTCATTTAATAATTTTATTTTTATACATATTGAGTTCGGATAAAGTTTATATATAAATTGTGGCCTATATGAAATCTTTTCCAAAAAATACCACTATTACAGGAAAAATTTCTAAAGAATTTGAAGAAATTTTAACTTTAGATTGTTTAGAGTTTGTAGCCGATTTACATCGAAAATTTAATTCTAGAAGACTCGAGTTACTAAAGCGTAGACAAGAAGTTCAAAAAAAAATTGATGGGGGTTGGCGTCCTAATTTCTTGGAAGAAACAAAGTCCATTAGAGAGAAAGACTGGAAAATTTTAGGCGTTCCAAAAGATTTACAAGATCGTAGAGTTGAAATTACAGGTCCTACTAATCAAAAAATGATTATCAATGCGCTTAATTCTGGAGCGAGTTGTTTTATGGCGGATCTTGAAGATTCTGCAACTCCAGCTTGGAATAATGTTATTGAAGGTCAAATTAATTTGAAGAACGCAATTAATAAAAAAATTAATTTCACAGATAAAACTACTGGCAAAGAATATAAATTAAATGAAAAACATGCCGTACTTATTGTAAGACCAAGAGGATGGCACTTGGATGAAGCTCATTTCTTAGTTGATAATGAAAAATGTTCAGGCGGTATATTTGATTTTGGTGTTTATTTTTATCATAATGCAAAAAAACTTCTGCAAAATGGAACGGGTCCTTATTTCTATTTACCAAAAATGGAAAGTCATCTTGAAGCTAGACTGTGGAACGACGTATTTACAGAAGCGCAAAAAAAATTAGGCATTAAACACGGAACTATTAAAGTTACAGTTTTGATTGAAACAATTCTTGCTTCATTCGAGATGGATGAAATTTTATTTGAGTTAAAAGATCACATCGTGGGTCTTAACTGCGGAAGATGGGATTATATTTTCAGCTACATTAAAAAATTCAAAAACTTTAAAGACTTCCTATTGCCAGATAGATCTATTGTTAAGATGACTTCTCATTTTTTAAGATCATATAGTCTGTTATTAATTAAAACATGTCACCGTAGAGGTGCTCACGCAATGGGTGGTATGGCTGCTCAAATTCCAATTAAAGATAATGAAGCTTTAAATCAAAAAGCAATGGATGCTGTAAAACAAGATAAATTAAGAGAAGCTAATGACGGTCATGATGGCACTTGGGTTGCTCACCCTGGTTTAGTAAAAATTGCAAAAGATATATTCGATGAAAAAATGCCACAAGCAAATCAAGTTAACAAAGTTCCTGGCGATACAAAAATTGAAGCTAAAGATTTATTATTAGCTGAAAAAGGAGATATCACTGAAGAGGGTCTTAGAAAAAAATATTTCCGTAGGAATTCAATATTTAGCTGCATGGCTAGGTGGCAACGGTTGCGTTCCTCTTTATAATTTAATGGAAGATGCTGCTACTGCTGAGATTTCAAGAGCACAGGTTTGGCAGTGGAATAAACATCAATGTAAAACTGTTGATGGAAAAACAATTGATCCTGCGTACGTAAAAAATATTGTTAAAGAAGAAATGGTGCAAATTAAAAAAGAAGTTGGTGAACAGAAATTTGAAAGAGGGAATTACGAACGCGCTGCAAAAATGTTTGAAGAAATGTCGATTGCTAATCAATTTGAAGATTTTTTAACTGTTCCTGCTTATAACGAAATTGTTAGATCGGAAGCTAAATAAGCTCGTTATTTAACTATATTTAATTTCTCTACTGGAATCTTTTCGATAATTTTTGTTTTTTCTAAAACAATATCTTTTGAGCCAAAGTAATAAAGAATACAAAGGATGGCTATCAAGATAGCTATAGCAGCTAAGATAATTTGTATTGAGGTTTTAAAAGGCATAACAGATTAATTATATAATATTTCAATTAGAATTATGTTAATAAATTATTCATTCAATAATGGCAACGCATAAAAGCTTAGTATTGGTTGGAATGATGGGTACTGGCAAAAGTACCATTGGAAAAGAAGTTGCAAAAAAATTAAAAATTGAATTCGTAGATACCGACACATTAATAGAAGATGATGCCAATCTTTCTATTACCGAAATTTTTAAAAAAAATGGAGAAAAATATTTTAGAGAATTAGAAGAAAAAATTTTCTTAAAAATTAAAAATGATAAAGTAAAAATAATTTCTGTAGGCGGCGGCGCGTTTATTAATGATGTTATTAGAAAAAAAATTTTAAAAGAATATCTATCTATTTGGCTTAATATGGATGAAGATTTGATTATTAGCCGCATTAAGCGTAATGCTAAAAAAAGACCAATGGTTGATCAAAATAACATTGAAAAAAGTATTAAAAATTTAAAAAAAACTAGAGATCCAATATATAAATTGGCCAACTACGAAATAAATTGTAATTTAAATAGCAAGAATAAGATTATTGAAAAAATTATAGATTTTTATGAAAAAAATAACAATTAAAGTTAATTTAAATAATAATAGTTACCCAATTATCATTGGAAAAAATTTATTGAATAATGCAGGGGCCGAAATAAGAAAAGTTGCTCCAAAAGCACAAAAATTTTTATTAATTACAGATAAAAATATTCCAACCTCTTACATTCGTTCAATCTTATCTTCTATAAAATCTAAAAATAAATATCTGTTTACATTAAGTGCTGGTGAAAAATCAAAAAATATGAATTTCACCAATGAGATAATAAAAAAATTATTTAAATATAATTTTAATCGCGATGACTGTGTGATTGCTTTAGGTGGTGGAGTTATTGGAGATTTATCAGGATTTGCAAGCAGTATATTTAAAAGAGGTGTTAGCTTGGTTCAAATTCCAACAACTTTATTGGCCCAGGTAGATTCTTCGATTGGCGGGAAAACTGGGATTAACTCCAGTGAAGGGAAGAATATGATTGGAACATTTTACCAACCTAGACTTGTTTTGATAGATCCAACAACATTAAAAAGTTTGCCTCATAGACATTTGGTTGCGGGTTATGCTGAAATTTTAAAATACTCTTTAATTATGAATGCAAAATTCTTTTCTTGGTTAGAAAAAAATTCTCATGCAATAATTAATTTAACCGACATGAATCTAGTTATGTATGCAATTAAGGAAAGTTGCAGAAGCAAAGCAATTATTGTGCAAAAAGATGAAAAAGAAAAAAATCTAAGGGCAATACTTAACTTCGGGCATACATTTGCCCATGCTTTTGAAGCAGTAAAAAAATATTCAAACGATCTTATTCATGGCGAGGCCGTGTTATATGGAATGATGATTGCATCTTCTTTGTCAGTAAAAATGAAAATGCTTAATATAAATGAACATCAACGCATCAAACATTTATATCGAAGATTAAATATTAATTATCAAATTAAAAATATTTTTAATAAAAAAGATATAAATAAAATTTTTAATTACATGAAGCACGATAAAAAAATATCAGGTTCTAAAATTAACCTAATTTTATTAAACAAAATTGGAAAAGCCAAAATTTTTCCTTCAGACTTAAATAAAAATATTAAACCTATTTTAATTGAGCAATTTAATTAATTTTTATTTCAAGAGAGTGAATAATATTTTTCATCTCTTCACTTAAAATTGCATAAATTTTTTTGTGCGCATCTATTGTCTTTAATTTTTTAAGTTCCGCTGAAGAAATTATTACTTCAAAATGACTATTGTTGTTTTTTGGTGATTGAGCATGGTGCTGATGCAAATGTGATTTATTATTCACTTCTAAATTTTCACATACGATATTTTGTTTAATTTTATCTAAGATAATATATTTTAGATCGGACATAAAATAATTTTAATCAATTTAAAAAATTACGCAAATGAGAAAGATCTGTGAATGGAGCAAATGTAAAGAGATAGCTTATGGTCAGGGTCTTATAAAAAAAGACATCAATAAACAATACAAGTGGTTTTGTGGAGATCATTTAAAAATTCATAACAAGACCAACGATAATTCATGTGATTGGAAAAGGTGTAAACAACCAGGTGAATTTAAAGCTCCTTCAAAAACTGCAGGTGAATATAAGTGGTTCTGCTCAGAGCATATAAAAATTTATAACCATGAGTGGGATTTTTTCTCTGAAATGTCGCAAGATAAAATTGAAGAATTTATTCATTCAGATATTACGTGGCATAAACCAACTTCTAAGCTTGGTTCAAAAGATAATTTTTTTAATAAAGTTTGGAGAAATATTTTAGAAGAACAAGATATTTTTCCTGCAGATTATTTTAAGCAATTTGAAAAAAAAACAATTTATAGCTCAAAAGAAATAGAGGCTTTAAAAAAGCTAGATTTAAAAAGTAATGTAAAATGGAGCGAAATTAGAGAACAATTTAAAAAACTTGTAAAAAAATATCACCCAGATACAAATTCTGGAGATAAAAAATTTGAGAATAAATTAAAAGAAATTACAATTGCTTATACTCTTTTAAGGAATAATCAAAAAAACTTAAATCATGGACAATAATATTTTTGAAAGCTCGCCAGATATAAAAATTTCTGTAAAACAAGTTTTTAACCTAGATACCGACATGACGGTTGAAGGTTTTTCAAAAAAAAATCAATTTGTTCCTGAACTAGATAGCGCTTACAAATTTGACCGTGATACGACTCTTGCAATACTTGCGGGTTTTGTTTTTAACAAAAGAGTTTTAATTCAAGGATTTCATGGCACAGGAAAATCAACTCATATTGAACAAGTTGCAGCAAGACTAAATTGGCCTTGCATAAGAGTAAACTTGGATAGTCATATAAGTAGAATTGATCTTTTAGGAAAAGATGCCATCGTAATAAAAGACAACAAACAGGTTACTGAATTTAGAGAAGGTATCTTGCCTTGGGCGCTACAGAATCCTGTGGCCTTAGTATTTGATGAATATGACGCTGGAAGACCAGATGTAATGTTTGTGATTCAAAGATTGCTTGAAAGTGAAGGAAAACTAACATTGCTTGATAAAAATAAAGTCATTAAACAAAATAAGTATTTTAGATTATTTGCAACAGCAAATACTATTGGTCTTGGTGATACTTCTGGACTTTATCATGGAACGCAACAGATTAACCAGGGGCAGATGGATCGATGGAATATTGTAACTACTCTAAATTATCTAAAACAAGAGAATGAACTTGAAATAATATTATCAAAGTGCCCTCATCTAAATAATGCTGAGGGGAAAAAAATTGCACAAAAAATGATTCAAGTTGCTGATCTTACGAGATCTGGTCTTGCAAATGGAGATATTTCAACGGTAATGAGCCCTAGAACAGTAATGACTTGGGCAGATAATTATAAAATTTTTAATGATATTGGCTATTCTTTTAGAATATCATTTTTAAATCGTTGTGATGAATTGGAAAGAACAATTATCGCAGAATATTTTCAAAGATGTTTTGCTAAAGAACTTACGGAAACATCAGCAAGTGTAAAAATAAATCTTAAAAATGGAAAATGAAAAACAGGCTGAAAATTTTAAAATAGCCATCTCATCAACCATTAAAGCATTAGCTAAAAAACAAGATCTTAATATTCTATTCTCGGACGCACCGGCCAAAGAAAGTAATGTTATTAATCTTCCTAAGGTTAATTTTGATTCTATACACGAATATCAAAATATTAGAGCTCTTGCAGATTCTGAGGCTTTAAAAATAAAATATAGCAACCCAGAATTGCTAAAAAAATTTGAACCTAGAGGAATGGTTGCAAAAAACATTTATAAAAGCGCTGAAAAAATTCGTTATGAAAAACTAGGTTCAGAAAATTTTGCAGGGATAAATTTAAACTTTAAAAACTTCTATCAAAAGAAATTTAAAGAGCAAAATGAAGACACCTATAATAGTATTGAAAAAGCCTTTGATATTATTTTAGCAAATCACCTGCTTAATTTGGACTTAAATATTGAAGAAAAGAAGAGTTTAAAAAATTGGAATAATATTATTGATGAACAGATTAAAGATAAATTAGATTTATTAAAAAAAAATATTTCTAATCAAGAGAAATTCTCTAATATTTTAAACTCTATTATTCAGGATCTAAAATTAGAAGAAAAACTAAGTCCTAATGACAGTGATAATGATAATGAACAAAAGAACGAAAATAAACTTAAAGATCAGAATGATAATGAGATTAACCAAGATAAAAATTCTAATAAACAAGACTTTAATATCGAGAGCATAATTCCTGACGTTGAAATTGATGCAAATGAAAGTGAGCAAGAATCTTTAATTGAAGATGAAAATAGCTCAAACGATGAAATAAAATCTTCTAATATTAAAAAAAGTAACAGTGAAGTTAAATATAAAATTTTTACAAATAAATTTGACAAAATTATTAATGCTGAAGAGATGGTCGATCCTAGTGAAATGATTAAATTTAGAGAAAATTTAGACAATCAATTAAAATCTTTTCATAACTTTATTTCAAGACTTGCAAATAAATTACAAAGAAAGCTACTTGCATTTCAAAATAGATCTTGGGAGTTTGATCTTGAAGAAGGGATGCTTGATACGGCAAAACTAACTAGAGTGATCATTGATCCGCACAATTCACTTTCTTATAAGAAGGAAAAAAATACAAATTTTAAAGACACAGTGGTGACTTTATTAATTGATAATTCAGGATCAATGCGTGGCAGACCCATCTCTATAGCAGCCATTTGTGCTGATATTTTATCCCGCACACTAGAAAGGTGTTCTGTAAAAGTCGAGGTATTGGGATTCACAACGTTAAATTGGAAGGGAGGAAAAAGTAGAGAACTGTGGTTAAAAAATAAAATAAATAATCCTGGAAGATTAAATGATTTATCGCACATTATTTATAAATCTGCAGACACACCATGGAGAAGAGGAAAAAATAATTTAGGGCTAATGTTAAAAGAGGGAATTTTAAAAGAAAATATCGATGGAGAAGCAATCTTGTGGGCCTACCAAAGATTAATAAAAAGAAGTGAAGAAAGAAAAATTTTAATGGTAATTTCTGATGGAGCTCCTGTTGACGATTCAACTCTTTCTGTAAATCCAGGAAATTATTTAGAAAAGCACTTAAAAAATACTGTTAAATGGATTGAGAATAAAAATGACGTTGAAATCAATGCAATTGGAATTGGTCATGATGTTACTAATTATTATAGTAAGGCTTTAAAAATTGCAGATGTTCAAGAGCTTGGGGATGCTTTAATTGATCAGCTTGCAGATTTATTTATAGAAGAACCAAAAAGAAAAAAAACGATTAACTAAATCTAGCAATTGCAATTCTGAATGGCAGTAACATTGCAAAATCTACAAATAATTTAACTGCTAAATCTCCAGCAGCCAATATAATCCACGAAGAATCCGTTCCATAAAAAGCTATACTAAAAAATACTACCGTATCTAATACTGAGCCAAGAATTGAAGAAACAAGCGGAGGAATAAACCACAATTTGTTTCTTAAAATATTAAATACCCTAATATCTAAAAGTTGACCTGCTAAAAAAGCTACACCTGATGCAATAACTATTCTTAGAACGATTAAATTAAATTCTTCAAAAGTTAAAATAAATGAAAAAATAATTCCAAGTATAAATCCAAAAACAACAATCTTTTTAGCAAACTCTTTACCAAAAAATCTATTTGCAAGATCAGTAACTAAAAAAGTAACTGGATATGTAAAAGCACCCCAAGTTAGTATTTCTTGTAGTCCGAAATATGGAAAAGGAAATTGTACTAAATAATTAGAAGAACAAATAACAACAGCCATGACAGCTGAATATAAAAATATCTTTTTTGAATATACCAAGAAAACTAATTAACTTTAGCTTTTGTTTCTTTTTTTGCTTTTATTTCTTTTTTAGGCTTTTTAACGTGAGGAACGATTGTTAACAAAAGTTTCCTTATTTTTTTAACTCTAGTAGATAAATTTTTATTTTTAGCTCTTAATAAAAACTCATCAATTCCCCCTCTAAAATCTACGGCTTTAATTGCACGAGTACAAATTTTAATACGAATATCACGATTTAATTTTTCACTTTTAAAAGAAACTTTCTTAAGATTTGGGAAAAATCTTCTTTTAGTTTTGTTGTTAGCATGACTGACGTTATTACCTGTTTGCGGTCTCTTGCCTGTCAGTTCACAAAGTTTGGACATATTTTCTCCTGCAAGGGATATAATTAGATGATGAATTCACGTCAAGATATTTCTTATAAATCACAGATTATTTGCAGTAATTGATTTCTTGTTTTTACAAGATTAGTCCAATAATTATTAGTTAACCTAAAATTTTCATGTTCCAAGTTTACCTACCAATCGTAGAGGTTCACGTTAACATTTTATATTTATTATTAATCAGTGGCTTTATAGGTTTTTTAAGTGGTTTACTTGGTATTGGTGGCGGATTTTTAATGACACCTGTTTTAATCTTTTTTGGTATCCCACCAATGCATGCGATAGCAAACGGTTCTAACAATATTTTGGCATCTTCGGTTTCAGGGACATTTGCGCACTGGTACAAAAAACAAGTGGATATTAAGATGGGTCTTTACATCTTAAGTGGGGGTTTCTTTGGGGCAACTATTGGTATTTATTTTGTTAAATTATTAATTCAAATTGGAAAAATTAACACCATAACCTCAATTTTATATTTTGTATTATTAACTAGTTTTGGACTTTTAATGTTTATCGAAAGTCTTGCTGAATTTCGTAGAATAAAAAATAAAAAATTTATAAAAAGAAAATTTCGCAAACACACATGGGTTCATGGACTTCCTTTTAAAGTCAGAATGAATTCTTCAAGGCTTTATATTAGCATCATTCCACCAATATTTTTTGGATTCTTAATTGGAATTATTTCATCGATGATGGGTGTTGGCGGAGCATTTATCTTAATTCCTGTGATGATTTATATTCTTGGCATGCCATCTAAACTTGTGCCGGGAACATCTTTATTTGTAATGATTTTTGTTATGACATTTGTAACTTTTTTTCATGCTATCACTAATCATAATATTGATCTTGTTTTAGTTTCTATTCTTATGCTTGGATCTGTTATTGGGGTGCAATTAGGAACTAGACTTGGAATGAATTTAAAAAATGAAGAACTTAGAATTTTAATGTCAATTATCATTATTATCTTTGGATTAAAATTTGGTTACTCTTTATTCGTAGAAGAATTAAAATTCAAAATTTTTAAAAAAATAGAAAGCCAAGATCAATTAAATTTCTTTCAAGATTTTATTTATCAATTTGTAAATACTAGTCCAATATTATATGCATTAACTGCTGTGGTTCTCGCTATATTAATTGGATACTTCAGCTCTTTTATTTTTAAAAAACTACAATATTAATTATGCCAATAGAGAAAAAAAAATTAGCAACAATATTAGGATATCTTGGACTTATTCCTTTTTTTTTACTTACACTCATCTTTTTTATTTCTAATTTTAATAACTATGTTGTGGATGTGTATTTATTCTACGCAAATATAATTTTATCTTTTCTTTGTGGTAGCCAGTGGAGTAAAATTTTAAATAGCAATATTTCTAATAATAGAAATTTACTATTAACCTTGAGCGTTTTAGTTCCAGTTTTTTCTTTTATTTTAGATTTTTTCGCAAACCAAGATATAAAAATTGCAATCTACATGGTGCTATTTTTTGCAGCTAATTTTATAGATGGCAAAATATTTTCTGAATCTAGTAATGCTTGGTACTTAAATCTTAGAAAACGATTAACTTTTGCGGTAATTTTAACTTTGATAATTAATTTATTTGCTGTCAACGCCTACCGCTTTTTGTAACGAAGAAAACCCATCTCTCTTCAAAAGCTCAGCTAACTCTTGTTTAATAGATGTTACAACAAAAGGTCCTTTGTAAACTAGGCCTGTATAAAGCTGTAATAAAGAAGCCCCTGCTCTTATTTTTTCATAGGCAGAAATTCCTGAATCAATCCCACCTACACCAATTATCGGCGCTCTTCCTTTAATAATTTTATAAAATTTTTTAATAATTGAGTTTGAAGTTTCTTTAATAGGAGCGCCTGACAATCCTCCTGTTTCATTCTTTTGTTTATTAATCAAATTTTCTCTTAATTTTACAGATGTATTAGTTAAAACTAATCCATCCAAATTAAATTCTAAAATACTTTTACAAATTATATCAATATCAACATCACTAATATCTGGAGATATCTTCAAAACAATTGGTGTTTTGCTGCTTAAAGTTTTTTTAACATTTAAAATTTCGCTTAATAATTTTTTTAAATTTTCTTGCTCATGAAAATTTCTTAAATTTTCGGTATTAGGGGATGAAATGTTTATGCAGATATAACTGCATAAATTATGAAAATTTTTGAAACATTCTACGTAATCGTCAATACGTGAAGTACTATCTTTATTAGGTCCTATATTAATTCCTAAAATTCCCTCTACTCTTTTAGTCTCAATTCTGCTTCTAATTTTAATTAAACCCTGACTTGGAAAACCCAAACGATTAATAATTGCGTCATCTTCTATTAATCTGAAAACTCTTGGCTTTGGATTTCCTTCTTGTGGTCTTGGAGTAATAGTTCCAACTTCTGCAAAACCAAATCCAAGTGCAAACATTTTATCATATACTTCGCCGTTCTTATCAAATCCTGCTGCCAGACCTATTGGGTTTGAAAATTCTTTTCCTAAAATATTAATTTTTAAAATCTCATCATCTTTTGATGGAAAAAGTGGAATATAAAGATTTTTTAAAAACTGAATGGCTAACGAATGAGCAAGTTCGGGATCAAGCTTATTAATAAAGGAATTAATAATCTGATAATTCATTTTTATGATTAATCATTAATAGACTTATTAATTAAATTTACTGTTTCTTTAATACCATAAAAACTTATAAATGAGCCCATTCTAGGCCCCTGTTCATCTCCAAAAAGCACTTCATAAATCATTTTAAACCACTCTCTTAATCTCTCTTTTGAGTAATGTGTCTTGCCAACAGAATAAACTATAGTTTGCATCTCTTCTGGTTGAAGCGTTGGGCTCATTTTAGAAATTTGTTCAGCAAGGTCTTGCAATGCTTTTTTCTCGGTTGGATCTGGTTTTCTAAATTTTTTATTAATTTTTACAACATCATTAAAATAATTAATCGCGTTTAAGATAAGTTTTGCAAGAATAGGATGTTTTTCTTTAACTAAATTTGGACTAAAATTCTTAATAAATTTCCAGATAACATCTTCTTTGTCTGTATTACTAACACTCACTAAATTAAGCAAAATATTAAAGGAAATAATTATTTCTTCTTTTGGAGGACTACCATTGTGAACGTGCCAAACTGGATTTCCAAGCTTTTCTTTTTCATCTTGTTTTTCAAATTTTTCTAGAAAGGAAAGATACTCATCAACTGCCTTTGGAATAACTTGGAAATATAATTTTTTTGCTCTAGTTGGATTTTGATACATATACAGAGACAGGCTTTCCGGAGATGCATATTTAAGCCACTGTTCAATTGTAATTCCATTGCCTTTTGACTTGGAAATCTTTTCGCCATTCTCATCTAAAAACAATTCATAAGCAAAGCCAACTGGCGGCGTGCCTCCTAAAATTTTACAAATTTTGCTAGATAGTTCAGCGCTTGGTATTAGGTCTTTTCCGTACATTTCAAAATCAACTCCAAGAGCAAACCAGCGCATAGCCCAATCAACTTTCCACTGTAACTTACATGCTCCTCCTGTAATTTTTGTTTCAACTTTCTTATTACCGTTTTGATAAATAATAGTTTTAGTATCTAAATTTTTCTCAATTACAGCAACTTCCAATACTTTTCCTGTCTCAGGACATATGGGTAAAAATGGACTGTACGTTTTTCTTCTTTCAGGACCAAGAGTTGGCAAAACAACTTCCATAATTTTATCATAGTTTTTCAAAACTGCAGTTAGAGCATCATCGAATTCACCTTTGGTATAAAGTTCAGTTGAACTTTTAAATTCATATTTAAAATTAAAATCATCTAAAAATTTTTTTAACATATTGTTATTATGCTCTCCAAAACTCTTAAATTTTCTAAATGGATCAGGAATTGCTGTTAACGGCTTATTTAAGTTATCTTCTAAGATTGATTTATTTGGAATGTTATCTGGAACTTTTCTAAGTCCATCCATATCATCTGAAAATGTAAATAATTTAACTGGTATATTAGACAATCTTTGGAAAGCATTCATGACCATAGTGGTTCTGCAAACCTCTCCAAAAGTTCCAATATGAGGAAGTCCGCTCGGTCCGTAACCAGTTTGAAATAAAACGTAACCCTTTTTCTCTATTATTTTTAATCTTTTTTTTAATATCTCTCTAGATTCGGCAAAGGGCCAGGCTTCTGAATCTTCAAAAAACTTTTTATCAATTAACATTCTTAGATCTTAATTTAATTTGCTGATTAATGATAACTCTTACCTCTTTAAATATTGGATCTTCTAACCTTTTATTAAGTATTGTCCAAGTGTAAGGAATTAATTTTAAATATCTATTTTTCTTGTCTCGTTTAAAAAGCCTTGAAAATATTCCAATAATTTTCATAGCTCTTTGCACTGAAAGGATAGAGAATTCTTTCTTAAATTGTTTAATATTAAAATTCTTTTCTTTCTTTGCTAATAATAAATAATAATTTAATAACTTCTGCTTCAAGTCAGAACTAGTTTTAATCCTAACATCGTCTATTAAGGAAAGTATGTCGTAAGCTCTTGAACCAATCAAGGCATCCTGGGTATCAATAATTCCAATTTTATTTTTTGATCCATCTCTATATTTCATCATGTTTGAGACATGAAAGTCTCGATGAACAAAATAATTATTATAAATAAAATTATTCTTTAAAATTGATAATAATAATTGCCTTAACTTTTTAATTTGCGAGTTATTTTTTATTTTCAGTATGTGAGGCAAGTACCAAATAAAAAATAAATCTATCTCTTTTTTTAAGATTCTAAAATTATATTTTTTAAATCTAAATATATTAGTTCTAAAATTTATTTTTTGTAATTTAATTAAATATTTGATTAGTGATTGATAAACATAAAGCTTATTTTTAGATCTTTTAATTAACTGAAGATAAGTTTTGTCACCAAAATCCTGTAATAAAGCTAATCCATCCTTATAATCGTAGTCTATTACTTTCGGTGCATTAATACCTTGTTTGCTTAAAAACTTATTAATTAAAACATAATTTAAAATATTAGACTTCTTATCCTGTTCTGCAGAAGCCAGGATATAAGATTTATTTTTATGATAAATTCTAAAATATTTTCTAAAAGAAGCGTCCCCTTTTATTTCTTTTATTTTATAAATTTCTATATAATTTTTTTTAAGAAAAATTCTTATTATTTTTAATCTATTTTTATTAGCCATTAATACTAAATCCTAACCACTTTCCTTTTCCATTGAACTCTAAAGATCTAGAATCTTTATTAGGATCATAAGTAAATTTAATTTGTAAAAAATCATTAAAAGTATTCATTGCAATTTCTGGCCACTCAATAATATTTATAAAATTTTTTGCTGTATCAAATAATCCTATGTTAAAAATTTCTTTTTCTTTTTTTATTCTATAAAAATCATAGTGGGCAACTTTTAAATCTTTTCCTAAATCATAATATTGAACTATATTAAAAGTGGGACTTACTATTTCCTCTAAAGGATGTTGATATTTTTGCTGTAAATAATGTATTAAAAATCTAGTAAATGTTGTCTTGCCTGCGCCTAAGTTTCCACTGAGTAATATAAAATCGTTTGGTTTTAAATTAATTGCGACAGCTTCGGCAACTCTTTTTGTGGAATCTAAAGATTTTAATTCCATTCAAGTGAAATTAATAACGATATGTGTCTGGTTTAAAAGGTCCTTTTTCAGAAACACTAATATAATCAGCTTGTTCTTTGCTTAATTTAGTAAGTTTTGCGCCTACTTTTGCAAGATGCAACATCGCAACTTTTTCATCTAGATGTTTTGGTAAAACATATACTTTGTTTTGATATTTTCCATTACTGTTCCATAATTCTATTTGCGCTATAACTTGATTTGTAAAAGAAGCACTCATAACAAAACTAGGGTGACCTGTTGCACAACCAAGATTCACTAATCTGCCTTCTGCTAATAAAATAATTCTTTTTTTATTTGGAAATTCAATTTCATGGACTTGTGGTTTTACTTCATTCCATTTGTAATTTTTTAATGCACTCACCTGAATTTCATTATCAAAATGTCCAATGTTACAAAGAATTGATCTATCTTTCATTTTTCTCATGTGTTCGATAGTAACGATGTCTTTATTTCCTGTTGCTGTAACAACAATGTCAGCTGATGATATGGCCTCATCCATTAGCACAACCTGATAACCTTCCATTGCCGCTTGTAATGCACAAATTGGATCTGTTTCAGTAACCAAAACTCTTGCTCCACTTTGTCTAAGTGATGCCGCGCTACCTTTTCCAACATCTCCAAATCCAGCAACTATAGCAACTTTTCCTGACATCATGACATCTGTTGCTCTTCTAATTGAATCTACTAAACTTTCTCTACAGCCATATAAATTATCAAATTTAGATTTTGTTACTGAATCATTTACGTTAATTGCTGGAATTAGTAATTTATTCTCTTTCTCCAATTTATTTAAAGCTTTAACTCCAGTAGTAGTCTCTTCAGAAACTCCCTTAATATTTTTTAATAAATCTTTGTACTTATCGTGCAATAACATTGTTAGATCTCCACCATCATCCAATATAAGATTTGGTTTCCAATCTTTCTTTCCATTAATAGTTTGTTCGATGCACCACCAATACTCTTCTTCTGTTTCACCCTTCCATGCAAATACTGGTATTCCTTTTGCAGCAATTGCAGCGGCCGCATGATCTTGTGTTGAAAATATATTGCAAGATGACCATCTAACTTCGGCCCCAAGAGCTACCAATGTTTCTATTAGAACTGCAGTTTGAATTGTCATATGAAGACATCCAATTATTCTCGCACCTTTTAAAGGTTTGCTAGATTGGTATTCGCTTCTAATTGCCATTAAGCCTGGCATTTCAGTTTCAGCTAGAGAAATTTCTTTGTTACCAAATTCTGCTAGTTTTAAATCTTTTACTTTAAAATCTTGGGTCATTTTAAAAGTTAATTAACAATAAAACTTAAGTATATCAATTTTATTTATGAACTTTAATCTGCTATTGGCAGATCAATCTCGACTACGGCGCCTCTTGTTCCTTCTTCTTTTAAATTATACGCTTTAATATGACCTTTGTGAGATTCAACTATATTTTTAACTATATTTAATCCTAATCCAGAGTGCAGACCAAACATTTCCTTTGGTCTATTGCTATAAAATCTTTCAAAAACTTTTCCGATATTACTTTCGTTAAATCCTAGACCTTCATCCGTAATAATTATTTTTGCATTATTATTAACTCTTTCAATTTTTATTCTTAAAATGCTTTTTTCTGGGCTAAATGAAATAGAATTTTCTAATATATTAGAAATAACTTGTTCAATTCTACTTTCAAAACCAATAATAAAAGTTTTTTTATTAATTAAATTATTAATTTCTATTGAAATATTTTTTTTAGTATTATCAATGACCTGCTGATATTCGTCTGCAACTTTTTTTATAAGTTTAATTAAATCAAATCTGGTTAATTGTAATTTGGCTTCTAATGCTTCTCCTTTAAGCATATTAGAATAGTCTGTTATTAATCTTTCAATCCTTACAACGTCATCATTTAAAATTCCTAGTAATCTATTCTTCTTTTCTGCATCTTTTGCATTGGGTAATAATTCTGAGGCCGCCTTCAAAGATGCTAATGGATTTCTAATCTCGTGAGTGAGATCAGATGCAAATCTTTCTGCAAATTCAATTCGTTTATACAAATTATCTGTCATACCTGAAAGTGATCTTGATAAATTACCAATTTCATCTGGTCTTAGATTAATTCTGTTAATAATTTTATTATCAGGATGGTCGGAACTTGCTGAAGATGCGTAACGTCCTAAAATTCTAATTGGTTTAATAATATTTGCATTTAGAAATATTGAAAAAATTAATATAATTGCAGCAACACTTAACGCAGTTCTAATAACAAAGTTTTTTCTTTCAACAACAGCATTTTCAATATCATTCGACTCTTCCGTAATAACAATAAAGCCTTTATTTTCATTATTTAAATTTAAAGAAGATAAGCTAACAACAATAAAATTATTTTTAATCTTTCTTGAAAAAGTTAAGACCTTATCAGAACCCAATATATTTAAATTATCATTAATAATTTTGTTAAGTAATCTTTCTTCTTGTCTAGTAGTTAGATCGGGCGTGTCTGGTATGTTGTCTGTTGATAATTTTCTCTCTTGAACGTCTGGTACTTTATAAAATGGTTTGGCATTTATATCTAAAGAATGAGCATCTACTATGATTTCTTTTTTTAAATTATAAATTCTAATTTGATTAATACTGGGTAATAAATATTTATAATTTGTTAAAAAACTTTTAAGATCATCTTTCTTATAAGGAATACGCTGCAACTCCATGTTTAAAGCGATGTTCTTAATAAGCTTAGAATGTTCTTTCTTTTTATTGCCAACAAGTTCAGGTTCGATCGACTGAAGATAAGAAAAAGTTGCTAGAGTTAAAATTGAAAAGAAAAATAAATTTATAAATAAAAATCTTGCTAATAAAGATTTTAGATTAACAGAGAATTTCATTCTATTTAACTAACATTCCAGCGATAACCACTTCCATATCTTGTTTCGATTGCTGAAAATTTTGGATCAATCTTTTTAAATTTTTTTCTTATTCGTTTAACATGACTGTCTATAGTCCTGTCTTCAATGTCATTATCTTGCTTATAAGCAATATTCATTAAATAGGCTCTTTCTTTAACAACTCCTGGCCTTTTTGCTAATTCATAAATAATCTTAAATTCAGTTATGGTTAATTTATCAGGCAAAGTTTTTCCTTCCCACTCACATTCTAATTGTTCAGAGTCTAAAGTTAATCTTCCAACAGTTAAAATATTCTTTGGTTGAGAAGCCGTCTTAGGTTCTAACTTTCTAAATTGAACACGAATTCTCTCTATTAATACTTTAATAGAAAAACCCCCAGACTTTTTAACATAATCATCGGCGCCTAGTTTTAATCCTAATAATTCATCTACTTCGTCATCTTTAGAGGTTAATAAAATTATAGGTATAGAAGATTTTTTTCTTAATTTTTCTAATAATTCTTCGCCGTTCATTTTAGGCATTTTTAGATCTATAACTGCAAGATCAGGAGGATTACGCGTCATTCCAATGTATGCGCTTTCACCATCAAGATATGTTTGAACTTTAAAGCCCTCGTTCTCAAGCGCCATTGAAACGCTTGTTAGGATATTTCTATCATCATCGACTAAGGCGATTGTTTTATTCATATAAATTATTTTATAATAATATTTGTATAATCAAAAGTTTTAATGCGCAGTAGTCCAGTTTAATCCTTCTTTAATATCTACGCTTAAAGGAATGGAAAATTTATAGTCTGGTTCTGACGCTTTTGACATTATTTCGACAATATCAGTTTTTGATTTTTTAATATTATCAGCAGAAGATTCGAATACTAACTCATCATGAATCTGCAAAAGCATTTTGCATTTTAAATTTTGATCTTGAATTTTTTGATCGATTTTTATCATTGCAAGCCTTAAAAGATCGGCTGCAGTTCCTTGAATTGGAGCATTAATAGACGCTCTTTCTTGAAAAGTTCTTAAAGTATGATTTTTGTCGTTGATATTTGGGAAGTTACATTTTCTTCCAAATATTGTTTTTACATAACCAAATTTTCTACAACTTTTTAACGTTTCGTTCATATAATCTTTTATTTCTGGAAATTTCTTAAAATAAGATTTTAAAAAAGATTCTGCCTCAGTATTAGAAACTGAGATTTGTTTAGCAAGACCGTATGATGAAATTCCATAAATAATTCCAAAATTTATTGCTTTTGCTTTTCTCCTCATTTCTTCGCTAATCTCTGTTTGCTTCACTTCAAAGATTTGAGCTGCGGTTATATTATGAATATCTTCAGAATTTAAAAAACCTTTCTTAAGTTCCTTAACATCAGCCATGTGCGCAAGTATTCTCATTTCAATTTGACTATAATCTGCGGAAATTAAAAAATTACCTTTCTCAGCTATAAATGCGGATCGTATCTCTTTTCCTTCCGCAGACTTAATTGGGATGTTTTGAATATTAGGATCGCTAGATGCAAGTCTGCCTGTGTTGGTGGCTGCAAGTAAAAAGGATGTATGAATTCTTTTAGTTTTTGGATCAATAAATTCTTGCAAACTATCAGTATAGGTATTTTTTAATTTAGATTTTTGTCTCCAATCTAAGATAAGTTTAGGCAAATCATGTCCTTGGAAAGCTAAGTCCTCTAAAATATTAACATTTGTTGCGTAATTGCCTTTTTTTGTTTTCTTAGTTCCAACAATTTTTAGCTTTTTATAAAGAATATCTCCAAGTTGTTTTGTTGATGCAATATTAAACTCTTCGCC
>AQUE01000013.1 GCA_000371845.1 alpha proteobacterium SCGC AAA280-P20
TCCAATTTGCGGTGACAATCCTTTATCAATTAAGAATGCAGGCGCGTGAGTCATAATAAAAAGTATATGAAAACCGCATACAAAGAACCCAAAACACAACAGCCAGAAACCTTTATGACTAAAGGCCTCTGTTAATATTTCTTTTAGTGACAAATCTTGAGTAGTTGTTTGTTGAATTGGTTTTTCAAACATAGGGACTGCAAGAGCTAACATTATAAGTGTAAGTACAGATAAAATACCAAATGCTAAAGCTGGACCAAAGTTTTGCAATAAAGCTAATGAAGCAGGCAACATTATAAATTGTCCAAGGGACGCACTCGACATTGCAATTCCAATTGAAACACTTCTTTTCTCCGGTGTTACAGATCTGCTAATTGCTCCAAAGATTGGAAATGTAACTCCTGATATTCCAATTCCTAAAATTCCTGATGCAATAACAAATCCTGTTTTCGTTGTAAGAAATCCCATTAAAAATAAACCTAGAGAATAAAGAATGCTTCCAACGAATACGACAACGCCAGCGCCAATTTTATCAGAAATTCTACCGGAAAAAGGTTGCCAAATCCCCCACATTAAATTTTGAAAAGCAAGACCCATTGCAAACACTTCTCTGCCCCACTGATTTTTTTCGCTAATAGGAATTAAAAAAATTCCAAAGGAGTGTCTAATTCCAAATGCAAGTGCAAGTAGAATTGAACCTGCGATTAACACAAATATTGGCTGCCTAAATTTATCTAACACTTGAAACATGCTTATTAACTAATAACATTATTTAGAAAATAATAAATTTATATAATGAGTAATAAAGTATTTCGAATTTTATTTGGCCTATTAGTTATCTCTGCAATAGCAATGTTAGGATATTATCGTGGGACTGATGTAACTCCCTTTAATAGTGATTTGTTTTTCTGGGCGTTATTGTTTGGATCGATCGCCGCATTAATTGATGGCAGCTTGGGAATGGCTTATGGAGTAACGGGCACAGCTTTTTTATTAGGCTATGGAATTTCTCCTATTAAAGCAGTTGCTTATATTCATATAGCTGAAATTTTTGTTTCAGGATCGTCAGGATTGAATCACTGGAGAATTGGAAATGTTGATATCAAATTATTTAAAAAACTTCTTATCCCTGGAATCATTGGGGCTATTCTTGGGGCTTTAATAATAACTAAAATTAAGATTCCTTATTTATCGATCGTAATTTCTATTTATTTATTATTCATGGGAATATTTCTAATTGCAAAAGCTTATGCAAAAATCAAATTACAATTTAAACAAAAGAATTCAGTTGTTATTCCTCTTGCAGTAACCGGTGGATTTGTTGATGGGGCTGGTGGTGGTGGTTGGGGTCCTGTTGTTACAACAAGTTTATTAGGTGGAAAAATGATGCCAAAAAAAGTTATTGGAACTGTTAATGCTTCTGAATTTTTTATTAATTTAGCATCCGCAACTGCTTTTTTATTTTTAGTTAAAGTTACAGATTGGGAAGCATTAGCTGGGCTTATTATTGGTGGTTTTTTAATAACTCCTTATGCAGCAAAAGCTACTTCAAGAATGAGTGTTAAGATGATTTTAACTGTTGTTGGCTGTCTGATAACCGCTCTAAGTATAAGAAAACTTTATATATTTTTTTTCTAAACTAATTAGGAATATGAACTGGGTGCCATCCCCAAATTAACATAATGGCAATAAACCCCAAAATATAAGCAACTGTTACATGCCATCCTTCTTTTACCCAACGACCTACAGATTTTGCTTCTGGAAATAAATTTGAAACAGCGACGCCTGCTGAAGATCCAAACCAAATCATAGATCCACCATATCCAACTGCATAAGCAAGCATTCCCCAATCATAGTTGTCTTGTTTAATCGCAAGAGCAGTTAATGGGATATTGTCAAAAACAGATGATAAAAATCCAAGTCCAAATGTTGAAAGCCATGAAGCAAGTGGAAGTTTTTCAACTGGCATCATTGAAGCTGTTAGAACTAAAGAAAGTAAAAATATACTTCCTTTAAATGCTCCAGGAATTACTGACCAATCAGGAGCTCGAAGAGGAACCATAACAAATAATGCAACCCAAACTGATGCTCCAATAAATGGAAAATAATCTGCCAAATGATTAAATTTTAAATTCACAATAACGTTAGTTACAATTGCAGTTGCCAAGATCACAAACACAATAATAACTCTCGACCAATCAAGATTATATTTTGAGTTATCGCTAACAATTAATGGTTGGTATGCATGCTGCTGCTTTGCTGCAAAATAACCAGAAACAAATAAAGCAACTATTGCTGCTATATATGCATGAAATACTTCAATTGGAGGAACACCAGCCAACCACATCATAGTAGTCGTTGTATCACCAACAACACTTCCTGATCCTCCAGCATTAGATGCAGCAACAATTCCAGCGAGATAACCAATATGTACTTTTTTCTGAAAAAGTTTTGATGCAATCGTTGCACCAATTATAGCTGCTGCGATGTTATCTAAAAATGAAGATAGAACAAAAATAATTGCCAGTAGAGCAAATGCCCCTTGCCATCCTTTTGGTAATATTGTTGAAACAGCTTCTGTTGCATTGCTCTTTTCAAAATGATTAGAGAGTAATGCAAAGCCAACAAGTAAAAGCAAAAGATTAGTTATAATAACCCATTCATGAATTAGATGACCTGTAAATCCACTAATACCTGATCCTGTTTTAAATCCTGCAAAACCAATTTTATATAAGCTCACAATAGCAAGGCCAATAAGTGCAGTCTTTAAAACATGATTATGAAATAACGCTACAAACAATAAGATTAGAGCAAAAAAATAAAACTCTATAGGAATTCCTAAGAACATATCAGATTACATTATCATTAAAAATTTTTAGTAAAACAGTATTTCTTAACTTATAAATTCTATCGTTTAAAGAATAAGAGTTAATATTAAAAAAAAATACACGCATAGATTTAAATTAGTTATGCTCAAACTTTATAATTCATTTGTTTACTAAAAAAATTTATGTAAATTATTAAAAAATTATGAAATTAATAACAGCAATAGTTAAGCCTGAGCAGGCAGACAACATAAAAAGAAAGTTAAATGAAATTGGAATACATGGTTTAACAATGTCTGAAGTAAAAGGCTATGGAAGACAAAAAGGACACACAGAATTTTATAGAGGTTCAAAGTATGAAGTTACATTTTTACCAAAAACTAAGCTTGAAATCGCAGTCCCAACTTCCAAACTAAAGAAAGTTATTGATACTATCGTTAACACAGCGCGAACTGGAAAAATCGGAGATGGAAAAATATTTGTAACAACTCTTCAACAGGTCATAAGAATTCGCACTGGTGAAAAAGGTCCAAAAGCAATCTAGATGACTATAAATTTTGGTCATACTGCTTGGATATTAACCTCTACTGCTTTAGTCTTGTTTATGACTCTTCCGGGTCTTGCCTTGTTTTATGGTGGTTTGGTTAGATCTAAAAACACAATTTCTGTTCTAGCTCAATGTTTTTTAATTGCTACCCTAACCTCTATTATTTGGGTTGTTGTTGGTTACAGCTTATCTTTTTCTGGTGAGGGACTTTACATTGGTAATTTCGATAAATTTTTATTAAAAAATATTAATATAACTAGTCTTACTGGCGAAATACCTGAACTTTTATTCGTAATGTTCCAAATGACTTTTGCAATTATTACACCAGCATTAATTATTGGCGCGTTTGTTGAGAGAATAAAGTTCTCTGCAGTTTTTCTATTTACTTTATTATGGGTAGTATTTGTTTATGTGCCAGTAGCTCATTGGGTTTGGGGCAACGGTTGGCTTGCTAAAAAAGGTGTTTTAGATTTTGCAGGAGGACTTGTTGTTCATACTACAGCTGGAGTTTCTTCATTAGTTATTGCTTATTTTTTAGGTAGAAGAAAAGGTTTCCCTAAAATAGCTCACCCTCCTCACAGTCCTGTACTTGCAATGATTGGAGCTTCGATGCTTTGGGTTGGTTGGTTTGGATTTAATGCTGGCTCCGCTTTGGCTGCTAACGGTAATGCTGCAATGGCAATGCTTGTAACTCATTCTTCTGCTGCAACAGCTACATTAACTTGGATGTGTATTGACTGGTATAAAAATGGAAAACCAGGATTGATTGGTATTATTACTGGAATGGTTGCCGGACTTGCAACTGTTACGCCTGCATCTGGTTATATAGGACCAATGGGTGGGATTATTCTTGGATTGTTATCAGGATTTATTTGTTACTGGTTTGTAGGATTTATAAAATTTAAATTAAAAATAGACGACTCTTTGGATGTATTTGCAGTCCATGGCGTTGGTGGAATTTTAGGAACTTTATTGGCAGGAATTTTAGCAACTAATACATTTGGTGGTTTAGGAATAGAAAAGTCCGCTTTTGATCAAACAATTGTCCAGTTTATAGGAGTTATATCCGTTGCAATTTTTGCTCTAGTTGTAACAATAATTATTGTAAAAATAATTCAAGCAACGATAGGCTTGAGAGTTAGTTCTAAACAAGAAGAATTTGATGGACTTGACCTTGGTAGTCACGGAGAAAAAAGTTACAACCTTTGATCTAAGACTGTTATTATTTTTTAATTTTTTTTTAAGGAGAGGATTTTAAAGTGCTAACAAGAAGTTAGCACTTTAAAAAAAATGCTTACTTCTTAGCTGGAGCAGCTGCAGCAGGTTTAGTTAAACCAGCTACTTTTGAAGCTTCATTGATTGCTTTAACGCAATCAGCTTCTTTTTTAGCTGCTAGTGCATCACCAGCTGCTTTTCTTAGATCAGCAGCTTTTTTTGTAGTCGCTGCATCTAATTTTGCTGTTTTAATTCCAGCATCGTAACCTTTGATTAAATCAGCGCAAGATTTAGCTTGAGCGTTTGCAAAAGATACGAATAAGAACATACTTACGATTGTTGCTAGTATAGTTTTCATTTGTTTTACTTGTTGTTAAGTTAATTAGCGGGCAAACTATTTAATTTAAGCTTTTCTGTAAATGTTTTTTTGACAAGGAAAAGCCTTCATTCTAAATAAAAATTCTTAAATAACCCAATAAAATCAGAGTTTTTTAATAATCAATATACCAAAGGTCCACAAGTAGTTATTGCGAGTTAGCGATTTGTCTTAGAATTATAAGAATCGTTTTTTATTTTTTTGCCTTTATGCTTGCTTGAGCAGCAGATAATCTTGCTATTGGAACTCTGTACGGTGAACAAGATACATAATTTAATCCTGCCCTATGACAAAAATCTATAGAATCTGGATCTCCACCGTGCTCTCCACAAATTCCAAGTTTTATATTTTTTTTTGTTTCAAGTCCTCTGGAGCATGCAAGTTTTATAAGTTCGCCAACTCCATCTTGATCAATACTTACAAATGGATCAATTTTGAATATTTTATTTTCAACATAATCATCTAAAAATTTTCCAGAATCGTCTCTTGATATGCCAAGAGTTGTCTGTGTTAAATCATTTGTACCAAAACTGAAAAAGTCAGCATGTTTTGCAATATTTTTTGCATTAAGAGCAGCTCGTGGAAGCTCAATCATAGTGCCTACTAAATAATCTACTTTGAAATTATTCTTTTTTTGAACTTCTTGCGCAATACGATCAACTAATCCTCTTAAAATTTCTATTTCTCTTTCAGTTGCAACAAGCGGAATCATAATTTCTGGAATTACTGCTTCAACTTTTTGCTTTTGTAACTCATATAAAGCTTCAAAAATTGCTCGACATTGCATTTCATAAATTTCAGGAAAAGAAATTGCTAGACGACAACCTCTATGACCCAGCATAGGATTTTCTTCATGCAAATAATTAATTCTATTTTTAATTTCGCTTGAATGAATTTTTAAAGACTTTGCAACAATATCAATTTCTTTTTCTGTTTTTGGTAAAAATTCATGTAATGGAGGGTCTAATAATCTAACTGTAACAGGAAGACCTTTCATGATTGTAAAAATTTCTACAAAGTCTTTCTTTTGAAAAGGCAAAATCTTATCTAAGGTTTTTAGTCGATCTTCTTTAGATTTTGAAAGGATCATTTGTCTTACATATAAAATTCTTTCTTCATCAAAAAACATATGCTCTGTTCTACAAAGTCCAATTCCTTCAGCACCAAATCCTCTTGCAGTTCTAGAATCTAATGGAGTTTCGGCATTTGCTCTAATTTTTAAAGTTCTAACTTCATCTGCCCATTTCATCATCTCAGAAAAATCTCCTGAGATATCTGGATTGATTGTTTTAACCTCTCCAAGCATAACTTCGCCTGTTGAACCATCAATCGTTATGATGTCACCTTCCTTAACTTCCGTGTTGTCTACTTTAAAAAGCTTGGCCGCATAATCTATTTTTATATTTCCAGCTCCTGAAACGCAGGCTCTTCCCATTCCTCTTGCAACAACAGCGGCATGACTAGTCATTCCCCCTCTGCATGTTAAAATTCCAACAGCAGCATGCATTCCATGAATATCTTCAGGCGATGTTTCAACTCGAACTAAAATAGTATTTTGATTGTTAGCTTTCATTTGTTCAGCATCGTCTGCATTAAAAGTAACTTTTCCAGTTGCAGCGCCTGGTGACGCTGGCAGTCCTTTTGCTATTACATTCTTTTTAGCTTTTGGATCTAAAGTTGGATGAAGAAGAGTGTCTAAAATTTTTGGATCAATTCTAAGTAACGCCTCATCTTTTGTGATCAATTTCTCACTAACCATATCTACTGCTATTTTAATTGAAGCTTTTGCAGTTCTTTTTCCTGATCGTGTCTGCAGCATCCAAAGTTTCTTATTTTCAATGGTAAATTCAATATCTTGCATGTCACGATAGTGACTTTCTAATTTTTTATAAATTTTTGTAAGCTCAGCAAATGCTTCAGGCATCGTTTCTTCTAATGAAAGATCCTCTGAAGATGACTCTAGTCTTGCTTTTTTAGTAATATTTCTTGGTGTTCGAATACCTGCAACAACATCTTCTCCTTGAGCATTAATTAAGTATTCTCCATAGAAACTATTTTCCCCTGTAGACGGGTTTCTGGTAAATGCAACACCCGTTGCACAATCATTGCCCATATTACCAAATACCATGGATTGAATATTGACTGCTGTGCCCCACTCTTCAGGAATATTATTTAATCTTCTGTAAGTTTTTGCTCTTTGATTATGCCATGACTTAAATACTGCGCTAATTGCTCCCCATAATTGCTCATGGGAGTCTTGAGGAAAATCTTTTTTTGTATGTTTTTTTACAATGTCTTTATAATTACCAACAATTGTTTTCCAATCTTCAGCTTTAAGATCTGTATCTGATAATACACCTTTTGTTAGTTTATAATTATCAAGCAAGTCCTCAAAATTATGGTGGTCTACTTCAAGAACAACGTTGCTAAACATTTGAATAAAACGTCTATAGCTATCGTAAGCAAATGTTTCGTTATTTGTTTTTTTAATTAATCCTAAAACAGTTTTATCGTTTAATCCTAAATTTAAAACAGTATCCATCATTCCAGGCATAGACACTCTAGCGCCTGATCTAACTGATACTAATAATGGATTGTTAACATCGCCAAAATTTTTTCCTAAAATTTTCTCTATGTTTCTTATGGCGTCTTCTACTTGAATCTTAAGATCGTCTGGATATTTTTGATTATTTTTATAAAATTCAGTGCAAACTTCTGTTGTAATTGTAAATCCAGGAGGAACAGGGAGGCCTAATTTTCCCATCTCTGCAAGATTTGCGCCTTTTCCACCTAAAAGAGGTTTTTGCGAAACAGTACCTTCGCAGTTTGAACTATTAAACTGATAAACCCACTTTGGCATTTTTTTAAACCTCAAATTTTGAAAAGTCAGCAAAACTATCAAAAGTTTTACACAATAGGAATAGTAACTCTAGTCTGTTTTTTTTGATCTGCTCGTTTTCGTCATTAACTTTTACGTTATCAAAAAACTTATCAACAAAACCTTTTGTCCCAGCCAACAAACCCATCGTCTGCTCTACAGTTCTTAATCGTGCAGGAGTTGTATAGTGTTCTCTAATTTCATTTATTTTTTCTAATAAAAAATTCTCTTCATTATGTTTAAATAAAACTGTGTCTGGATCTCCAAAAAATTCTTGTTTAAGATCTTTCTTTGATTGTTCTAAAATATTTGTGCATCTTTTATAAACTGCAATAACATTTTGTCCGTCATCGCTCTTCACAACTTTGTTTAAATTTTTAATTTTAGTAAACAATGCAAAATAATCATCGGATCTACTATTGAATAAAACAGATTCAATAACATCAGGTCTGATTTTTTGATCTTTAAGTAAATTTTTAAATCGGTCTGAAATAAAAGATAAAATCTCCTCTGTAAACTTAAGGTTTTGCATATTCACTCTTTGAGTAAGATATGAGTTTTTTGAGTTATTAATTAATTCTTTTAATGAAATAGAAATTCTATTTTCTATTAATATTCTAAGAATACCAAGTGCTGATCTTCTTAGTGCGTAAGGATCTTTTGAGCTTGTTGGTTTTTCATTAATACCAAAAAATCCAACTAAGTTGTCGATCTTATCAGCAAGCGCAACAGAAATTGAAATTTTTTCTTTTGGGACTCTATCTTCTGGTCCAATTGGCAAATAATGATCGGATATAGCATTTGCGATTTGCAAACTAAAGCCTTGTTCTACTGCAAAATACTTTCCAAGAACACCTTGAAGCTCTGGATACTCCCCTACTAAATCTGAAACTAGATCTGCTTTGCAAATTGATGCTGCTATTTCTGCATCATCTTTTTTACAATTTACAATATCTGCAATAAATGATGTCAAAACTCTTATTCTTTGTGTTTTATCATGAAGTGAGCCTAGACTTTGATAAAAAGTAATTCCTTTAAGTTTGCTTACTTGTTTTACTAAATTTTGACTCTTATTTTTTTCCCAGAAAAATTTTGCATCTGATAAACGTGCGATAAGAACTCTTTCGTTTCCTTTTATAATTTTATTCTTAATGTCTTCTTTGTTTGCAACAACAATAAAACTATTAATTAATTTATGATTATTGATAGAACGCATTGGAAAATATCTTTGATGATGCTGCATCGTTAAAATAAGAAGTTCTTCTGGTAATTTTAAAAAATCTTTTAAAAATAATCCTTTTAGAACAATTGGATCTTCAACAAGATTAATAACTTGTTTAAGTAATTTGTTATTAATTTCTAATTCACAATCATTCTTTTTAAGAAATGATTGAATACTTTTAGTAATTAATTTTTCTCTTTCTGTATTATCAAAAATAATTCTTTTATCCGTTAATGTTTTTTTAAAATGACTATAATCTTTAACAACAACTGCCTTATCTTCCAACGGTCCGTCTACATAAGTGATATTTGTTGATGTTAAATGAAAAAAATTAAATGGAATAGTTTGTTTGTCAAATAAACATAAAATTGATTTTAAAGGTCTGCCCCAAGAAAGGTCATGATTACCCCAACGCATTTTTTTTCGCCATTGTAGGCCATTTAAAAAATGAGGAATATTTTTCTTAATTTCTTCAAGAACTGGTATTTCCTTTTTTTGCGTTTTTGCAAAAATGAATTTTCCCTTATCTGTTTCTTCTTCATAAATATCTTTTGGATCTAAATTATTTGATTTAATAAACCCTTGTATAGCTTGTTCTGGCGCTCCAACTTTTGGACCTCTTAAAACCTTTGCTTCAGTTTTAATATTTGTTGGTAAGTTATTGTAATAAAAAATTAATCTTTTGGGAGTTGAATAAATTTCAGTTGCAACTTTTTTAAAATCATATTTTTCAAAAAATGACGTAAAGTTTGCAGCAATATTATTTTTTGCATCTTCTTGTAATGTGGGTGGTATTTCTTCAGAATATAATTCTAATAATAAGTCAGACATTAATCAGAGTTCTTTAACCAAACTTCTGCTGTACTTTTAACAAGAGTTCTAATTTTGTTAATAAAACCAGCTCTTTCTGTCACGGATATAACCCCTCTTGCGTCTAAAGTATTAAAGATATGACTGGCCTTTAAACACTGATCATAAGCAGGGAGAGCTAAATTTTTAGATAATAAATTCTGACATTCACCCTCTGCCATTGTAAATAATTTTAAAAGATTATCTGTGTTTGCAAATTCAAAATTATATGCTGAAAATTCTTTTTCATTTCGTTTATAAACGTCTCCATATTTAACACCTTCATTATTCCATCTAATATCATACACACTGTCTACTCCTTGAATGAACATTGTAATTCTCTCAAGACCATAAGTGATTTCTGCCGAAACTGGCTTACATTCAAATCCTGCCATCTGTTGAAAATAAGTAAATTGAGTAATTTCCATTCCATCGCACCAAACTTCCCATCCAAGTCCTGAAGCTCCTAATGTTGGACTTTCCCAATCATCTTCTACAAACCGAATGTCATGTTCTTTATAATTTATTCCAAGTGCACTTAAACTTCTAAGATAAAGACTTTGAACATTTTCTGGCGATGGTTTGATTAAAACTTGAAATTGATAATAATGTTGAAGTCTATTTGGATTATCTCCGTAACGACCATCCGTTGGTCTTCTTGACGGCTGAACATAAGCTGCCTTCCAAGGCTTAGGTCCTAAAGATCTTAATGTTGTTGCGGGATGAAAAGTGCCAGCTCCAACTTCCATGTCATAAGGTTGCATTACAACACAACCATAATCAGACCAGAATTTTTGTAATTTAAATATAACTTCCTGAAAAGACAAATCTTGTGGCTTAGATTTGTTTTTAGTTACAACTTTTTTTTTAGTTATAACTTTTTTTTTATTTAATTTCTTTTTAGCTGCCATTTTTATAAGCCATATTTGTTCCAGATCGATCTTACTTCCAGTTCATTTATAACTTCTGAATACGATCCTGGTAATTGTGAGGAAAGTTTTCTTTTTAACCAGCTTTGCGCTGCTTCAAATTTTTTAACTTTAAGATCTTTGCCAAATTTTTGTTTTAAAATTTCCTGTAAAGTTCCAACTCCATCAATTAAGCCAAGTTGTAATGATTTTTTTCCAGACCAAAACTCCCCTGAAAACAACATTGAATGATTTTCAGATTTTAATTTATCTTTTCTACTATTTTTTACTAAATTAATGAATTCTTCATGCAAATCTTTTTGCAAAGATTTTAACTTTTCTACATCTTCTTTTTTTTCTTCTAAAAATGGATCTAAAATACTTTTGCTCTCGCCGGCGGTATGCACTCTTCTTTGTACTCCAATTTTTTTTATTAACTCTTGAAATCCAAATGCTGAATAGATAACTCCGATAGATCCAACAATTGAATTAGCATTTGCATAAATTTCATCTCCTGCGCACATCAGCATATATCCGCCTGAAGCTGCTACATCTTCGGCATAGGTAATTACTTTAACTTTTTTATCATCAGCCTCAGATCTAATAAGATCATATAAAAGATTAGATTGAACTGGTGATCCTCCTGGAGAATTAATAGAGATCACTACTGCTTTAATATTCTTTAAAGCAAAGGCTTTTTTAATAATATCGGTTTGACTGGCATAACTCATGCCTTGGCTAAATCTACCTACATTGCCTATAACTCCATTTAATCTGATTAGAGAAACTGTTGGTTTTGATTTAAAAAATGAGAACATATTTATTTCATATCTTTTAAACGTTTATTGTCAGTATTCCAGAATAAAAAATTAATAATACTTTATATTTATTAATGCTACAAACACCTCGTGAAAAATAATATCGTACAACTAGAAAAATTTCAGAAAAAAACTCCTTACGATTCTCTTAAGGAAATATTTAATAACGATTTAGATAAAGTAGAAGAATTTACAAAATTAAAATTATCGAGCGAAGTAGATCTGATTGGCAAAATGGCTTTATACCAATTAGGCTCTGGTGGAAAAAGATTAAGATCTATACTGACTTTAGCAAGCTCTAAAATTACTGAATACAAGGGTGAGCACAATATTCATTTAGCGGCTTGTGTTGAGCTTATTCATAGTGCAACTTTATTACATGACGATGTTATTGATAACAGCACAGTAAGACGAGGCAAAAAGACTTCAAACGTTATTTGGGGAAACCAACCTTCAATATTAGTGGGTGATTATTTCCTAAGTAGATGTTTTGAAATTATGGTTGATGTTGGTTCTTTAGAAATTTTAAAATTATTATCAAATGTATCTGCAGAAATTGCTCAAGGTGAAGTCCTTCAGCTTCAGCATAAAAACGAAGTAGATATTACTGAACAAGTTTATTTAAATATCGTAACACAAAAAACAGCTTCATTATTTGGAGCGGCAATGAAAGTGGGTGGGTGTCTTGCAAATAAATCTGAAAATGAAAAAAAGGCGCTACAATCTTATGGGGTTAATCTTGGTATCGTATTTCAAATTAGTGATGATATTCTAGATTACAATTCCACTAAAGTTTTTGGCAAGGATATTGGGAATGATTTTTATGAAGGCAAAATTACTTTACCAGTCATTATTTTATTTCAAAAATCAAATGAAACTGAAAGAGAGCAAATTAAAAAATACTTCACTCAAGAAACAAGAACGGAAGAAGAGTTAAACCAAGTTTTATCATTGATGCAAAAATATGATGTAATTACTATTTGCAAAAAGAGAGCTGAGCATTTTTCAAATGTATCTTCTGACTCTTTAAATATATTTAAAGATTCAAATATTAGAAAAAATCTGCAGGAACTATCTTTTTATTTAATTAATAGGACGAATTAAGAATATAAATTGTGCTATTTAAATATAGTGCAAACGTAGACCACGCAAAATAAGGAAGCATTAATACAACTGAAGGCTTGCTGTATTTTGAATACAAAACCATTAAATACAAAATAAAAAAAATAATTATTGAGATTATAAAACTCGCAAGAAAAATTTGTTTATAATAAAAAAATACATAACTCCAACTTGCATTTATTAATAAGTGAATAAAATAAACTGCTAAAATTTTATTTGAATTTTTACTTTTTTTATAAGCAAGCCAAACTGCAACTGACATCATTGCATAAAGTAGTGTCCACACTGGTCCAAAAATCCAATTAGGAGGATTAAATGCTGGTTTTACTAAATTATAATACCAAGGATCTAATGCTGCCCTTGTTACAAATCCAGCTGGAAAAGTTATTAAAAAAGTAGCCACAACAATTGCAAATAAACTTGAGTAGCCTTTGGATTTTGATTTAGATTTTTTCATTATTAACTAGTTGCTTTAACATAAAATAACGCGAGTGCTGCTAATATATGTCCGTAATAAGTTAAGTTTACAAAAACTCTTAAAATAAATTTATGATCATCTTTTATCTCAAGAAAATCACAAAGAACATTGCCTGGATTATAAAGTAATTCTAATTTCAAATAATTAACCTTGTTTTGTAAATATTAAGAGGTCTATTGCCTGCGAATCCCATATTCATTTATCCAATGTTAAAAGTCAATTTTAGCAAAGTTAGTAGGTTTAATTCTGCGGAAAATAAAAGTTTTACTAATCTTATAATTGCACTTAAGAGTGATATATCTAATTTAATTAAATTTTAAAAATATGAAATTAGGTTTTGTTGGTGTTGGAAAAATAGCAACTTCAGTTATTGAAGGAATTTTCAAAGCAAAAATAAATGTTAAAGAAATAATTCTTTCTCCAAAAAATAGTAAAAATACCAAATCTTTAAAAAATAAATTTAAGAAAATTAAAATTGCAAAATCTAATCAAGAAGTGCTTGATAGGTCTAATTGGATTGTACTTTCTATTACTCCAAAAGTTGGAAAGCAAATATTAGGAAAATTAGAATTTAAAAGAAATCATACGGTCTTAAACTTTATTTCAACTATTCATAATCAAGAACTAAAAAAAATAATATTCCCGGCTAAACAAATATTTAAAGTAGCTCCTCTTCCTATGATTAAATATAATCTTGGACCTATTATTATTTATCCAAAGAATAAGATCGTTGAAAACTTCTTTAACAGGCTTGGAAAAGTGATTGCCACAAGTAATGAAAAAGAAAATAAAAAATTATGGGTAATGACTTCATTTATGGCAACATATCTTGAAATATTTAACACTGCTCATAAATGGTTTCTAAAAAAAGGGATTAATGAAAATAAATCCAAGGAATATATAAATCATTTATTTAAAGCACTAAATAACGAGCTTTTAAAAAATTCTAATTACTCAATGGATAAAATGGTTAAAGAATTTCAAACAAAAGGTGGGATCAACGCCGAACTTTTAATGAGGACAAAAAAATCCGGAATTTTTAAAAATTTAAATAAAGGTTTTGATAAAATTTATAATCGAGTAAAAAAATCCTAAAATATTATTTTCTAAAAAAATAATTTAGCAACAAATGTATAAAGCGGTATTCCAATTATAATGTTTATTGGAAAAGTTAATCCTAATGACATTCCAAAATAAAGTGATGGATTGGCTTGTGGTAGCGCATATTTTAATGCTGCTGGCACTGCAATATATGAAGCGCTTGCAGATAAAATCATTAAAAGAATTGTTTCGCCTAAATCAACACCTGCAATCTTGCATATTAATAAAGCCAATAATGCATGAATAGGTGGAGCAAAAACTCCATATATCAAAACATAAACAGGTTTATTTAAAACTTGTTTAAAATTTTTAGCAACCATCAATCCCATATCAAGCAAGAAGAATGCTAGCATCCCTTTAAATAAATCAATTGAGAATGGAGCCATAATTCTCTCTCCTGTAGCGCCAGCAAAAAGACCAACGATCATTGCTCCAATTAAAAGCAATTGCGCTCCATCAGTAAAAGATTTGTGTAATAAGTTTAGAGAGCTTTGTTTTTTATTAGATTTTGCGGCGCTTGCTAAAATAACAGCAAGAATAATTGCTGGAGATTCCATTAACGCCATTGCTGCTGCCATGTGACCTCCATAAGTAATTTGATTCTGATCTAAAAATTGACTGGCAGTAATAAAAGTAACGGCGCTTACTGAGCCATACGTTGCTGCAATTGCTGCTGAGTCATAACTATTTAATTTCTTTTTAAGAAAATAATATCCAATAACTGGAATTATAATTGCAAGCATAATTGCAATAGACAAAGTTTTTGCTATATCAATTGTTAATCCTGATTTTTGCAAAGCAAATCCTCCTTTTAAACCTAGCGCCATTAAAAGATATAATGATAAAAATTTTGTAATTGCCGGAGGAATTTCTAAATTAGATCTAACTGCGCCTGCAAAAACTCCAAAGATAAAAAATAAAATTGCTGGATCTAATATATTTTGCATTAGTCTATAAAAATTTAAGGATACAATATTTCTTTAATCCATTTAGATCCAGATTTTCTATATCTAAGTCTTTCGTGAATTCTATTGTTGCCATCTAGCCAAAATTCAACTTCATTTGCTTTTAATGCCCAACCCGACCAATGAGGGGGTCTTGGAACTTTTTTATGAATTGGAAACTTTTTTTTGTACTCTTGAATTCTTTTAATCAGATCTACTTTAGATTCCATTGGTGTTGATTGTATAGATGCCCAAGCGCCAATTCTACTGCCGTAAGGTCTTGTATTAAAATATTGATCAGCAACTTTACTTGGAACTTGTTTTATCGATCCATCAATTCTTATTTGTCTTCTTATACTTTTCCAGTGAAAGCACATGGATGCTTTTGGATTGCTTTTTAATTCACTACTTTTTTTGCTTTTTAAATTTGTATAAAAAACAAACTCTGTATTCGTTAATCCCTTTAAAAGAACCATACGAACAGATGGTTGTTTATTACGATTTACTGTTGCAAGCGCTAGAGCATTTGGATCATTAATTTCTGTTTTTTTAGCTTTAGTCATCCATGCCTTGAATAGCTCAAATGGATTTTTCTTATCAAGAAAACAGGTATTCAGTCCAAGTTTGTTTGTTTTATATTTTTTTTGATTCATAAATAACTAAAAATACCTTATAAAATATATTTAATGTCATTTAATACTTTTGGAAAGCTATTTAGATTTACTACTTGGGGAGAATCCCATGGTCCAGCAATCGGCTGCGTAGTTGATGGCTGTCCTCCAAATATTGCCATTTCAGAAAAAGATATTCAAATCGAATTAAACAAAAGAAGACCTGGTCAGTCAAAATTTGTAACTCAAAGAAAAGAGAAAGATCAGGTGCAAATATTATCTGGTGTGTTTCAAGGAAAAACCACGGGAACTCCTATTTCAATGATCATCTTTAATGAGGACACTAAGTCTAGAGATTATGAAAGTATTAAAGATAAATTTAGACCAGGACATGCTGATTTTACTTACTTTATGAAGTATGGAAACCGTGACTTTAGAGGTGGCGGCAGACAATCAGCTCGAGAAACTGCATCACGTGTTGCAGCGGGCGCTATTGCTAAGGTTGTTTTAAATAAATTACTTGGAAAAAAATTCTCTATTATTGGTGGCGTTACACAAATTGGTCCATTGATGATCGATCGCAATCTTTGGAATGATAAAGAAATTAGAAAAAATCCTTTCTTTTGTCCTGATAAAGAAACTGTGCCTGTGTGGGAGCAATACTTATTAGATATTAGAAAAGCTGGAAGTTCATGTGGTGCAATCATTGAGCTTAGAGCTAAAGGGGTTCCGGTTGGATTGGGCGCTCCTATTTATTCAAAACTTGATCAAGATATTGCTGCAGGACTAATGAGCATCAATGCTGTTAAAGGTGTTAACATTGGAGCTGGTATGAATGCTGCAAGCTTAACAGGCGAAACTAATTCTGATGAAATAAGATCTAAAGGTGGAAAAACAAAATTCTTATCGAATAACGCAGGTGGAATTTTAGGTGGAATTTCTACAGGACAAGAAATTGTTGCATCATTTGCAGTTAAACCGACATCTTCTATTTTAAATACTCGTGACACCATTGATACAAAAGGAAAAAATACTAAAATTTCTGTTCGTGGTAGACATGATCCTTGCGTTGGCATTCGCGCTGTTCCAATTGGAGAAGCTATGCTTGCGTGTATTCTGCTTGATCATTTGATGATGCACCGAGCACAATGCGGTAACTAGTCTGTGATCCCATTAAAAGACGAGAATACTACACTTTCAACTCCGATACTTAGTTATGCAATAATAGGTATTTGTATTTTAGTTTTTTTAATACAAATAAGTTCTCCTGGTTTTGATAATGGAAATTTATTTTATTCTTATGGTGTTGTTCCTACTTCACTTCTTGGCACAGAAGCTTTACCAAATGATCTAACTAAAATTGACCCATCACTTACTTTAATTACTTCAATGTTTATGCATGGTGGTTTTATGCATTTGATTGGAAATATGCTTTATATGTGGATTTTTGCTGACAATATTGAAGATGATCTTGGAAAAGTAAAATTTATTTTATTTTATTTAGCATCAGGTGTTGCAGCCGCGATGACTCAGGTTTACTTAAATGTAAACTCAACTATTCCAATGGTTGGCGCAAGCGGAGCTATTAGTGGTGTGCTAGGTGCCTATTTAGTCAGATACCCTAGAAATAAAGTTTTAGTGTTAATACCTTTTGGATTTTTTTCTCAAATGGTGAGAATTCCTGCAATGTTTGTTTTAGGTTTTTGGTTTATCTTGCAATTTATTAGTTCAAGTGGAAGTTCAGGTCAGGGTGGGGTTGCTTATGGAGCTCACATTGGAGGATTTGTATTTGGAGCGGCCGTGATGTTTTTCTTTGGTAATTTTTTAATTCCACAGAAAGCATTTTTTAAAGCTCTTAATGAAAAAGGCGATAAGAAAAAAAATCCCTGGATACAGGACTAAGTTACCCACACAAAATAACAGCGAAATCAGATGGATGTTCTCGTTTTGATTCCCTTTTGATTCCATTTTGAATCAAATTTTCTACTTTTAAGAGTGTATGTGGATACTTAAATTTAAATCGTCATTCCACCATCTAATGGGTAAACGACACCAGTAGAAAAAGCCGATTCATCACTTGCTAAATATGTTGCAAGAGCAGCAACTTCTTCTGGTTTTCCTAATCTGCCCATAGGCTGTCTATCAATAAAATCTTTTCTCGCTTTTTCAGGATCTTTAAATGAATTAACTCGATCTTCCCATGAAGGTGTGTGGATTGTTCCTGGAGCAATAGCATTACATCTAATATTGTATTTTAAAAAATCAACAGCGATAGATTTTGTAAGACCGATGACAGCTGCCTTTGTAGCTCCATATGCAAATCTATCCTTAACTCCTTTAACGCTTGATACAACAGATGCCATATTAATTATCACTCCTGATTTTTGATTTACCATTTTAGGAATAATATTTTTAATCATCAAATACATAGATTTAACATTTACATTAAATGAAAAATCCCAATCTTTTTCTTCGCATTCAAGTATTGTTCCATTGTGAACAAATCCTACGCAGTTAAAAAGAATATCAACTTTGGAAATAGTATCTGAAAAATTTTTAATATCTGCAGCATTGGTTGAGTCTAAAGTATAAGTTTTGATTTTAGGATATTCTTTTGAAAGTTCTTCTAATTTATTGCTTCTATTAATATCTGTTGCAATAACATTAGCCCCTTCTTTAAAAAAACGAATAGCCGTTTCTTTTCCTATCCCCTGTCCTGCTGCAGTGATTATTACGCTTTTATTTTCTAATCTTTTCATCTAAATTATATTTTATATTAAAAAATTTTTATAAAATTAAATGTTAAATATCACAGATCCAGCTGAAGCAAGAAAAATTATTAGAGCTGACAAGTACGACAAACAAACTGCGGGTATTGCTGGAAAATACGTACAAGGAAACATTTGTATATTGCCAAGTAAATACGCTCTTGATTTTGCAGCCTTCTGTCAAAAAAATCCAAAACCTTGTCCGCTTATTGGTTTTGGAATTAAGGGCGATCCTCACTTAAAAGATTTGGGAGATATAGATATTAGAACAGATGTTCCAAAATATAAAATTTGGCAAAATGGTAAAGTAGTAGATGAGCCTACTAATATTAAAAAATATTGGAATGATGATTTGGTAACTTTTGTTCTAGGTTGTTCGATGTCATTTGAATTACCATTAATGGAAGCTGGAATTGAAATGCAGCACATAAAAAATAATACGACTGTTCCAATGTATAAAACAAATATTGATTGTGAACCTGCGGGACCTTTTAAAGGGAAATTAGTTGTGTCTATGAGACCGTTGAATACGGATGATACTATAAAAGCAATTCAAATCTCTTCTCGTTTTCCAGCAGTCCATGGAGCTCCCATTCATCTTGGCGATCCTGCTCAGATTGGAATAAAAGATATTATGAAACCAGAATATGGCGATGCCCCAAGGGTAATTAAAAATAATGAAATTCCAGTGTTTTGGGCATGTGGAGTAACCCCTCAGTCTGTTGTTGAAAATTGCAAACCTGATTTTTGTATCACTCACAAACCAGGATCAATGTTAATTACCGATAAATTAAATAGCAGTCTTGCTGCGATTAATTAAGATCCTAGAAAAACTCTTTTAACTTCTTTGCTGTCTACTAAATCTTTAGAGACTCCATCAATTACTAATCTTCCGCTCTCAAGTATATAACCTCGATTTGCCATACTTAAGGCAAGTCTAACATTCTGCTCAACAAATAAAATTGCAATTCCACGTTCTGCGATTTTTTTAAATATTAATTTTAAATCTTCAATCACTAATGGCGCAAGTCCAAGGAAAGGTTCGTCCACCATTAATAATTTTGGCATTCCCATTAATCCTCTACCGATTGCAAGCATTTGCTGCTCTCCGCCCGACATAGTGTTTGCGACTTGATTTGAACGATCTTTTAATTTTGGAAAAAAATTGTAAACATCTTGCAAAGATTTCTCACTCTCAGCTTTAGCTTTTTCATGATAAGCGCCTAATAATAAATTCTGCAATACCGTTAAATAAGGAAATACTCTTCTTCTCTCAAGAACATGAGAAATACCAACGCCCACTCTTTGATAGGTTTCAAATTTATGAATTGGGATATTATTAAAATTGATTTCACCTGTTTTAATTTTAATTAAACCGCTAATACTATTTAAAATTGTACTTTTTCCAGATCCATTTGGACCAAGCAAAGCTACAATTTCACCTTCTTTAACGTTTAATGAAACATTCCAAATGACTTGGTAATCATCATAAGCAACGTCTATATTTTTTATATTAAGCAGCATCAACTGTTCCTAGGTAAGCGTCTATCACTTGTGAGTTTTGACTGATGTTTTTTGGAATATCAAAAGCAATCCTTTTTCCTTGGTTCAGAGCAAGAATTCTATCTGAAATATCCATAATAATTTTCATATTATGCTCAATGGTTACAACGGTAATTCCATTCTTTTTTAATTTTAAAACTAACTCTACAAGACCTGGAATAGTTCTTTGATCAACTCCTCCTGTCACTTCATCCATAAGTAATAATTTTGGATCGGTTGCCAAAGCTCTAGCTAACTCTAATCTTTTGCGTTGTCCTGTTGAAAGTTCTTTTGCATAGTGATGTCTTTTTTCAATTAAATCTACAAAATCAATAATTTCTAAAGCTTTATCACGGGCAACTTTTAAGTTTTTTTCTTTTACCAATGCACCAACAATAACATTTTCTAATAACGTTTGATCAGCAAAGGGTTTTAATTTTTGAAAAGTTCTTCCAACTCCCATTCTGCAAATTAAATCAGGTCTAATGTTTGTAATATTTTTATCTCTTAATATAACTTGCCCTCGATCTGATTTGGTAAATCCAGTAATCAAATCAAATAATGTAGATTTTCCAGCCCCATTGGGTCCTATAACTCCTAGAATTTCCCCCTCTTTAACATCAAAAGAAATATCGCTGTTTGCATGAATACCACCAAATGATCTGCTTAAATTTTCAACTTTTAATAAAATACTCATTTTGCTTTTTCTCTTTCTCTAAAAGATCTTGGAATAAGTGAAACAATTCCAGCAGGTCTAAAAATACAAATGATAATAATTAAAACTCCATAAACAATTAAATCGATAGAATGTCCTGTTCCACCAAAATAGATTCTAGAAAATTCTGAAATTGGAATTAAGATTGCAGAACCAATAATTGGTCCCCAAATATTTCCAACTCCGCCCATCACGGAAATTAATAAAACAAGAATTGATATATCAACATTAAAGGCATTGTTAGGATCAACAATTAAAACATATTGAGCATAAATACTTCCCATCGGCGCCATGATCATTGCTGATATAATAAATGCTACTATTTTGTACTTTGATACGTGAATACCAAGACTTGAAGCTGCATCCGATTGGTCACGAATAGCCCTAAGTCTATATCCAAGTTTAGATCGATTTAATAACCACACTAAAAAGAATGAACCAATGAAAAAAATTAAAGAAATATAATAATAAGCGACCTTACTCTTATGAAACTGCATTGAACTCCAAGGACTGTCTCTATTAATTGGTATCCATAATCCTGATGATGAGCCAACCTCAGGCCATCTTTGAAAGACAACTTGAAAACTTATACCAATTAATAAAGTTGCGATTGCAAAATAATGTCCTTTTAATCTTAAAATTGGAATCCCAATTAACATTGCAACAAATCCTGAAATTCCAATTCCTATTAAAATTCCAATCCAAGGAGTGATATGAAGTTTTACATAAAAATATGCAGTTGCATAAGCGCCTATTCCATAAAATATTGCATGACCTAAACTGATTTGACCTGAAAAACCTGCAAGCACATTCCAAGATTGCGCCATCACAGCATGCATAAAAATCATCATCATTAAATGAATTGCGAATTTAGAAGGCGAAGTAAAAGGAAATAAAAGCAAACCTAAAACAACAACACCAATAATAATAAGAGAGTTTTTATTAAAATACCAAAGCGGTTCATTTTTAGCTTCTAATAATTTAGCTGAAATATTATTAATCATTTTAATATCTTCCAAAAATTCCTTGTGGTCGGACAATCACCACGAATAAATAAACTGCAAAAACGTAAAGTAGTTTAAATGACGGGTCGATTAATAGTCCGCCAACTGACTCAACAATTCCAATAATAACTCCTGCAATCAAACTTCCGGTAATGCTACCAAATCCGCCAAGGGCAACTGCAACAAATGCAAATAAAGAAAAGTTAACCCCAACATCTGGAAATACATAATAAAAATTTGAAAGCATCGATCCTGCTACTGCAACACAGCTTAGTCCTATTGCCCAGCCTAGAGCAAACATTTTATTAGATGGGATACCTAAAATTTCTGCAGCTTGTCTGTCTTGGGCGGTTGCTTGTAATGCCGTTCCTGTTTCAGTTTTTGTGACAAATAGATAAAGTAGAATAAATGCAATAAGACAAACTAAACTTGCATATAATTGAGGTTGACCAATAAAAATTCCTGCGATTTCAAATTTCCCTTGGATAATTGGATTTTTAATTGTTCTAAAGTCCGGTGTGAAGAAAAATTGCGCAAGAGCACGAATAGCAACAGCAAGACCAAATGTTGCACAGATTTGAACTAACATTGTTGAGTTTAAAATTTTTCGAATAATAAAATAATGTGTTGCAACACCAAGTGCTGCCATTACTAAAATTGTAAGTGGGATTGAATAAATTGGATCAATTCCAAATAACATCCAAAACCAAAATGCAGAAAACATTGAAACCATTAAATGATCGCCGTGTGCAAAATTTACAATTTCCATAAGACCAAAAATTAAACTCAGGCCCGCTGCAATTAATGCGTAGACAAGACCCATTAGAATTCCGCTAATAATTGCCTGAATTACAACTTGTGATGTCATTTCTAAGTCTTGTGTTTACAATATTTTAAATTGTCGTTAATCTATTTAAAAAAATAACGGAGATCTATGAAAAAAAAAATAATATGTTTCGTAGCTGCCTTTTCTCTTTCATTTAACTCATTTGCTGTATCACAACAAAAAGTTAACGAAGTAGTAATCGGCGTTCTACATCCATTAACAGGTCCAGTTGCTCAAATTGGTCTTGATTCAATTGCTGCGCTTAAAACTGCAGTAGAAATTGTTAACGAAGACATTAATCTTGATATGCCTTTTGCTAAAGGAAAAGGATTACCAGGATTAAAAGGTGCAAAAATTAGATTAGTAATTGCAGACCACCAAGGAAAACCTGAAATTGGTCAAGGTGAAGCTGAAAGATTAATCAATAATGAAAAAGTTCACGCTTTATTTGGAGCATACTTTTCAGCAGTAACAGCAACATCTAGTTTAGTTGCTGACAGAGCTGGAATTCCATATGTAAACGGAGCTTCAACAGCGCCTAATCTTACAGACCGTGGTCTAAAATATTTCTTTAGAGTAACTCCTCATGACGGTGAATTCACGCAAGTAATGTATGATTTCATGTCAGATTTACAAAAGAAAAAGAATATCAAATTATCAAGTGTAAGTATTTTACATGAAGATTCTCTTTGGGGAACTGATAGTGG
>AQUE01000014.1 GCA_000371845.1 alpha proteobacterium SCGC AAA280-P20
TTAAAGGATTTTTAGATTCAGCTTATGAATCTTTTAAAGCAACGCGCTAAGTATATGTCAGAAATTAATAAAGATGACACCGTTACAGTTTCTGAAGTGGGCCCTGGCCCTTTTGTACAAAGCGTAACTGTTAGAGGGCATAAGCTTTTTGCTGATGAACCTTTATCTTTTCCTGAAGGAACAGATAAAGGCTTAAGTCCAAATGACTTTTTACTTTCGTCCCTTGGATCTTGTACTTCTATAACTCTTAGAATGTATGCTCGTTTAAAAAAATTACCTCTCGATAAAATCATCATTACGCTAAACAAAAATGAGAATGGTGAAATAGATAGAAAAATTGAGCTTATTGGAAATTTAACTGATGAACAAAGAAACAAGTTGTTTGAAATTTCAAACAAGTGCCCTATTCACAAAGCTCTAACGAATACCGTAAAGATTAATTCTAAATTAATCTAAATAGTTTTAAGCGCCTGATCAATATCAGCTAAAATATCATCTGGATGTTCAATCCCAATTGATAATCTTACATACCCCGGCGTAACTCCTGCTTTTAATTGTTCTTCAGGAGAAAGCTGAGAATGCGTTGTAGAAGCTGGATGAATTGCAAGACTTCTTGCATCACCAATATTTGCAACATGATATAAAAGTTTTAAAGAATTAATAAATTTTTTACCAGCGTCAACGCCTCCTTTTAATTCAACACCACACAAAGCTCCAAAGCCACCACTTAAATATTGTTTAGCACGTTTTCCAACTTCACCATCGTAAAGACTTGGATAAATAACTTTTTGAACTTTGCTGTGTTTAGTCAAATATGAAACAACTTTTTCAGCATTAGAACAATGTTGCTTCATACGTAGAGCTAATGTTTCTAATCCTTGAATTATTTGCCATGCATTAAATGGCGATAATGGCGCTCCTAAATCTCTAAGCAAAACAACTCGAGCTCTTATAATGAATGGAATATTAGCTCCTGTTAATTGCGGAACAACTTCACCCCAAACAGCTCCACCGTAAGAAGGATCTGGTTCGTTATAGAATGGTTGTCTTTTTTTATTTGCTGTCCAATTAAAATTTCCTCCATCAATAATTACACCGCCAATAGAATTTCCATGACCACCAATAAATTTAGTTAGGGAATGCATAACAATTGCAGCGCCATGTTCTAAGGGCTTGCAAATAATTGGTGATGCGGTGTTGTCCATAATTAATGGTATTCCAAATTTTTTACCAATTTCTGCAACTTCTTTAATTGGAAAAATTCTAAGATAAGGATTTGGACATGTCTCTCCGTAATATCCTCTTGTCTTATCGTCTGTTAATTTTTCAAAATTTTTAGGATCGATTGGATCTGCAAAACGAACTTCGATTCCCTGATCTTTTAAAGTATTTTTAAATAAGTTTACTGTTCCGCCGTACAAATCTGTCGATGCAACTATGTTGTCACCAGCTTTACATAAGTTTTGTACACAAAATGCAGATGCTGCTTGGCCTGATCCAACCGCCAAAGCTGCAACTCCGCCTTCTAAAGCAGCCATTCTTTTTTCAAGAACATCTACTGTTGGATTCATAATCCTTGTGTAAATGTTTCCAAATTCTTTTAAGGCAAATAAATTTGCTGCATGATCTGTGTTATTAAATTGATAACTTGTTGTTTGATAAATCGGCACCGCAACTGATGTCGTTGTTGGGTCGCTTCTATAATCGCCACCGTGTAATCCAATAGTCTCTGGATGTTTGCTGGATGTTGTCATGTCCTCTAATTAGTAATGATTAATGCATATATAATAAGTCATCCCAAGACCTTAAATCAACGATTATTCATAATAAAAATAACAGATTTTATAAGGTTATAATTTTACAATCTTTAGAACACAAAGAAGTCTGAAATTTAATTAAACTTAACTTAAACAACAAAGGGGTAACTTATGAAAACAATAACTAAAACAATCCTTGCAGTTATGTTGCTTGGGGCTTTCTCTCTTGCTCATGCGGATGAAAAAAATTACAGAAAAGATCATCCAAAATGGGGAATGAAAGATCCAATTACTAAAGCCGAATATCTAAAATGGCATGAAGAAATGTTCAATAAAATGGACACAAACAAAGACGGCACTCTTTCTGCAGAAGAAAGAAAAGCTTTCCGTGAAACAATAAAAGAAAGAAAAGAAGAAAAATCTAAAAGATAATTAAAGTTATTTTAAGATTACTTTTTTCTATAAAGCAAAATTAAAAGTACGATAATAATGACTAATAAAGCTATAATAATTAACATTTACTTATTATATCGTACTTTTAATAAAATTTACAAATCAATACACACGCTCTTTATTCAATACTAATTTAAGCCTATAATTAACTTTATGAATAATTTTAATGATAGAGAAAAAGGATTTGAGAGAAAGTTCGTCAACGATCAAGAAGTTGAATTTAAAATTAGCGCAAAAAGAAATAAGCTTTTAGCAACTTGGGTTGCAAACATCCTAAAGCTTAATGAAGAGCAAAAGAAAATTTATATTACTGAAGTTATAAAGTCAGATTTTCAAGAAGCTGGCGTTGAGGATGTTTTTAAAAAAATAAAAAAAGACTTAGAGGGTAAAAATATTCAAGATACCGAGATCAGACAAAAAATGTCTGAATTTTTAGAAACGGCACAAAAAGAAATATAAATACAAACGATGTATTTATATTCTAAACTTCAAAGTCTAAATAAAGATATATCTATTTGTTTTATTGGATGTGGAAAATTTATTTCCATGTTCTTATCTCAGTACAATCAGTTACAAAAAATTAAAATTGCAGCAATCGTCGATATTAATATTGAGAGAGCAAAATCCAATTGTAAGAATAGTGGACTTGGTCAAAAAACAATCGATTCTATAAATTTTACTAATTCTTTAGATGAAGCGCTAAAAAAAGATATTGATATTTTTATTGAGGCAACGGGCGATCCTATTATTGGAACTGAACACGCGGTTAAAGTTATAAATAATAAAAAAAATATTATTATGGTGAACGTTGAAGCGGACGTTTTGTGCGGAAAATATTTATCAGACCTTGCTAAGAAAAATAATGTGATCTACAGCATGGCTTATGGCGATCAGCCTGCGCTTATAATGGAACAAATTGAATGGGCAAAACTGAATGGCTTTTTAGTAGTTGGAGCTGGAAAAGGTACAAAATATCATCCAAGTTTTGAATACTCGACCCCTGATACCGTTTGGAAAAATTATGGAATGACAGATGAGCAAGCAAAGAAAGCTGGTATGAATCCTAAAATGTTCAATTCTTTCACAACGGGAGATAAATCTTCAATTGAAATGGCTGCGGTTGCAAATGCATCAGGTCTTCAATGTCCAAAGAATGGCTTAACTTATCCTGCGGTTGGCGTTTATGATATTGCAAATACACTTATTCCAAAGTCTGCTGGTGGCGTTTTAGATTTTGAAGGCCAAGTTGAAGTTATTTCTTCAATAGATGAAAATAAAAATAATATTCCAAATGATTTGAGATGGGGAGTTTATATTGTCATTAAAGCTCAAAATGAATATTCAAAAAATTGCTTTAAAGAATATGGAATGATTACAGATAAATCTGGAAACTATTCTGCAATCTGGCGACCTTATCATTATATCGGTCTTGAACTTGCTCAATCGATGTACATGATTGCAATAGACAAACGTGCAACAGGACAAACAAATTATTTTAATGCGGATGTTATTTGTGTTGCAAAAAAAGACATTAAAATTGGAGAGGTATTAGATGGTGAAGGCGGATTTGCTGCACGAGGAAGATTATTCACTGCAGAAAGAAGTGTTAATGAAAACCTTCTGCCCTTAGGCCTTTCTGGTGGTGCGGTTGCTAAAAAGAATATAAAGAAAGATGACCTTATTTATATGAATGATGTTGAGATCAAATGGAATAAGGAAGTGTTAAAAGCAAGAGAATATCAAAAAAATTTAATCACAAATGGATAAACCACCTAAAGCATTTGAGGATAGTGAATTTTTACAAAGTCCTGAAGGACGATCTGTAAGAATTTTATCAGAATACGAAAAAGTTAAATCAATGTTCGAGTTTCATAAAATTATGGACACCATAACTTTTTTTGGCAGCACAAGATTTAAATCAAAGGAAGAAAATTATAGCAGTAATGAAATTGATATTGAAAACTCAGAATATTACGAACAAGCAAGATCACTTGCATTTAAATTTACAACATGGGCTAAAGAATTTTCAAAAGGTCATAATCGATTTGTGATTGCAACTGGAGGCGGTCCTGGAATTATGGAGGCTGCAAATCGGGGAGCAACTGAGGCAAAAGGAAAAAGTATTGGCCTTGGAATAAGACTTCCGCAAGAGCAAAGAAATAATAAATATATTACGCCTGAATTAAGTTTTCAGTTTCATTATTTCTTTATGAGAAAATTTTTTCTAACACAGCCTGCAAAAGCTACCATTATGTTTCCGGGTGGATATGGAACATTGGATGAGCTGAGTGAAATATTAACACTAAAACAAACAGGTAGAATTCAACAACCTATGCCTATTGTTTTGCTTGGTAAAAAATATTGGAGCAAAGCTATTAACTTTGATTATTTTGTAGAACGAAAAGTAATTGATAAAGAAGATTTAAATTTATTTTTAATGACAGATTATATCGATCAAGCTTTTGAATTTATCTCCTGCATTTTAAAGGAAAAGTGTTTAGATAATCCAGCGCTGCATATTTAATTAATAGCCTCTTAACATATCCACTGATTTTGGAATTCTATTATTTAACCTATACGTTTTAATATTTTTGCAAACAATACTAGATGCCGTGTCCATATCAGTATGTGCTGAGATATGCGGAAGCACTGTTATGTTTTTATGCTTCCATAAATCACTTGAACTAGGCAGCGGTTCTTTTTCAAACACATCAAGAACTGCATGCTTAATCTTTCCAGAGTTTAAATGTTTGACTAAATCTTTTGCATTAATAATTCCGCCTCTTGCAAAGTTAATAATACTTGCGCCTCTTTTTAAAAAAGAAAGTGTTTTATAATTTAATAAATACTTAGTCTTTTGAGTTAAAGGAATTAAACAAACTAAAATATCTGTTTGATTTAACATTTTCTTTAAACCTAATTGACCTGTAAATGATTTAACTTTGCTAATCTTTTTCTTGCCTCTGCTCCAGCCACAAACATTAAAACCATTCTCTATTAATTTTGCAACAGATGCTGAGCCAAGTTCACCTAAACCTATAAAGCTGACAACTTTATTAGAAGGCTTTATATAATCGGTTTCTTTCCAGACTCTTTTATTTTGCTGAACTCTATAAAAATGCATATCGCGATGAAGATATAAAACCCAAGATAATACCGCCTCAGACATAGTTCTATTCATCTCAGGATCAATAAGACGAACAATTTTAACCTTCTCACCCTTAAAGCTTTCAACCAATTTTTCAACACCGACCCAAACACTTTGGATCCACTTTAAATTTACTAATTTTTTAACCTCAGTTGGATTTGGATTTGCGACAATGGCCACATCTACTTTATTGTAGTCTAATTTTTTTAAATTTGAGAATTTAACAATTCTTTCCTTTGGTAGCTTTTTCTTTAAAACTTTTAACCATTGATCAATATCAGCTTTTGGGAGTGAAGATATGAATGGAACAATTGATTTCATTGGTAATAATTATTTAATATAATTGACAATAAAATAACATAAAATTAGTTTACAAACTAAATTCATGAGCACTTTTAATAACAAACGAAATTTCTTTAGAGTAGCAAAGGATAAGTCTTTATCATTTTTACTATTATTGCTTGCAAGCTGTACTTCGGTTCCAGTAACGAATAGAAGCGGTAAAGAAGATCAAAGTATCTATAAAAAAGAAGAATCTTACATTAGACCTTATCATCATTTGCCCGATGGAACTTTTAGAAATCCTGAGGGAAGTATTGAGAGAGAGGATTATGAATTTCCCTGGTTCAAATTCACTAAAGAAAGAATGGCAATTCAGGTTAAGGTTCCTGAGGATCATGTTATTCCAAAAGATAAAGTTCTTCCAAATTTAACAGCCTTAGAAAACGAGGACACCATCACTTGGATTGGTCATGTAACTTTTTTAATTCGATTAGGTGGTAAAACTATAATTACGGATCCTTTCTTTTCACCTAATGCTGGTCCTGTTGCGCTTGGGCCAAGACGATATATTGATCCCGCAATTAAATTATCAGATCTTCCAAAAACAGATTTATTATTACTAACTCATAACCACTATGATCACTTGGATGCGGAAGCGACTAAAAATTTTCCTCATAAAAAAAACAAAAGTATTGTGTCCTTTAAAACTTTCAAAATTTTATAAAGATTACAGTTTTAAAGATGTGAATGAGATGGATTGGTACCAAGAAAAACAAATCGATGATTTAAAAATAACTTTTCTTCCTGCAATCCACTGGTCGAAGAGAGAATTATTTGATCGCAACAGATCATTGTGGGGAAGTTATTTAATTGAATATCAAAGAAAGAAAATTTTATTCTGCTGCGACACTGCATCGGGTGAAGTTTATAAAAAATTAGGAAGAGAATATGGTCCAATTGATATTGCCTTCGTTAACATTGGAGCTTATGAGCCAGTTGAAATTATGAAATATTCTCATGCAAATCCTGCTGAGGCTTTAGATATTGGCAGAAACTTAAGAGCAAGAAAAGTAGTCGGCATGCACTGGGGCTCTATTTTAATGTCACTTGAGGACCCTTTTGAACCGCCCACTAAATTCATATCCAATGCTAAAAACTTTGGTTACCAAGAGAAAGACGCTGTACTTTTTAAAGTTGGCGAAACTAAAACAATAAAGCAAATTTTAAGCTAAAATTTCAAAGTAATTTAATAAATTTCTAGTAAAACTAACTTCCATGAGTTTAAAAAATTTCTTCGATTTCAACTTTCAAACTTTAAAACATTTTTTGTCTACAGATCTAAAAATTGAAGAAAAGAAAACATCCATGAGAGCAAAACAACTTTGGCAGGCTGTTTATAAAAAAGGGTTAGAAGAGTTAAATCACTTAACAACTTTACCTATAGAACTAAGGGATGAATTAATTTCCAAAATAACATTAAAAAAACCTAAAATTGCAGACACACAAACATCTGAGGATGGAACCATAAAGTGGTTAATTGAGTTATTAGATGGCAATAAAGTTGAGTGCGTTTTTATTCCAGAAAAAACAAGAGGAACACTTTGTATTTCATCGCAAGTTGGCTGTACATTAAACTGTAGATTTTGTCATACTGGAACGCAAAGACTTGTAAAAAATTTAGATTTTTCTGAAATTGTTAACCAGGTGATGATTGCAAAAGAACAATTAGACGATTGGAAAGAGCAAAAAATAATCACCAATATAGTTCTAATGGGAATGGGTGAGCCTTTTTATAACTATGATAATGTTAAAACTGCAGTTGAAATATTAAAAGATAAAGATGGTCTGAATTATGGACCAAAGAAAATAACAGTCTCAACCGCTGGAATTGCAGATAAAATTCCACTAGCTGCAAAAGAAATTGGAACTTATTTGGCTTTATCTTTACATGCACCGACGGATGAAATCAGAGAATTAATTATGCCAATCAATAAAAAATTTAAAATCAAAGATTTAATTGAGCAGTGTAAATACTATGCAGAAACCGTTAATGAAAAGATCACTTTAGAATATGTAATGTTAAGAGGTATTAATGATAGTAAAGAATGCGCAAATCAACTTACAAAAATAATGGCGCAGTTTCCTTGTAAAGTTAATTTAATTGAATTTAACCCATGGCCTGGAGTTAATTATTTGCCAACGGAAAGAGAAGATATGGAAAGTTTTTCTAAAATTATTCAAGATGCGGGTTATATTTCAACAATTAGAAGATCGAGAGGACAGGATATTTTAGGTGCTTGCGGTCAGCTTAGAACTGAAAGTGAAAGAAAAAAACTTAATTAAGTTTTAGTTATCTTGGTCTTTTTCTAAAGTTTCTTCGATTTCTTTTTGATCATCTAAAGAAATTACCATTTCTTCAGCTTGATCCTCTTTAGCTACAAAGTCTTCTCCATCCGCTATTGCATCTGGATCAATCTCTTTTTTTGGAGCCACTGGTTTTACGGCTGCAAGTTTTGCAAATTTATCTTCGTAAGTTTGTGTTTTTCCACAAGGACAAACGATTGGATTTTTATTGAAATCGTAAAATTTTTTACCACACTCACAAAGTCTTTTAGTTCCCCAGTTTTTTTTATCCAATGTAGCCTCTAAATATTGTTAAAATTGATCGATTAATTTTTGCTTGTATATAAAGTTTAATGTAATTATCAACTTAATAAAAGATCAGCAAAATGGATAAAAAATTGCCAAAATTTGTAGGAACTATCAATATCCCAGGCGATAAATCTATTTCACATCGAGCACTCATCATCGGATCACAAGCAACAGGAATTGTAAAAGTTACAAATCTTTTAGAATCTGCAGATGTATTCAGCACAATGAATGCGCTTAGAAAATTTGGCGTTCATATTGTTAAACGCGGAAAAGATTATTACGTTTACGGTTTAGTAGTTGGCGGACTAAGAGAATATAACGGCACGATCAATTGTGGAAATAGCGGAACCACTGCTAGATTAATGATGGGGCTGCTTTCAACTTATCCAATTACAATAAATTTTATAGGAGACAAATCTCTATCTAAACGTCCAATGGCTAGAGTGATAAATTTACTTAGAGAATTTGGTGCAAATGCATTGCCAGAAAATAAAAACACGATGCCATTTAAATTTCTAGGCTCTTATGTTGGATTACAGAATGATCAAAAATTAAATGTTCCAAGTGCTCAACTAAAATCAGCTTGGTGTTTAGCTGCATTAAATACGAAAGGAATTTCAACATTAGAAGAGCGTTTTGAAACGCGCGATCATACTGAGATCATGCTTAAATACTTAGGTGCTAATATTAAAGTTAAAAAATCAAAGAATAAAAAGATTATTTCAATCTTTGGCAAAACTCCAATTGATGCAAAAGATATCTCTGTTCCAGGTGATATCTCTTCTGCAGCCTTCATGATTATTCTTGCTCTTATTTCTAAAAATTCAAAAGTTATAATTAAAAATGTTTTACTAAACCCAACACGAACTGGAATTTTAGATGTCTTAAAAAAAATGAAAGCCAAGATAAAAATTATAAATAAAAAGACTATTTGTGGTGAAGTCGTTGGAGATATTGAGGCCAAAAGCTCTAATCTAAAAGCAACAACAGTTCCTGAAAAAATGGCACCAAGATTAATTGATGAGCACCCTATCCTTTTCATTGCCGCATGTTTTGCAAAAGGAACTTCTAACTTTAACGGAATTGAAGAACTTCGTGTAAAAGAGTCTGATCGAATTAAATCTATGGAAGATGGACTTAAACCATTAGGAGTTAAAATTAACTCAACAAAAAGTTCTGTAAAAATTACTGGAACAAATTCTTTTAAATTGAATAAAAAAATTAATATTGATGCTAAGGGTGATCATCGAATTGCAATGTCATTCTATGTACTTTCGCAAGTTTTAAACAAATCATTTAAGATTAAAGACTTTAACTATGTAAAAACTAGCTTTCCGAGTTTTGCTAAAACAATTAACACACTTAAAAAAAATTGAAAAAAAAGTTAAACAGATTACGAGTTGCAATTGATGGACCAGCGGCTTCTGGTAAAAATACTTTAGCTAAGCAAATTGCAAAAAAATATAAACTTCTTCATTTAGACTCTGGAAAGCTTTACAGATACTTTGCCTTACAGGTTCATCAAAGCAAAGATCAAAAGGTTAATTATACAAAACTAAATCAGGCCTTAAAGAAATTAACTCTTAAAAAGCTAAAAGACAAAAGACTTACAACTGAACCCGTTACAAAAATTGCATCCATCATCTCAAAGAAGAAAAGAATAAGACAAATGTTAAAAAAAGTTCAGCATGATATTGCTTACAATCCACCAAAAAAATTTAAAGGATCCATTCTTGATGGGCGAGACATCGGTACAGTGATTATGCCTGATGCTCATGTGAAAGTTTATCTAACAGCAAGCTTAAGTGTTAGGGCGATGCGTAGATATAAAGAGTATAAAAAAATGGGAATTAAAACGACCTTAAGCAGAGTTAAAAGCGATATAAAAAAGAGAGATCACGAAGACACGTATCGTAAGATTTCTAGCTTAAAACCAGCAAAAGATGCTGTATTGCTAGATAGTTCTTTTTATAATACAAAAGCCGCCTTTGTCGAAATAGACAAAGTGATAAGGAATGAAATTAAACGACTGAATGCGACAAAACATAAAAGCCTATAACAACGACTCTTCGAGCAACGAATTCGCAGCTTTACTTCAAACAGATCTAGATAAAAGAGTTACAGCAGAAAGTTCATTAGTTAACGGGATCGTATCTCGTATTGAAGAAAAAATTATTTTAATCGATGTTGGTCTTAAATCTGAAGGCGTAATTAATAAGAGTGAGCTTACAAGTGAAGAACTTGAGACTTTAAAAGTTGGACAAGAGCTTGAAGTATTTATTGAAAGATTAGAATCTAAACACGGTGAAGTTATTTTATCTCGTGAAAAAGCAAAACGAGTTAAATCATGGAACAGAATTCAAAAAGCATTTGACGATCAGACAAAAGTAACAGGAACTATTAAGAGCAGTGTTAAAGGTGGATTTGCTTGTGAGATATTTGGAATACAAGCATTCGTTCCATCATCACAACTTGCAGATGCTCCAATCAGAAATCCAAACGACTTTATAAATAAACCTTTAGAATTTTTAATTATCAAAATTGATAACATTAGAATGAATGTGATTGCATCACGAAGAGTTCTATTAGAGGAAACTAAGAACGTTAGCAAAGATGAAGTACTTGCAAAATTTAAAGTGGGCGATATTGTAAAAGGAAAAATTAAAGCTATCCAATCATACGGTGCGTTCGTATCTGTTGAATCTTTAGATTGTCTTTTACACACATCTGAAATCTCTCACCTTAGAGTTTCGTCACCTGAAGAAATTTTCACAATTGGTGAAGAAGTAACTGCGCAAATTATTGAAATTGATAATACACAAAAAAGAATGTCGCTTTCAATTAAAGCGATGACGCCAGATCCGTACATTGGTGTTGAAAATAAATATAAAGTGGGTGAAGTTTATGAAGTTAAGATTTCTAAATTAACTGATTTTGGTGCATTTGCAGAATTGGATGCAGGTATTGCAGGATTAATTCATACATCTGAAATTAAACACTTAAACAAAAACGTAAATCCTAGAACTGTATTTAAAGTAGGTGATGTAGTTAAAGTAAAATTAAAAGAATTAGATCTAGAGAAAAAGAAACTTGTTCTTTCTTATAAAGACACACAAGAAAACCCAATTGAAGATTTCAAAAAACGTTATCCAATTAACACAATATTAGATGCGAAAATCGTAAACAAAAAAGAATTTGGTCTGTTCTTAAATACAGGAGATTCTGAAATCGATATTTTCATTCACTACAAACAATTAGATTATTCTGAAAGTTCAGATGCTTTAAATTCTTATAAAAAAGGCGACACTGTTAAATTCAAAATTATCGATATTAAGGATGATAAAGTAAATGGTTCTGTAAGAGCACTATTAGATGATCCATTTGACATTTTCAAAGGTAAGAAAAACGGCGATGTAGTAACTGCAAAAGTTGCTGAAATTTTAGATAATTATATTAGAGTGAATGTGGGTGAGAAACGTTTCTCAGTTATTATTAGAAAAGCAGAAATTGCAGTTGAAAAAGCAGATCAAAGAACAAATAGATTTGCGGTTGGCGATGCTTTGGATGCAATGATTGTTCACTTAGATGAGAAAGAAAGAAAAGTTGAATTATCTGTTAAAAAATTAGAAGAAAAACAAACAAAAGAAGCAATTAAAAAATATAAAAATATCGATTCAGGATCTCAATTGGCCGACATCTTAGGCCCTGCTCTTAAAGCTGAGAAGAAGCCTAAAAAGTCTACAAAAGAAGAGTAATCCCCACAACTATAAAAAGATTGTAAGTTCAATCACTTACCCCTAAAACTAGGGCTAATGAAGCGTTCCACTTTAATAAGTGATCTAGCCATCCGCTATAAATATTTAAATCATGCTCAAGTGGAAAAAATGGTGGAGTTGGTATTTAAGCATTTAGGAAATGCACTGTCACAAGATCAAAGAATTGAAATCAGAGGCATTGGAACGTGGCATGTTAAAACGAGAAAACCTAGACTAGCCAGAAATCCAAGAACAGGCGAAAAAGTTCAAGTGGGTATTAAGAAAAATATCGCATTTAGAATGGCGAAAGATTTAAAATTTAGAATTAACTCAAATACATCTCCAGCAGAAATAGATAAAAAAATAGAGATGATGTACGACAATAAAAAAAAATGAAGAAACAACCTATCTTTGTTGCGGTTGATACCAACAATGTCAAACGAGCAACGCAAATTGTAAATGCAACGAACAAATATATTTATGGTGTAAAATTTGGTCTTGAGTTCTTCTGTTCAAAAGGAGGACGTGAAGCTGTTAAAAAATTTAAAAACAAAAACGTTAAAATATTTCTAGATTTAAAATTAAAAGATATTCCAAATACTGTTTATAAAGCAATTAAAAGCTTAAAAGATGTTAATCCTGATTATCTAACTATTCATGCAAGTGGTGGTCTTGAGATGATGAAAGCTGCAAAGAAAGCGCAATCTGAGACAAATAAAAAATTAAAAATATTAGCCGTTACAATTTTAACCTCACTTACAAACAAAGATTTAAAACAGATGGGATCAAGTGCAAGTGTAGAAACTCAAGTACAAAAACTTGCACAAACTGCAAGACTTGCAAAAATTCATGGAATTGTTTGCTCAGCTCATGAAATAACAAAAGTTAGAAAAGTTTCAAAGAGCTTTGAAATTGTTGTGCCTGGAATTAGAATATCAAATAAAGTTCAAGATCAAAAAAGAGTTATGCCACCAAAACAAGCGCTTAAACTTGGTGCAACTCACCTTGTGATTGGTCGAGACATCACTAAAGGAAATCCTAAAGCTAATATCAAAAAAGTTTTAAACGCTTTAATTTAAATGCATCCAAAAGTTAAGATTTGCGGCATGACTAATGCCGAGACCATTCAAACTGCAATTAAACATAAAGTCGATTATTTAGGTTTTGTATTTTACCCAAAATCTCCAAGAAACTTAACGCCACAACAAGCCAAACAATTAACTCAAAATATTCCACAAAATGTAAAAAGAGTAGCAGTGTTAGTAAATGCAAAGGATGAATTTATAGAACAGATTAAAGACTACTTTGATTGCTTTCAATTACACGGTCATGAAGATGTAAAACAAATTAAAGAATTAAAACAAAAATTTAATAAAGAAATTATCAAAGCAATTCGAGTAACTGATGAAGCAAGTGCAAGAACGTTCTCACAGTTTGAAGATGAAGTTGATATGTTAATCTTTGACAGTCCGGCTATGGAAAAAACTGCAAAGTTTGATTGGCAAATTCTCTCAAAACTTAAAATAACAAAACCTTATTTAATTGCTGGCTCTATAAATATTAATAATGTGGATGAAATTTTGAAGTACAATCCTACTGGCGTAGATGTGTCAGCGGGGGTAGAAAGTAGCGTTGGTGTTAAAAGTAATGAAAAAATTATAGAATTTTTAGATAAAGTTAAATCATGATTAGAATACAAAAAGGAAAACCCATTATCGATCAGCATGACAAAAACTATTTATATGCTGGTAAATTTGGCGGTAACTATGTTCCTGAAACGCTTAAAAAACCCATCGAAGACCTTACAAAACTTTTTAATAAATTAAGAAGAGATAAAAAATTTATCAAAGAACGAGACTATTATTTTCAACACTACGTGGGCACTCCCACTTCATTTATAAAACTTTACAATTTATCCCATCAATTAGGTGGTGCACAGATTTATGCAAAAGTCGTGAGCGAAGCAAAAGGTGGAGCTCACAAAATCTATAATGCAATTGTTCACGCTCTCATTTGCAAACACGCAGGTAAAAAATACATTATTGGTGATACGGGCGCAGGTTATGCTGGGAAAATGCTTTCAATGGCTGCTAAAAAATTTGGACTTAAATGTAAAATATTTATGGGTACCAAAGACATGGCACGACAAAAACCAAACTGTGATGCCATCCGTGCAAATGGTGCAGAAATTATACCGGTAGATTCTGGCAGCAAAACATTAGTGGATGCTGTTTCAGAATGTATGCGTTACTGGGTTTCAAATTGCGACACTACACATATGTGCGTTGGATCAACGGTTGGTCCTAATATATTTGTTAAAATTTGCGCATGGAGTACAGCGCAAATTTCAAGGGAACTTATTGTCCAAATAAAAAAAGAATTTGGAAAAGTTCCAAAGAAATTAAAATTAATTAATTGTGTGGGCGGTGGATCGTCTGCAATTGGTTTTTGGAATTCATTTATGGATTACAATAAATCTCAAGTTGAGTTTATTGGGGTTGAAGCAGGTGGTCCTAACAATAGTAGACTGCATGCTGCACCGCTAACTAACAAATCTAAAATTGGAATTCTACATGGTGCTGCACAATATGTTGTGCAAGATAAAGAAGGACAAATTAGTGAAACACGATCAATAAGCGCTGGTTTAGATTATCCAGGTGTATCCCCTCTTCATTGCTTCTTAAAAGATGCAAAAAGAGCACGCTACACTTCTGCCTCAGATGAAGAAGCATTGGCGGCTTATAAATTAGTTTCGAGCATGGAAAAAATTAGACCATCACTTGAACCATCACATGCATTTGCTACAGCTATAAAACTTGCACCAAAATTAAGTGAAGACACAATCATCGTTGTAAATTCTTGCGGTGATGCAAAGAAAGATGAATCAATTTTAGTAAAGAGACTTGGTAAAAATCATGATTAATGAAAATATCACACTCGCATTTGAAAATTGTAAATTAGAGAAAAGACCAGCGCTTCTTACTTACATTGTTGCAGGCGACAGTAATAAAAATATGACTCTGGATATTTTAAAATCTATTTCGCCCTTTGTTGATATTTGTGAAATTGGAATGCCACACAACACACCCGTTGCAGATGGCAGACAAATTCAAAATAGTTCCTATCGCGCACTAAAAAACGGAATAAAATTAAATGATGTGTTTGAAATTGTTAAAAATTTTAAGAAAACTGAATATGCAAAGCCAATAATCTTGATGGGTTACTATAATCAAATCCTGCAATATGGTGAAAATAAATTCTTAAATAAGTGCAAAAACATTGGTGTAGATGGGCTTATTGTGGTGGATCTGCCCTTTCCAGAAAATAAAGATTTTGCTGAAAAATGTAAAAAACATCACATCAGTTTTGTTCAACTCATAGCTCCGACAACATCAGATGAGCGAATGAAGCAGATTATAAAAAGTTCACACGACATGATCTATTACATCTCCATGTTATCAACGACGGGCGGTAAATTAAAAGTAAGTCCCAAAAAAATATTAAAAAATTACTTTAAAATAAAAAAAATTAACAGAAATAAAAACATTGTTATTGGCTTTGGGATAACTGAAAAAACTATTAAATCTTTAAGAAGTGCTGATGGTTTGGTGGTAGGTAGTCAATTATGCAAAGGAATTACTGACTCTTTAAGGGCTAAGAAGAGCCCTGTAAAAACACTTAACAAATTAGTAAAATCATTAAGATCTAAAATACAATGAACTGGATTACTGAAAAATTTCAACGCATCAAACCAAAGATTAAAAATCTATTCCGTGTAAAAATTGGCCCTGAAGGTAAATTGTGGGAAAACTGTTCTTGTGGCGCCGTTCTTTATAAGCAAGACTTAAAAGAAAATTTATTTGTTTGTAATAAATGTAACAAACATCACCGCATCGAACCTAAAGAACGATTTCAAGTTTTTTTTGATGAAGGACAGTACCAAGAAATTTCTCCTATGCTCCCAGCGATCGACAATCCAATCTTGTTCACGGATTCAAAAAGTTATGACTTGCGATTAAAACAAGCACGTGAAGAAACCGGTCAACATGACTCTGTGGTGCTTGCAACTGGAAAAGTAAATAATGTTTATCTTGTTGCAGGTGCAATGAATTTTAATTTTATGGGTGGTTCTGTTGGGCGAGCTGCGGGTGAGGCATTTGTAACAGGGGCTGAATTTGCTTACACGAATAAACTTGCCTACGTTTTCTTTTCAACAAGTGGTGGAATGCGAATGCAAGAATCTAATTTTTCATTAATGCAAATGCCAAGAATGATTGCAGCTATCAATTCATTAAAACAAGAAAAACTTCCATTCATTTCAGTTTGTCTTGATCCAACAACAGGTGGAACTACAGCATCCATTGCTCTCCTTGGTGATATTAATATTGCAGAACCAAAAGCACTAATTGCATTTGCTGGAGCGCGAGTTATTAAAGAAACAGTTAGAGAAGAACTTCCACCAGAATTTCAAACAGCAGAATATTTACAAGAGAAAGGTCAAATTGATTTAGTGGTACAAAGAAAAGATTTACCAAAAGTCATAAGTACTTTAATATCGCAACTTACAAATAAAAATAAGGTTTTCATCAGTGACTCAAATTTCATCAACGACCAGCAACAAAGTCCTCTTGGATCAATTACTCAGCCTACATCCTAAAAAAATAGATCTATCCTTAGATAGAATAAAAATTCTTCTTCAAAAACTTAATAACCCACAAGATAAATTAAAAAACGTTATTAATTGTGTTGGCACTAAAGGCAAAGGTTCAACTTGTGCATTTTTAAAATCTATTCTTGAGCATCACGGTAAGACCGTGAACATGTATGTCTCTCCACATCTGCAAAGATTTAACGAACGGATTGTCTTAAAAGATAAAGAAATTAGCGATGAATTGCTGAATGAAGTCTTAAAACAAACCATGGATACTATTCAAAAAAACAACATTAGCTTAACATTTTTTGAGGCAACAACGTCTGCAACATACCTAGCATTTCTAAAACAACCCGCAGATTACACAATATTAGAGTGTGGTCTTGGCGGACGATTAGACACCACTGCGGTTATTAATAACCCCATTGCACAAATCATAACTCCAATCAGTTATGATCACATGGAATTTTTAGGAGATACCTTAGAGAAAATTACAGCAGAAAAATGTGGAATATTAAAACAAGACACACAGATCATCATTGCAAAACAATCATCACCTGTTTTAAAGCAAATCGATAAGGAAACAGAAAAGAATAGTTCACCAAGATTTATTTTTGGAGAAGACTTCCAAGTGAGTAAGGAGAATGGACGATTCATTTATCAAGATGACCAGTCCTTATTTGATCTAGATCTGCCCTCTCTTAATGGTGATCACCAACTGATTAATGCTGGGACAGCAATTGCAGCCGCACAAAAGATTTTAAAAAAATTAGATACAAACAAACTAAATCAAGCATTAAAAAATACAAAACATAGAGCAAGATTAGAGAAAATCACAAAAGGAAAATTACTAGAATACATCAATCCAAACAATCAACTTTATCTTGATGGAGCGCACAATGAAGCTGCAGCAGATGCAGTTCATAAATTTCTTGAAACATTAAAGGGAAAAAAGATTTATATGATACTTGGAATGTTAAATACAAAAGATCCTAAAGTTTTTCTAAAACATTTCTCATCCACCATCACAGCCCTAAAGACAATATCAATTCCAAATCAGGATAATTCTCAAGATCCAAAAATTTTAGCAAAAGTTGCAAATGAATTTGGCATTAAAGCAAATACTTCAAAAGGAATAACAGAAGCCCTTCATGAAATTGCAAATGAAGATCCAAACGCAATCATCATCATCACAGGTTCGCTTTACTTAATGGGTGAAGTTCTAAATCTTAATTAGATCTTAGATAAAATCCAATCTTTGATTTGTTGTTTTGACGAAGCACCCACTTTTGTATCAATTGCTTTTCCACCTTTAAACAAAATCATTGTTGGAATACCACGAACGCCAAAACGAGTTGGAGTGTTTGGTTCATCATCAATATTATGACTCCCAAATAAAACTTTATCTTTCATCTCATCTGATAATTCTTCAAGCAAAGGAGCTATCATTTTGCAGGGACCACACCATTCTGCTGTAAATCTTTGTACGAAAGGTTTGTCGCTTTTTAAAACTGTTTGATCGAAATTTTCATCTGTTATTTTAATTGTTGCCATAGAATCTCTAAAGGTTGTTATGGATTAAGAATAGTAATCCAGAATAAATTGTCAACTAAGCACTCTCATATTTTGTTTGAATTTCTTCAATATATTCACTCAAATCATTAAGCATTCCTAAAGTTTTTTCATCCTTAAGTTCGTCATATTTAACGCGCAAATCATCAATATCTTTAAAAGCCTTAGGAACTGTATTCCACTTCTCATCATTCGTTGAAAGAATTTGTCCTGCAATAGCACGATGTATTTTTTTATATTCATCTTTGCCTAAAACTTCAGGATTTTCCTCATAAATTAACCTTTTTGCAAAATAAGAAAATCTCTCATCTTTAAATTTTTCACTAAGTCCAAGTTTACCTTTCCAATCGGATTTATGAAAATCTACCATCATCTTTTGATCCTCAGGTTTTGCAAACCCGCCTGCATAAATAGACTCTTCCGCCATCAAACCAACTTGTGAATCTAAAGCTTCTTTATCATCTGCTTCTTCGCTTAAAATTTTAGCAACTTTATCTTTGAATTCTTTATTCGATTGAATCATATTTGCTCGTTCTAATAATTTATCACTTCCTAATTGTTTATATCCTTCAAAATTCGTTGCATAATTTGGACTCATAATCACAGGATGTTTGTTATTCTTTATGCTTCTAATAACTTTAGGACTCTTCTTTAACTCTTCCTTCAACTGTGCGTAAGGCATCTTTAAATAAATACTTGGATCAGATTTTAAATCAAAACATTGTGGCCAGTTATATTTTGGATGAAAACAAACAAATGTCACAACAAATGGACGAGCTTTTCCATAAAAATATTCATTCACACAAAATATTTTCTCTTTCTCAACAATAGCATTCACTTCAGTTTTACTAGTTGTCATCAAGCTTGCCTTCCAAACAGAAGGTGCTTTATCTTTTATAATTTGTGCAATACCAATCGTTGCCATCACATCTGATAAGGCACTGTGTGCATTGTCATGCTTGATCCCATTCATTTCAGTAAGCTCGGCTAATTTAAATACGGCATTCCCCTTATCGCTCATTGGAGTTTTTATACAATCTGGATAATATAAATGAGCTGTACGAATAAGACCTAAAATATCTCCACGTTTATTTCCACTATACTGAGTTAGATAAGGTTCGTTCAAAGTTTTAAATAAACTTTTACGAAGAAACTCTTCGTCAAATGAAATGGAATTATATCCAACAAATACTGCTGGTGACCATTTATTAAATTGCTCAACCATTTGCGATAGCATCCCATAATGAGATAAATTTGTTTTTCTAAGAATTTGTGGCGTCGTATTATTTACAATTAATGCATATGGCTCTGGGACAAGACCTGGTTTTAATGAACATCTAATATTAAGTGGATCTGCTAAAACTTTAAAATCATCATTTACTAAAACAGCTCCTACTTCGATAATTTGATCCCAAGAACTTGATCTGCCTGATGTTTCAAAATCGTAAAATACGTAATTCATTTAGTAATCTCATCTTTCGATCCTAACTCTTGAATCTTTTCAGCTCTGCTTTGAATTTTATCTGCTGAAACTTTAATGCCTCTAAACTGCTCACTTACCTGATTAAATCTACTCTCAACATCAGCAACACGCTCTGCTAAACGGCCAATATCTTTGCCAATAATTCCAATTTCTTTAATAACAACTTGCGCTTTCTTGCTCATCTCAGAGTCTTTTAAAAACATACGAAGAGTATTTAATAATCCCCAAAGTAAACTTGGTGAAACAATCAGAACATTTTTCTCTAAACCCTTACTTATTAAATTGCTCTCACTAATCTCGCGATAAACAGCCTCTGATCTAATAAACATAATGGCATGAGGTGTGGTCTCACCGCTGATTATATAATCGCCTGAGATCTTCTTAATATTATTAACAACATCATCTTCGAATAATTTCTTATATTTCTTAATCTCTTCTTCAGTCTTAGCGGAACGAAGATATTTATAGTTATCTAAAACGAACTTGGAATCGATTCCAATTTTTTGAGAATTTTCACCTAAATCAATTAAGCAGTCTACTCGCTTGTTATTACTTAAGGTATGTTGAAATTTTAAATACTGTGAAGGAAGTCTATCTTTTAATAACTTCTCAAGTTCCATTTCAGAAAAAGCACCACGTTCCTGACGGTCATTCAACATGCCCTCAAAACTTTTAAAGGTATTATCAATTGAAGCTTGTGTGCTTGAAATATTCTTTGTCGCCTCTTCAACTTTAGAAAACCTAACAATCAAATCCGCAAGCTGTGAACTTAAAACTCTATTATCACCAGAGTTATCATTCTTCTTAACAAAGAAATAAATAGCAATTGCTCCAACGAGAACACCAATAATTAAATATAAAATCTGACTATCCATATTTTTAAGTCAGTTTAACAAAGTGATGAAATTAATAGAGAAAGGACTTAATCTATTAGTTTTACATAGCTAGGTTAAACTAATTCTAACTCCCAATTAAGTGAGTCATTATTACATGTCAATTGAGTTATTAAATTTCTTTTTAGCTTCAAAATAAGAATGTAGAGACTTATGGTAGTTTGTTAAATGCCTTTTTGCCATTACATTAACTTTATAAAGAGAATCTATACTCCATAAATAATTTGGAAGTCCTTCAGTATACTTTTCTTCTTTAACTACATTGCAACAAATCTAATTATTATAGTCTAAATTTATATCGACCTATGATATTATCAAACCAATGCTAAACGATTGGTATATGTATATTCTATATGGTGCAGCCTTAGGTTTTACTATTTATTTAGCTGATAAATACGTATTCCATTTTTTACAAACTATCATTAAATGAACATAGAACTTATCCTAACTATCATTCTTGCAATGATTTCATCCTTGTTGCCAACGGTTTATAGAAGAATTACGGACAGTGCTAATATTGCAAACCCTTACATTATTATAGCAGCTGTTCTGTTAGGAACTCTTTCAGCTTCTGTTGTTTATTCTTTAATGACACTTGGCTTGCTTGGAACTCTATACTACTTCGTTGTTTATATTGTTATCCTAGGTTCAATTTTCCTCACTCAATACTTAGTAAAACTTAATTCAAAATGAAGCGTTTTTTTATTATTACATTCATCACTTTGTTTTTCACAAATACATTAAAAGCAGAAATAATTAATTTTAATTGCTCTTTTAAAGAGGGGGGTCAGACAGAAGGAGGCAAAGACTATCCTGCAAAAAAGATGCAAGCTTTAAAGATTACTTTAGATAAAGATAAAAAATTAGTTAAAGATAACAAACGACAATTTGATCCTTATACAGAAGATAAAGATACCATACATTGGACGCATAATTGGACAGAATGGTCTGATAAATATTCACTTAATCTAACAAACAATCATCTTGAAGTAAGTGGTTCAAACAAAACTCCAGGCTGGACTAAAAGCTATAAATACACCTGCGCTAAGTTTGAAAAGAAACCTAGTAAGAATTAGGTCTTAAACCAACAAACCTATAAGATATTAAGTTAACAATTACTTAAATAAATTTTGTGGCAGATAAAACTATCAAACTGCATTGGTTCTTAGTTAAGGCTAAACCTAGAATTTTTTATTCTATCGTTGTTGGAGTATTAGCGTTTATTTTATTAAAAGATTATGAACCAACCATTCGTTTTTTAATGGGTTGGAGCGCTGCATCCATAACTTATCTTGCGCTTGTTTTTTTGATGATGCACTTTGTTGGTAATAACAATATTTCTAAATTCAGCGCGCTAGAAGATGACGGAAAGCTTGCTATTTATATTATTTCATTATTGTCAGGCGTTGTTAGTTTACTTGCAATATTTATTCATATTGGTGGCATGAAAGATGTGCCACGTAATTTAAAGGAACTTGCAGTATTGATGACGGGAGTTACATTCTTTACATCATGGCTGGTGCTGCATACGGCCTATAGTTTGCATTATGCGCATATTTATTATTTAGAACAAAACAAAAATAAGAAACTTAGCCCTTTAGTTTTTTCAGGTTCTAAAAATCCTAATTATGCAGATTTTTTTCACTTTTCAGTAGTGATTGGAATGACTTGTCAAACAGCAGACGTTGTTATTCAAAGTTCAAAAATTCGTTCTCTAATTACCGTTCACAGCATGATATCATTCGCCTTCAACGCAACTTTATTAGCACTCACAATGAGCTTAGTTGCAGGATTAATGTCTTAATATTAAAACCAGCAGAAAATTGAAAAAGAATAGCAATATTAAATTAGAAGAAAAATTAGAAAGTATTAATAGCAATGTAGTTAAAGAAGAAAAGTATACTGAAGGACTTCCAAATTATTTATGGAGTATAGATTCTCTTTATAAAGTTAATGTAATGGCAAAAAGG
>AQUE01000015.1 GCA_000371845.1 alpha proteobacterium SCGC AAA280-P20
TTAAAAAACTTTTTATCATTTTAACTTTATTTCTATTTTCTTTTTCAAGTAATATTAAATCTAAAGAAAGATCTATCATGATAATGAAATTAAAATATGGAGAAGTTAAAATTGAACTATTCGATGAGATTGCTCCAAATCACGTTAAAAGAATTAAAGCATTAGCGGATGCAGAAAAATATGATGGCGTTGCATTCCATAGAGTGATCGATGGTTTTATGGCTCAAACAGGAGATGTTAAATTTGGAAATACAAAATTAGATTTTAACGCTCAAATGGTTGGAACGGGTGGATCTGATTTTCCAGATTTAAAAGCTGAATTTAATAATATTCCTCATCAACGAGGAGTTTTATCTATGGCAAGATCACAAAGTCCAGATAGCGCTAACAGTCAATTTTTTATCTGCTTTGACTCTCATTCTCATCTAGATAGAAATTATACTGCCTTTGGTAGAGTTATCAGCGGTATGGAATTTGTTGATAAATTAAAAAAAGGCGCTCCAGGCTCAGGAGTTGTCGATAATCCAGATATAATTATAAGTCTACGATCATCAAAATAAAAAAGTAATAATGAAATCAATTTCATTTAATTTATTAAATGAAAGTCATGGTGCTCGTTTAGGAAAAATAAGTACTCCTAGAGGTGATATTGATACACCGGCTTTTATGCCTGTTGGAACAGCAGGGACGGTCAAAGCTATGTATATTGATCAGGTTAAAGGCTGCGGATCTCAAATTATTTTAGGAAATACCTACCACTTAATGTTAAGGCCTGGAGTTGAGAGAATAAAACAAGCTGGCGGACTTCATAATTTTATGAATTGTTCAATGCCAATACTAACTGACTCAGGCGGTTTTCAGGTCATGTCATTATCAAAAATTTTAAAAGTTACTGAAGATGGCGTTGAGTTTAGTTCCCATATTGATGGTAAAAAGTTTTTTTTAACGCCAGAGGAAAGTATACAAGTTCAATTAGATTTAAATTCTGACATTGTAATGGTGTTTGATGAATGTCCAAAATATTCTGCTGAAAAAGATAAAATAAAGAAATCCATGGATTTATCCCTTAGATGGGCTGAGAGATGCAAAAAAAAATTTGGAACTCAAGATTCCAAATGGTTATTTGGAATAACACAGGGTGGAATTTTTCCAGATCTTAGAAAAAAATGTTTAAAAAAATTAATAGATATTGGATTTGATGGTTATGCACTAGGAGGTCTTGCTGTAGGTGAAAACCAGGCTGAGATGTTTGAAGCAGTTGATGCGGTTAAAGATATTTTACCTAAAGATAAACCTCATTATTTAATGGGTGTTGGCATGCCACAGGACATTTTAGGTGCAGTAAAAAGAGGTATAGATATGTTTGATTGCGTATTACCAACTCGATCAGGAAGGACAGGGCTTGCATTTACTTGGAACGGAAAAGTAAATATTAGAAATGCAAAATATGCAAAAGATGAAGATCCTTTAGACAAATCCATTGATTGTCCCGCTTCTAATTCTTATTCAAAAAATTATTTAAATCATTTGGTAAACTCAAATGAGATACTTGGATCAATGCTGCTGACTTGGCATAATATTGCCTTCTATCAGGACTTAATGAAGAAAATTAGACAGGCAATAAAAGAAAATAAATTTGAAGAATTCTATAAAAAACACTTCGAATTGTTTAATGAAGTTAATTAAAAAATTGCTTTCAAAGGCAGTTTAAACTATATAAAACCTTGCATTAATGGGCCCGTAGCTCAGTTGGTAGAGCAATTCCCTTTTAAGGAATGGGTCACAAGTTCAAATCTTGTCGGGCTCACCATTTATTGCAGTAAAAATACCAAAGACCAAATCACAAAAAAGATAGCAAATATTATTAATAATTTTAAGTTTGAGTTATCTTTTTTATTATATTCAAAATATCTAACTATAAGACTTTTTTTACTAAATAAATTCAATCTCTTTAAAATTGTTAGAATAAAAGAAGATATAAAAATTGAAAAAAATGAAAAGTAAAAAATCCAGAATAAGTACTTCATAATTACTTTTTAAAATTTAAAAGATTATAGATTTTGAATTTTTGGATATTCAATTTTAACTTTAGGTATCCAAAGTCTAAGATCATTTATTCTAGTTCCAGAAGAAGGATGAGTGCTTAAAAACTGAGGAGGTTCTTTGCCTTTCATTTTTTCCTGCATACGTTCCCATAATTGAACAGCTCCTGTAGGATCATAACCAGCTAAATTTGCAAAAATAATACCAAGATAATCTGCCTCAGATTCTTGATGACGACTAAAAGGATTAAAAATACCAAGTTGAATAATATCCATACCCGTTGTCTGTCCAACAGTATTTCTTGTTCTAGAAATTGCACCACCTAAAGCAATATCTGCAGCCATGCTGCCAATATTGATAGCAAGGGCAGCACTTGCTCTCTCTAGAGAGTGTCTCGCAACAGCATGCGCAATTTCATGACCCATAACTGCGGCAAGTCCATTTTCATCTTTAGTAACTTCTAATATTCCACTATACACAGCAATTTTTCCACCAGGCATACACCAAGCGTTTAATGTTTTAGGATCATTAATTAAAATATATTCCCAATCGTAGTTCTGTGTTGGATCTTTTAAATTGTGACTTTTAAAATAATATCTAATAGCTTTTTCAAGTTTTTGCCCCACGTTAACAATTGGATCTAATTGATCTTTGTCAGTGATTAATTTTGCTTTTTCTTTAACTTGCTTATAGGCGCCGATTGCTTGGCTGTTAATCATGGATTCTGGCAAAGCAGTAAATTGTGATCTTCCAGTAATTGGGGCAGTAGAGCATCCTGCTAATAAAAAACCACCACAACAACAAGTGGTTAGGGATAAAAAATCTCTTCTATTAATATTCATTAAATTTTAAATATTTTAACTGTGAATTTAGACAACAAAATGTTATTTCTAATTAGTTTATCATGAAATCATCATTAATTACAAAGCTCAGAAACTATTTTTTAGCAGGAATAGTTACATTAATACCAATATTTATAACTGTATATTTAACAGTTGTTGTTATCGATCTTTTTTCAAAGATAGTTCCGGATGCTGTAAATCCAAACAAATATCTTCCTTTTAAAATACCGGGATTAGAAATCTTTATAGCGCTTATTATTACGACTTTTATTGGGATGATCTCCCTAACTTATTTTGGAAAACAGTTCTTATTGTTAGGTCAAAATTTACTAGAAAGAATACCTATAGTTCGCTCAATTTACTCAGGCGTTACTCAATTCACCAAAAGTTTTCAAGATGATGATGGATCTGCAAATAAAAAAGTCGTTCTTATTGAATTTCCAAGACCAGGAGCTTGGGCAGTAGGGTTTGCAACCAATGAAACTGGAAAGCCTATATCTCCAAAGATAAGTGATAATTTAACTAGTGTTTTTATACCTACAACACCAAACCCAACTAGTGGATTTTTAATTTTAGTTCCTAAAAAAGATCTAATCTTCTTAAACATGAATTTTGAGGATGCCATGAAATTTATAATTTCAGTTGGAGCGGTAGGCGAGTTAAAATAAAAAAAACTTTAAATTCATCCTATAAAATCCTATACGATTTTTGAAATTATTATTGAAAATAAATGCTTTTTGATAGTGTTGACAGGGAGGTGGTCAGCGGCTTAAGATAAGCACATTGCTAAATTATTTTTAGCTTTAGTTACATAGTTACTCCAAACTATGCGGCCTTAAATTTTTACCAGTTTCTGGTGGCCCATAAATAACCAAACATTTTGATCGCGAAAGCGTTAGCCATGTGGGTTGTGCGTTTGGATTAAATTATTAAGGAGAAACTATATGACGAAGCTAAAAGTAGTCTCTAACAATAAGGTTAGAGCTAATAGACTTAATGCCAAGAAAAGCACTGGCCCTAGAACTTTATCTGGAAAAGAAAAAGTTAGCGGCAATGCTCTAACTCATGGCTTAACTGCAGAAAAACATGTGATTATTGGAGAAAGTATTGATGAATTTAATACTTTTAAAGATAGCATGTTTAAAGTGTACCAGCCTGTAGGTGCACATGAAGAAGAAATCTTCATAAAGCTTGTAGAGTTATTATGGAGATTAAGGAGGGTAGGTGTCATTGAAACTGGGATTTATGGAAATGAAATTCTAGAATTTGATGCAGACTCTTACAAACCTAAAGCCTCAGATCAAATAACTCATTCTGATTTTAAAGAAGGTGATCAGAATAAAGTTCTAAAAAATCAATCCTTAATTGGCGTGGCTTTCACAAGAGATTCCAATGCTGGAAGTTCCTTGTTGAAGTTGAATACAATTGAGGGAAGATTAATTAGCAGAGTTCAATTTTTTGAAGATCTTCTTTTAAAAGTACAAAAAAGAAGAAGAAAAGGAGGGAAAAAATGAGAAATATTTCTGACTCTAAAATCAGTTATTATGCCCGAAATAAAAGGACTTTTCTCTCTAATCCACGCTACAAAAGCAGTGGCCGTGTCAAAACAAAGCCAACTTTTAATCAGCTCATAAAAGATACTCATAATCAATTAATTGAAAATTGGGGATCTTATATGGAAGTTTATGATCCATCTTTATATGAATCAATGACTGGTAAAAAAGCTACAAAACCCGCCATTGCAATTTCCGATTCAAAGGAAGAAGTTAAAAAGATCGATACTTCTTATGATGATTTATATGCTTACCAAAAGAAGCGTGAGGCTGAACGTGAGGCACAACTTGAAAAGGAGCGAGAGAAGTTAAAGAAGAAAGAGATTAAATTCAACTTTACAAAACCTAAGAAAGATTGGTCTATTTATGGAGGCTGGGTTAACCCTTTTGAGCCTATTAATAAGGGCAGATTAGGTAGTTCTCAAGAATGGAGGGTAGAAAAGCCAAAAAATCATTATTATTAGCTGTATATAAATAGTTACGATAATATAAAGTGATACTTTAAGTATTATAGTTAAGTATATGTTTTATATAGTTTTTTATATAAACTTAACTATTTAAATTATAATACTTAATTTATCATTATTATTAAGCTTTTTAAGGTTATTAAGGATTTTTGTGGATGTGCTAAAAGTACCGAAAACATTAACTTTTGATACTAGTCTTATCTCATTATCAATAGAAACTGGCGTTTTTCCAAAGCCAATTGCTATTGAATGACCTTCACACCAATAAGCAACTTCACCAAAAGTGATTATATCTCTAGCGTTTTTATCTGGTTTAATGCTTAGATTAGCTGTCTCGAAGTATATCTCTTCGCCCCAAGTGTTTATTTGGGCTTTAAATGAGCTTAATTTGGCTAATTTGAGTGCTGTTTGAGAGTTATCTAGATTAAGCTTAAGTTCAAAGTTATCGAATTTTAGAAGCATTATAATGATAAATAACTGTTTTGAGAGATATTGACATCAATTTATAGTTGTATTATTACTAGTGATAATTAATGGTTATCAATAGTAATTATGAATTATTTAACTTCTAACATAAAAGAATTAGAAAAAGACACTTTAGAGAATATTAAGTTATCTAAATCAAAAAACACAATAAGAGCTTATAAATCAGATTTTATCGATTTTGTTAATTTTTGTAAAAAAAATTCATTAAAATCTTTACCTGCAGACTATAAAACCGTTTCAATTTACATAACCCAGTTATTTAAGAATAAACAAAAATTAAGTTCAATAAAAAGAAAATTGGTATCAATATCTACAATTCATAAGATTAAAGGATTTTACATAGATATTAAAAATCCTATAATAGTAGAAAATTTTTTAGGGATAAGAAGACAAATAGGAGTAGCTCAAAAAGGTAAAAATCCTTTAACGATAGAAAATTTAAAAAAGATAATAAATTCAATTAATTCTAACGAACTAAGCTCAGCAAGAAAATTAAGAGACAAAACTATTTTATTAATCGGCTTCGCTGGCGGATTTAGAAGATCAGAATTAACAAATCTTAATTATGAAGATTTAGACTTTGTTAATGAAGGTGTAAAAATCAAAATAAAGAAATCTAAAACAGACCAATTTGGAGAAGGTATGATTAAAGCAATCCCCTATTTTAATAATGAAGAATTTTGTCCAGTAGTAAATTTAAAAAAAATGTTAAAAATTTGCGAAATTAATAGTAGTGGAATTTTTAGAAGAATTTCAAAATCTGGAAAAGTTTTATCAAATCGTTTAACTGATCAAAATGTTGCATTAATTTTAAAAAAGTATCTAACTATTGTTGGATTAGATAATCTAAATTTTTCTGGCCATAGTCTTAGATCGGGTTTTGCTACCGCATCAGCAGAATCTGGAGCTGACGAAAGAAGCATAATGAATATGACCGGACATAAATCTACAGAAATGGTAAGAAGATATATAAAGGAATCTAATTTATTTAAAAATAATCCTTTAAACAAATTATCATTCTAAAAAAATTATTTACTATTATTCTTTAATTTTTTGTAGAAATTTAAAACTTTTTCAAGTACTTCAATAGTAGAGTCGGACTTAACTCTGTTGGCTATATTAGAAACGACTATTACATTTCCTTCGATATAACCTTTTTTAGGAATTATTCGATCTAGCGAAGGAGCAAAATCATTGTTTTGTTTATCTTGATTCTTATAGCCAAATTGAAAATTAACACCAATAACGGGACATATATTATCTTTTGGAAAAATTTTTTTTAAATATTTAGAAGTTAAGTTAAAATCAATTTTTTTTTGTTTAGCTCTAATCTTGGCATTAGATAACATTTGAGGAATAGGATTTTTTTTATATTTATCTTTCATCAGTGAGCTTTCACAGTTTTTACATTGAGGATATAATCCTCCCCAATTTTCTCTATTTATTGCTCTAAAATTTTCATTTGAAAGCTTTTTTTTACAAGTGTTGCAAATTTTCATTTTAAAATAGAACGGTTTACCAAAAATATTTTTAATTCATAGTATTAAAAAATATTACTGGTCCCAAACATGCGTATACATTGGTTTAACATCTAAGGTTTTTGAAAATATATAATCAGCTACAATTCTATTATTAAATATTTTAAAATATCTTTTTTTTCCATTAATTCCTAGTTGAACCCTTTTTCTTTCATTATTTTTATAATAATTAACTTTATCAATTAAATCGTAAATATCTTTGTAAAAAATCATTTCATTATTGGAAAAAAAATCACTAAATTTTACCTTTTCATCTATTAATGTCGGTATCCCATTTGCAACCAACGAAGCAATTCTGTTGCTAGAATAATATTTAATAGGCTCTCCCCTACTTAGATTTAAAGCAAATTTACATTTTGAGATTTCTTCAATAAATTTATTACCCCATACAGGTTGAACATTGTTAAAACCAAAAATATTATAAGTAATATCACTAGATTTGCTCATTAAAAATTTTAAAAAATTAAATCTTTCGTCTATTTTGTTTTTTTTAAGAATACCTCTGTTGACGCCATGGCTTATAGCATAAAAAATATCAAACTCGTGATTTGTTGTTTGGTATAAATTTAAATTTTCAGTCACATAAGAACAAGGAACTGGAATAAAATTTAATTTATTTTTAGGTACAGAAGTTTGGATATAATCTTTATGAGTAGTTACAAAATATTGATCAACATAATCTTTATATTTTTCTATAAATTGTTTATTTTTATTGAAATCAGGACCTTTCTTATTAATTGAATCTTCGTACCAGAAGGCAATTTTTGTATTTGAAAATTTATCTTTAATATATTTTAAAGTTTCTTTTTTAATTGAATTAGTATGCCCCAATAAAAGTAAATTAGGGTTTAAATTTTTAATAATATTTATAATTTTATCATCTATATTTGAAAAAGTATTTGTCTGAAAAAAGAATCTATCGCTAAAATTAGTAATTTGAAATTTATCTTTTATAAATCCGTTCGAAATTTTAGTAGCAAGATTAATATTGGATAATCTAAAGTTATTTTTTTCATCAAAATTAGATATATGAAGAATTTTATTATTATTACTATTGATAAAATTAAGTTTATAATTATTTGTTTTAATTAAATTTTCTTTTAAAGAAGATATTTTTTTTAAATTATTTTTGAAATTAATTTTATTATTTTTATAATTAAATTTTTGAATTTTTTTTAGTAAATTGGGATTATTTATTAATTTTTCAATTTCATTTTGGATTGATTTAGAATTGATTTTTTTAATTATTATTGGATTAAATACTGTTTCTTTTAACCCACCTTTACCACTAGTTATCAAAGCATTCCCCATATCTGAAGATTCCATTGCAGTACGACCAAATGGCTCATTCCAAATTGAAGGAACTACAGAAATTGATGATTTTTTATAAATATTTATAATTTGCTTATGTGATAGCCAATCATAAATTTTTAATCTTTCATGCTTAAAATCATAAGATTCTCGTTTTTCATTACCTGCAACTATAACTTTCCAGTCCTTATGTTTTTTTAAAATGTTAATTACAGCAGGACCAAAAAAATTATAACCCTTTGATGAGTTAAGCTTTCCAATAAAAACAATAATCTTTTCTTTTTTAAGTTTTTTTTTAAAATTATGATTGTAATAGTTTGTAGAAGGATAAATAACATCTCCTTTAATAGGTAAAAAATTTTTTATATTATAATAAAATCTTTCTTTAACATAAGAGCTAACAAAAACGATTTTTTCACAATTTTCTATAATACTTAATTTTTCATTAACTGATCTAGAGCCTCTTAAAGTATTTGGGTCGTTATGAAAAACCAAGATAAATTTAATTTCTGGAAACTTTTTTTTAAGAATAAAAAAAAAATGTGGTCTATTGTGTATTGTAATAATTTTAATAGTTTTTGGTAATTTTTTAATAAAATTTATAATATAAAAATAACTATTATTTATTATGTTAATTTTTTTTAAATTTATAAAATTTTTTGAAAAAATAGAAGAGGAAGAAGAAATTCCAAAAATTATTTGCTTGCTAGCAATGCTTCCTATATTAAAATCTTTTACCCAAATCGCAGCTGCGGCAGCATTATTTACTGAATAATCTTCTTTATTAGGTAGCAGTTCTGCAATTTCTATTTTTTTTTTCATTATATAGAAACTCTTAATCCGTCATAACCAGGAATTATGTTTTTAGATATTTTTGATAATTTTTTCTTAAATGACAAATAATCAATATCACTATGTAAATTTGTAAGAATAGTTTTTTTTGGATTTAACATTTTTATATACGATAAACATGTTTTAAAATTTAAATGCGTTGCATGTCTTTTAAATTTTAAGCAATCTATAATTAATAATTTTAAGTTCATTAATCTTTTTAAACATTCATTTGATATTGAGCTACAATCACTAATATAAGCTATCTTGTTAAATAAATATCCATTGCAATCTATATCCCCATGTTTAACTTTGATCGTTTCTAATTTAATTGAGTTATTTTTCTTTTTTAAAAAGAAGTTATTTTTAATGATATTCATTTCTAATATCGGTTTATAATATCTACTTTTCTTTACGAACAAATATTCAAAAGAATTTAATAAATAATTAGAAGTTCTTTTATCTGCATAAATCGGTATTTTTTTTTTATTAATCCAAAAAAAAGGTCTAAGCTCATTAATGCCATGAGTTTGATCAGCATGATCATGAGTATAAACAACAAAATCAATCTTTTTAATTTTATTATTCAAAAGTTGATTTTTCATATCTGGTGAAGTGTCTATTATTATATTCAAATCTTTATATTTAATGAATAAAGAACATCTCATTCTATGGTTTTTTTTATTTTTTTTATCAACTTTTCCCCAATATCCATCAATTCTTGGAACTCCTAAAGAACTTCCGCATCCTAATAAAGTTATTTCAGTTTTTTTCATGTAAAAAAAAATTTTTAAAATTAGTTGTGGTTGAATTTGCTACTTCGGCAAAAGTTATTTGTTTAATTGATGCAACAGTCTCCGCTATAATTTTAACATTTGCAGGCTCGTTACTTTTTCCTCTTAATGGATCTGGACTTAGATATGGAGAGTCTGTCTCTATTAGCATTCTTTCTAGAGGAACATATTTTACAACATCTCTTAAATTATTAGATTTTTTAAAAGTAATTATTCCACTAAATGAAATTAAGCAGTTTAGGTCTAGAAGTTTTTTTGCAAAGTCTAATGTCCCAGTAAAACAGTGGATTAAAAAATTGGTTTTTTGGTAATATTTTTTAATAATTGAAATAGTATCATCATCTGCGTCTCTTGTGTGAATAATCACAGGAACATTCTCAGTGATTGAAAAATTAATATGTTTTTCAAATGAAAAAATTTGGTCTTTTTTTTCACTACGTTTGTAAAAATAATCTAAACCTGTCTCGCCAAAAGCTAATATTTTTTTATTTTTTTTTTTAAGGATAAGAATTTCATCTATTTTTTCTAAATTACCACTAGTTGAATTAGGATGAATTCCTATAGCTCCATAAACATTCGGATATTTATCAACTATATCTAAAACTTTTTTAGAACTTTCAAGACTTGTTCCAATAGTGAGTAGACTTATAATGTTATTATTTTTGGCATTTAACAGTACTTGATCAATATTATTAATCAAAGGCTCATAATCGAGATGGCAATGAGAATCTATTATCACTGTTTTTTAAATAAAATATTTATTTTTTGAATTTTAGTATTTTGTTTAAGTGAAAAGTTTTTATTTATATTTTTTATAAATCTTTCATTTTGATTAATATTTAATGAATCTAGAATAATTTTGCTTTTATCTGGAATAATTGGCTGTAATAAAATAGATATTTTTCTCATAAAATCTAAAACTACATATATTATTACGTTTCTTTTTTCTAAATTATCTTCTTTTATAGACCATGGGGCTGAATCATTTACATATTTATTAACTTCTGAGCAAAGCTGAATTATATTTTTTAAATAATTATGAATTTCAAATTTATTAAAAGTCTTAATTAACAATTCTAAATTATCTTCAACTAAATCTAATATTTTTAGATCGGAACTTTCTTTTGGATTACATTCTGGGATTGTTGAGTTTAGCTTGTTATGGACGATTGAACCTATCCTTTGATATAGATTTCCAATGTTGTTAGCTAAATCGCTATTAATACAATTAATTAGATTTTCGGGGGTTATTTTCCCATCCTCTCCGTAAATAACCTCTTTCATTAAATAGTATCTAATTTCATCTAAACCATAATTCTCAATAATTTCTAAAGGATCTAAAATATTTCCTTTAGATTTAGACATTTTTTCTTCGCCGGAAAGTATCCAGCCGTGAGCAAAAACTTTTTTTGGAGGTTTAATTCCAGCTGCCAATAAAAAAGCTGGCCAATAAACACAGTGGAATCTTATAATATCTTTGCCTATAATATGAACATCTGCTGGCCAAAATTGTTTTTTATTATCAATCTCAAAATAATCTAAAGCACTTATGTAGTTAGTTAGAGCATCGAGCCATACATAAATTATATGTTTATTGTTATTTGGTACTGGTATTCCCCATTTAAAAGATGTTCTGCTTATTGAAAGATCTTTAAGACCGCTTTTAACAAAGCTTATAACTTCATTTTTTTTACTAGACGGAGAGATAAATTCAGGATTATCTTCATAATATTTTAATAATGGTTCTTGCCATTTAGAAAGTCTAAAAAAATAAGATTCTTCTTCCATCCATTCTACTTTTGATCCTGAAATTTTAGAAGTTTTAACATCTAACTTAGTTTCTATCTCATCTTCTGCATAAAATGCTTCGTCAGATACAGAATACCAGCCAGAATATTTAGAAATATAAATTTCTTTTTTATCCTCAAGAATATTCCATAATTTAGAAACAGTCTTTTTATGTCTATCTTCAGTAGTTCTAATAAAATCTGTATTTGTAAGATTTAGTTTTGTTGCAAGATCTATAAAATTTTTAGAAATTTCATCGCAAAAATCTTTAGGATCTTTTTTTTGTTTCTCAGCGGCTCTTTGAATTTTAAGACCATGTTCGTCTGTTCCTGTTAAAAAATTAACATTATACCCTTCTATTCTCTTAAATCTGGCTATAACATCTGCGGATATACTCGAATAGGCATGACCCATATGAGGTTTTGCTGATGGATAATAAATTGGAGTGGTTAGGTAAAAATTTTTCATTATTTAATACCAAGCAAAAGATTAATTTCATAAAAACTGCTTCGGATTTCATTATTAATAGAACTGATGTTGTAAATAATATTGTTAATTTTATTTCTTATTCTAAAATTTTTAAAAAAATTATTTTTACCCAAATTACTTACAAAATAGTTTTCAATGTATATATGCATTAAATCTATAATTTTATTATATTTTTCTTCTAAATAAAAATTTTGTATAGATAGAATTTTTGTTGAAAAATCCTTTTCATGAATATTTAGTTCATCAAATAGAATATTCAATTTAAGGTTAATTCCAGGGGTTAAATTTCTAATATTTGTACTGTTAGTTTTAAATTGTGTCATTAATTTTTCTTTAATAAACGAATTCTCATTTCTATTAATAAAAAGTCTGCAATTAAAACACCTTGATTTAATTGTGTCGAGTAAGAATTTATTTTCAAGATAGGATATAAAAAAATAATTATTTTCAGGAAGCTCCTCTAATATTTTCAAAATTGAATTTGATGAATTTTTATTAAGATTTTCAGCCCCTTCTAAAAAAAATATTTTAGGTTTCTTGTTTATTGATGATTTGTTAAAGAAATTTATAATTTCTCTTGTTTCTTCTATACTGATTATTTTTTTATAATCATCTACTTTTAAATGCTTAAAATTAAAATTAATATTATTAACTAAATCTAAATAACTTTTATTATTTTCGTCGATTTCTTTAGCATATAAATTGTAAGCATAATCTTCTTTATCGGATAATATAAAGTTTATTAGATGATAAATAAATGTTGCTTTTCCTACCCCATCGCTTCCATTGAAAATAATCTTATTGGGTAATTTTTGTTTATCAAAAAGACTAGTAAGATTTTTAAACAAGTCATCATGACCGTACAAAAATCTCTGAAATTTATTAACAGTTTCAATATTTATAAAACTAAAGTCTTTCATTTAATATTTTTAAAGTTTTTTTATTAATTGCTTTTTGAATTTCATTAAGAGATTTGTTTCCTTTAATTAAAACTATTTTATTCTTATATATTTTAGAAATTTTTAGAAACCCATTCCTAATTTTATTAAAATGGTAACTTGAAAGTTTGTCAAATTTATTGGCTTTTTTGGATCTTTTATTTATTCTAATTTTAGATTCTTTTTTATTTAAATCGATCAAAAAAGTAATGTCAGGATGAACTTTGTTAAAAATTTTTTTTTGAATACTAAATATAAATTTTCTATCCATGCCTTCCAAATAATGCTGATAAGCTAGTGTAGAATAAAAAAATCTATCACAAATAATAATAAATTTTTTTTTAAGGTAAAAATTTATTTTACTAATAATATGCTCATTTCTTGCAGCCATTAATAAAAAAAATTCCGTTAATGGACTAATGTTAGTTTTCTTATCTAACATTAAATTTCTTATTTTTTCTGAAAATAAAGTCCCACCTGGTTCTCTAGTTAAAATTACATTTTTAGTAATATTTTTTTTAATAAATTTATATAATAATTTGGCCTGAGTTGATTTTCCAGATCCCTCAACGCCTTCAAAGCAGATAAAAAATGGACTTTTTATCGCCATAGATAATGATTGATATTTTGAATTCCTTTAAAGAATATATTTTTATCAGTGATATCTTTTTGAGCATACAAATCCTCAGCATTTATAAGTTCTTTGTTGTTGTAAATTCTAAGAACAGCAACTTTTTCGAATTTTTTAATAGGAAGTTGCAAAGGATATTCATATTCTAATTCCATTCTAATTTTTGGATTTTTTAAATTCTTTGGAAGATTAACAAAAATACCATCTTTATTTGCTCCTTTAACATCTAGATATGAAGAGCTCCCATTCCAAATTTTAATTCTAAATTTATCAGAATTATAAGCAATTTTAACAAGATCAATTTTATTGAAAGCACTATTTAATAATAGTTTAGAAGATTCTGCTCTTGAAGACATCGTTGGCAACCCGCTGACAACAGCTATTATTCTTCTGTTATCTTTTTTCTTTGTAACAGCAATTGAATATTTACTATCTTTCAAATGACCTGTTTTTATTCCATCAACTCCTTCATCCATTGAAAGCAATACATTTCTATTTTCCTGTTTAACTGGATTTCCGCCTGTTCTCGCCCACGCAAAATCTTTTTCTTTAAAGTATTTATAATACTGCGGATAATTATTTATTAAATAAGAAGAGAGCAACGCAATATCTCTTACTGTTGAATAATTATTTTGGCTAAATGTGCCTGAAGAGTTACTAAAATTAGTATTAATCATATTTATTTGTTTAGCTTTTTCATTCATTAAATTTGCAAACTGTTCTTCCGTTCCAGATATTCCTTCCGCCAAAACAATCGACGCATCAACGCCAGAAACAATAATTAAACCTCTTAATAAATCTTCAATTGCAACTTTATCTCCGGGAACTAAAAACATCGTAGATTCTCCTGATTTTGTCGCATCTCGTGCTTTTTTTGATACTACAAATTGATCTGTAAGTTTAAATTTTTTATTCTTAAGTTGATCAAATACAACAACTGCAGTCATGATTTTAGTCATAGAAGCAGGAGAAATTTTCTGATCTGGATTTTTTTCAGCCAATACAGCTCCGCTAGAATGGTCTACAACAATACCTTGTCTAACTTTATCTGGAATAATTATTTGAGAATATGCAGTTGAAGTAAAAGTAAATATAGCAAATACTAAATAAAAAAAATTCTTTAAAATCATTCGACGCTTATATTATAATTTTCAAATTTAGTATTTACTATTTTGTTAAAAAAATTATCAAATTCATAGATATCATTAACTGTTATAGCTTTTACTCTAAATTTTTTATTAACCTGAGTAATAGTTGGATTTATATTTTTTATATCTTTTTTTAACAAACTAACCATATCTAATGCTGAATTTTTAAAAGCAAAATCACCATAATAAATTATTATTTTTTTTAAGTTATTATCTTTTGAAGAGTTACTCTTTGATAGATCAACAATATCAACATTTTTTGTCTCGATATTTTGGGTAACTTTTTTCTCTTCTTCAAAAATTTTTGCAGTCTCGGCCTTAAAAGTTTTGTTTTTTCTTATAGTTTCAACTTTTACTATCGGTAAGTTAGGATTTAACTCCAATAAATCAAAATATTTATTAGGAATAATAATTTCTCTTTCTTTTTTATAGCTAGAATTTTTATCAATACTTATTATTATATTTTTTTTATTTAATAAGTTAGTGATTCTAATTTGACTACCAGGAACTATGCTTTGATGTATAACATTCTCATTCTTTGCAGATTCAGCAAATCCTATTTTTTCATATGTATTATTTTTTTCATAAGTTGAAAAACTTTGACATGAAGCAATTAAAATAAAAAATAAAATAATTATTTTACTTCTCATTTTTATATTTTTATTTTATCTGAAAGAGTTCCCACAGTTATTGCAAAACGCAAAGATCTATTCCATTCTAATAATCTTAAAAAATTATCAAATACAATATAAATTGGACCATCATCTCCATCTGGTCTTATTAGCCAACCTTCTTTTTTATCTGTAGATGAAATTTCGGTACCATTTTTATTTTTAAAACCTAATGATTTTAACTGAGCAATAGAAATTTTATTTTTAAGATTTCTAGAATCTGTATTAATTAAATTATTATCAAAAGTTTTTTCTATTTTAATTTCAAACCCCCATTTATCTTTTTCATTCCATCCTATAGTTTTTAAATAATTTGCTGCAGAAGCAAGGGAGTCTTGAAAAGAGTTTATTAAATCAATATCAGCAACTTCATCAAAATTTATTCCGTATTTTTGAATTGTGGATGGCATAAATTGAAAGTTACCAATCGCGCCAGCCCATGAACCATATAAACTCTCATATTTAATAGTTTTATTATCGATTAATTTTAAAAGTATAATTAATTCTTTTTCAAAATATTCTGGTCTTCTAGTGTCAAATGATAGCGTTGATAAAGCTGAAATGATATCTACTTTTCCTTTATTAACTCCAAAATTTGTCTCAATACCCCACAAAGCTACAAGAATTTCTTTATCAACTTTAAATTTATCATTAACTTTTTCAAGTAAAGTTGAATTTTCGTTTAAAAAATTTTTTGCTGTTTGTATTCTTTTTTCATCTACTCTTTTGTCTAGGTACTCGTAAGTTTTTTTCAAAAAATTCAGGTTGCTTTCTATCTAACGCAACAATTCTCTCCAAAAATTTGGCATTTTTTAATGCATTATCTACTGTTTCTTTTGAAACACCCTGAGCTATTGCTCTACCTTTAAAACCAACTAACCATTCATTAAATTTTTCATTTGATAATGAAATAGTGGGATTAAATATTACAAATAAATAAATAATTAGAAATATTTTAAATTTAGGGTAAATATTCATCACATTTTTTTAACATAGCCGACATTTAAAGTCATTAATCAAGGAGAGGTGGCTGAGCGGTTGAAAGCACTAGTCTTGAAAACTAGCAACGGGGCAACTCGTTCGTGGGTTCAAATCCCACCCTCTCCGCCATAATTTCTATTAATACATTAGAATTAGTTAATTCTATTTGTTCTTTAAGAGTTTAAAATTTTAATTTAAATTCTTTAATCTTGCTAGATATAGAAAATTTTTCTAAATCGTTATTTTTCTTATTATCGACCAACCAAGAACTTAACTCTTTATCGGTAAAATTTAATAAAATTTCAAATTCTTTTAATTCTTCAAGAGTCATTTTTTTTAAGTTTTCAGTAGCAAATCCACCTATTAGCAAATCCATTTCTTTAGTTCCTCTGTGATTAGAACGATATTGAAGTTTTTTTATTAAATTATTCATATCTAATATATATATCTTAATTAAAATAAGTCTTTAAATGATAGAAAAAAATTTTAATTTTTTTTTTAATCCCATTTCTAAAACAAAAGGAATAGGACCAAAAATAGAGAAATTATTTAACGAAAAAAGAATAGAATCTAATATCGATCTAATTTTTAATTTTCCATATGGATTAATTGATAGAACTCATTGTCCTAAGTTAAATAGGCTTGAAATTGGAAAAATCAGTACAATATTTGTGAAAGTTAAAAAACATAACTTTCCAAGAATAAGAAGACTTCCTAATACTGTGCAATGTTTTGATGATACTGGAGAAATTAATATTGTTTTTTTTAATTCAAGAGAAAACTATATCAAAGAAATATTGCCTATAAATAGTGAAGTTATAGTTAGTGGAAAAATTAATATTTATAAAAATAAGTATCAAATAACTAATCCAGACTACGTTACCTCAGTTAATAATGAAGAAAAAGTTAGCAAAATAATGCCAACCTACAGTTCATTAAAAGGCGTTTCCAATAAAACTATAAACAAAATATACGAAAATATTACTAAAAATATCCCTGATGTTGAGGAATGGCATAGAGATATTATTATTAAAAATAATAAATGGTCTAGTTTTAAAGATTCATTAATTCATCTTCATAATCCAAAAAAAATAGAGGATTTAGATAAAAATTCTTTAGCTTATGAAAGGATATCTTTTGATGAAATATTTTCTAATTTATTAATTTTTTCACAAATAAAAAAAAAAAATTTAGCTATTTATAAAAAACCCAAATTTTTTCCTTCAGAATATAAATTAAAAATAATTAAAAATTTATCTTTTGATTTAACTAAAGATCAAGAAAACATAATAAAAGAAATTGAAGATGGTCTAATCAAAGACAAAAAAATGCTAAGACTGCTTCAGGGTGACGTTGGCTCAGGAAAGACTATAATTTCAATTATCTCTGCCTTAAATGTGGTGGCTTCTGGTTATCAGGTGGCTCTGATGTGCCCGACAGAGATATTGGCAACCCAGCATTTAAATTTAATTAAATCAATAACTCAAGGTCTAGATATCAGAGTTGAAATTTTAAGTAGCGGTGTAAATAAAAAAAGACAAATTGAAATTAAAAAAGAACTTGTTGATGGAAAAATTAATTTTTTGATAGGAACTCATTCTTTATTTCAAGAAAGTGTTTCATTTAAAAATTTAGGTTTAATCATTATAGATGAGCAGCATAAATTTGGTGTTAAACAAAGAATAAATCTATCTGAAAAAGGAGGTATGAATTGCGATGTACTATTAATGAGTGCAACACCAATACCCAGAACTTTAATTTTATCAACTTATGGTGATATGGACATTTCCACTCTAAGGGAAAAACCATTTAAAAAAACTAAAATTATAACAAATATTATTCCAGAAAACAAAATACCTGATTTGATTAATTTAATTAAAAATAAAATTGAAAATGAACAGCAGATTTATTGGATTTGTCCTTTAATTGAAGAAAGTAAAAAAGTTAAGTTAACACCTGTGCTAGAAAGATTTGAATATCTAAAAAAATATTTTCCTGAAAATGTTGCTGTTATGCATGGAAATTTAAAAAATGAAGAAAAAGTTAAAGTAATGAAAGATTTTTTAGATAAAAAATTTTCAATATTAATATCAACAACTGTAGTTGAGGTTGGCGTCGATAATCAAAACGCAAATACAATTATAATTGAAAACTCAGAAAGATTCGGTCTTGCTCAATTGCATCAACTAAGAGGGAGGGTTGGTAGAGGAAGCGAAGATGGTGAATGTATTCTAATATATTCAAAATCAATAAGTGAGAATGGAAAAAAACGACTTAAAATTCTTAAAGAATCAAATGATGGATTTTATATATCAGAACAAGATCTAAAATTAAGAGGATTTGGAGATATTATAGGCTACAAACAAAGTGGTGAAAAAGATTTTATTGTAGCAGATCCAATGTATCACTCTCATCTTTTTGAACTTGCTAAAGAAGAAACGGATTATTATACAGAAGCTAATTTACCAATCGATAAATTTAGTACGCTTCTAAAGTTTTTTAAAAAAGATAAAATATTAAATATAATAGATACTGGCTAATTTTTCTTGTAACCAATTGCAATTTTCAAACTCACCTAATCTTTTATAAATGGATCTTAACTCGGTAATTGTAGTCCATTGGTGAATAAACAATGAAAAACTATTATGAACTCTTTGAAATGCATTAGACACCTGCACTATAACTCCAAGCGTAATTACACCTGAAAACAAACTTGGGGCCATAACTAAGTATGGAACAATAACCATAAATTGATCATATAAATTAACCCATATATCAAAATACCCATAATTATAAAAAAGTCTGTGATAGTTTAATTTAATTCCTGAAAACAACTCAACGACAGTGTCGGGTTTTGCATATTTCAATCTGTCATCTTCCCCATACACTAATTCTTTTCGAAATGACGCTTCTACTCTTTGATTATTATATTCAAGACCTGGTAGTTTAATTCCGACAAACCAACTAATTACGAGTCCTCCTAAACTTACAAACAGAGATACCCAAACTAAAGATCCTGGAAATTGCTTTAAAAATTCTATTTGGATTCCAGATGAAAGACCCCATAATATAGGTATAAATGCAATTAAAGTCATGATACCCCTGATAACTTGAAGCCCTAGACTTTCTACAATTTTAGCAAATCTGCTTGTGTCTTCTTGAATTCGTTGTGACGCTCCTTCTACATTCTCAACACTATTTTTCCATAATGGAATATAATCAAAAGTTATAGCCTCGCGCCAACGTAGAGAATAGACTCTGGTAAAAAATCCAGTGAAGGTTGCTAGTATTACATAAGGAAATGCTAGATAACAAAAAATATAAATTTTATCCCAGAATTCTGAAATATTACTCTTTGTAGCATTTTGTAATAAATCATAAAAACCTTTGTACCATTCATTTATTTTAACAGTTATTGATACTTGAATTAACAATGAAAAAATTAATAATAGTCCTCCACCCCAAGACCACAAGATCCATTTCTTATTAAAAAAAAAACTTTTAAACATTATTTAAAAAATTGTCAGCATAAGCTTTGATAATTAGCTTATTTTTTTTATGAGCTATTATATCAAATTGAATATTATTTTCTTTAGCATAAGCAATAGCTTGTTCTTGGGTTTCAAATTTTAACTTAATTTGTTCGTCTGTATCTGATGATGAAGTCCATCCCATTACAAAATCTTTATTAGAATTAGATTTAGTGAATTCTAAAATCCAAAATTTTGTTCTAGCTTTTCCGGATTGCATTGCTGTCTTTACAGGCTGATAAATTTTAGCTCTTTGATTCATTAATTATTTTCCTCTGAAGAATCTTCAACTCTAGCGGCAGAAACAACTTTTTCATCATCAGATAAATTAAAAATTCTAACACCTTGAGTATTTCTGCCTGTTATTCTGATATCTTTAACATTGCATCTAATCATCTGACCTTTATCAGTTATTAACATAATTTGATCTTCATGATTAATAGTAAATGTCGAAGCAACACCGCCATTTCTTTCCGAACTTATTATATTAATGATTCCTTGGCCTCCTCTACCGCTTACTCTGTATTCATATGCAGACGAACGTTTTCCATAACCATTTTCAGTTACAGTTAAAATATACTGTTCTTTATTTTTAAATTCCTCAATCTGTTTTTTAGATAACGCTACTATTTTAGTTGTTTCATTTTCATCATCTGGAGTTTCATCTGCATCCTTTTCTAATCTAGATGCTTTAATATATGATTTTGCTTCTTCTGATGTTATTTTTACACTTTTTAAAATTGATAATGAAATAATTTTATCATCTTTTTTTAATGACATTCCTTTTATTCCTTTAGAAGATCTACCTTTAAAAAGTCTTAGTTTTTTTGATTGAACTCTTAAAGATTTTCCTTTTTCTGAACTTAATAAAAAGTCATCTTCATCATCTAAAATTTTAATTCCAACAATTGAATCATTATCTTCTAATTTCATTGCAATTTTGCCGCTTTGTTGAATACTTTCAAAATCTAAAAGGCTATTTTTTCTAATTTTTCCGTTAGAAGTTGCAAATATAATTTTCATTTTTGCCCACAAAGACTCATCGCTTGGTAGAGGCATGATTGAGGTGATTACGTGACCTTCTTTTAAAGGAAGTATACTATGAAGAGCTTTCCCTTTTGACTGATTTGAACCCTCAGGGATTTTCCATGCTTTTAATTTATAAACTATACCTTTTGACGAGAAGAAAAGAATAGGTGTATGAGTATTGGCAGTAAATATTTGACTTACAAAATCTTCATCTCTGGTTGTTATTCCTGTTTTTCCTTTGCCTCCTCTTTTTTGAACTCTAATTGAACTTAGAGGACTTCTTTTAATGTATCCTTTATTAGTAATTGTAATAATCACATCTTCCTTTTGAACAACATCCTCAATATCAAAAGTTCCTACTTGATTTATAATTTTAGTTTTTCTAGGAGTTGCAAATTTTGCCTTAATATCTTTAAGTTCATCTTTAATCTGAGTTAACAATGCATTTCTGTCATTTAGAATTTTTTTGTATTGAACTATAAGTTTATAAAGTTCACTAATTTCTTGATTAATTTCTTCATGACCGATTGCTGTAAGTTTTTGAAGTCTAAGTTCTAAAATTGCTCTAACTTGATGGTCCGATAAATGATACTGATCTTTATTAGATAAATCACTAACATCCAAAACATCTTTATTAATTTTTGATTTTTTAAAACTCCATTGCTTATTTTGAAGTATAGTTTTTGCTTCATTTGGGTTTTTAGATTTACGAATGATCGCTATAATTTCATCAATATTTTCTATGGCTATAAATAATCCAATTAAAATATGAACTCGATCTTTTGCCTTCTTTAAATCAAATAAAGTCTTTTTAATTAAAACTTTTTCTCTAAATTCTACAAAAACTTTTATAAATTGTTTTAAATTTAATAGTTCTGGTTTTCCGTTTAGTATTGCAAGCGTGTTAAATCCAAATGATGATTCAATGGGAGAATATTTATAAAGTTGATTAATAATTACTTCGCTCGACACGCCTCTTTTTAAATCAATAACTATTCTTACACCTTCTTTGTTAGACTCATCTCTTATGTCCGATATACCTTCAATTTTTTTTTCTCTTACAAGAAGAGCAATTTTTTCAATTAATAAAGATTTA
>AQUE01000016.1 GCA_000371845.1 alpha proteobacterium SCGC AAA280-P20
AAGTATTTTTTGAGGTGTTCTCTCTATGAGTTTCTTTTTTAAATCCTGTATATTTATTTCTTTGATTGTATTTTTCCGACTTTAAAACTTTAAATATTTTAGATTCTTTGTCATTACTCAAATCTAAAAAGCCAATGCCTTTTTTTGTTAATCCTTTAAAAATTCTAAGCTTAGCTGAAATATATTTATTAAAACTTTCGTGTCTCTCGATATGGTCTGGGCTAACATTTAGTAAAATTGAAACGGAGCTTGGCAAACGCCCTGAGTAGTCTAACTGATAGGATGAGAGTTCTAGTACAAAAATTGCCGATTTTTCTTTGTATGGCAAATGCATAACCGGAGTTCCGTAATTTCCTCCTATATAAACTTTCTTTTTTGAATTTTTTAACAAATCATAGATTAATTTTGACATGGTAGATTTACCATTAGTACCTGTTACCATAATAACTTTTTGATCTTTAATGGAACTGCAAAACAAATCTAGATCAGTAATAATTCTGTTTTTATTTTTCTGAAAAAAAAATTTTTTTGGATGAGTATAAATATTAATTCCTGGAGATATGACTATAAAATCATAACTATTTTTAAACCAATTTTTGCTTACTCGATATTTATTCTTAAATTTTTCTCTTAATTTTTTGTTATCATCCCAGCATTCGATGTTAGCCTTATTTTCTTTTAATTGAGATAAAGTTGCATCACCGCTAATACCAAGACCAAAAACTAAAAATTTTTTTTGGCTGCACTGTTCTAGTGATAGCATTATCTTAATTTAAGAGATGCAAGACCTACTAAAGCAAAGACTATCGCTATAATCCAAAATCGAATCACAACTGTAGATTCACTCCAACCTTTTTTTTCAAAATGATGGTGCAGTGGTGCCATTTGAAAAACTCTTTTTCCCGTTAATTTAAAAGACGCAACTTGTATAATAACTGACAAAGATTCTAGCACAAAGAGTCCGCTCACAATCGCCAAAACTATTTCATGTTTAGTTATAATTCCAATTGCTCCAAGTGCTGCACCTAAAGATAAAGAACCTGTGTCTCCCATAAAAACTTTGGCTGGGGGAGAATTAAACCATAAAAAACCTAGGCCCGCTCCTATCATTGCCCCTAAAAAAATACAGATTTCACCTGTATTTTTAATATAAGCTAATTGAAGATATTTTGAAAAAATAATATTACCAGAAACATAAGCTATAAATGCAAAAGTTAGCGCAACAAGAATTACTGGAACAATCGCAAGTCCATCTAGACCATCTGTTAAATTAACAGCATTGGACGATCCAACAATAACTACTAAACCAAATATAAAATAAAAAATTCCAATATTTAAGACAAAATTCTTAAATAATGGAAAATAAATTTTATAATTTAATTCCGGCTCAGTATTTAAAATTATTAAATATATAACAATTAAACCGCTTAAAATTTGCAAAAATAATTTTAATTTAGCACTAATACCTTTAGCATTATTTTTTATAACTTTTAGATAATCGTCAACAAAACCAATTGCTCCAAAGCTTAATAAACAAAAAATTAATATTAAAACATATTTATTTGTTAGATCGGCCCATAACAAAGTTGAAAATAATATGCTTAAAATAATTATTAACCCTCCCATAGTAGGAGTGCCTGATTTTTTTATAATGTGCGATAAAGGGCCATCATTGCGGATAGGCTGACCATGCTTTTGAAATGTTTTTAACTTAGCAATTAAGCTCTCTCCAATTAAAAGTACAAATGTTAACGAAGTGGCAACCGAAATTCCAGTTCTGAAGGTAATATATTTAAAAACATTAAAAACACTAACTTCAGAAGAAAAATATTTAAAAAAAAAATAAAGCATTATTAAAATTTCTTAAAAAAATTAAACAAACCAATTCTATTTGATGATTTGACTAACAAAATATCATTATTCTCTAAAAGATTGAAAATATTTTCTTTAAGAAAACTAATGTTTTTAACCAATAATCCTTTTTTACTATGATTTAGCTTTTGATAAGTATGTCTGACTTCCGAACCCACGCAAAAAACTTTGTCTATATTAGTTTTGTTTAATATTTTTGCTGCTTGCTGATGGTAATATTTTGATTTTTTTCCAAGCTCTAACATATCGCCAATAATTACAATTTTTCTCTGCTTATTTTTTTTTCTTAATGAAAAATTATAAATTGCCTCATTGAGAGATGCTGGATTAGAGTTGTAACTATCATTAACTAAAAGAATCTTTTTGTTTTTAATTTTAATATTTTTTTCATTTCCTCTGCCTTCTGGAATTTTAAAATTATTAAAGTTATTCTTTAACAAGTTTATATTATGATTTAAGTAATAATGAACACATAATGTTGCTGCAATATTATATAAATACGATTTATTAAAATTATTTATTTTAAAATTAATTATTTTATTATTTATTTTAAAAAATACTTTTGCTGAACTTTTTCTAATCTGAATGTCGGATTTTGAAAAACCAAAAGTTAGTATTTTAATATTTTTCTTATCTGCAATACTTTTTAAAGAATAAAAAAATTTATCATCCTTATTTAAAATAATGGCTCCATTTTGAGATATGCCATTCATAATTTCTGCTTTCGCTTTGCAGATACCGTAAATGTTTTTAAAATTTTCTAAATGTGCTGGACCAATATTAGTTATGATAGCAATATGTGGTCTTACTAAATTAACAAGATTGTCAATTTCGCCTTTTGAACTCATTCCCAGTTCAAAGATTCCATATTTATTATCAGAACTTAAATTAGCTAAGGAATAAGGAACTCCATAATGATTATTAAAAGATTTTGGCGAGCAGTGCGTTTTTCCAACTTTGCTTAATGAACTATTTAATAAATTTTTTAGTGAGGTTTTTCCGCAGCTACCAGTTATGGCTATAATCTTTGCTTCGCTTCTTTGTCTTGCATAAGAAGCTAAATTTCTTAAATACTCTAAAGTATTTTTAGTCCTTATTGATCTTTGATTTTTAGGTCCTTTGCTAGTGATAGATAAATTATTTTTATTTTTTAATACTGCTTTAACATATCGATGACCGTCATCATTTTCCCCTTTTATTGCAAAAAAAATTCCTCTATTTGAAACTTCTCTACTATCTATTGCGACTTTATTAAAAAATAACTTTTTATTTATATTTGCATTAAAAACAGCATTAATTTCTTCGCTTGTATAAAGCTTGGTTATCATTTTATTTTAAAAAAATTTTCGATATTTTTTGATCTGAAAAGTATTTCTTTTTATTATTTATAACTTGATAATTTTCATGACCCTTTCCAGCAATCAATAAAATACTGTCAGTTTTAAGATTCTTAATAGCAGATTTAATTGCTGTTTTTCTATCTAATATAACCTTTGATCTTGAGCACCCTTTTTTAATTTGCTTAATAATAGAAATAGGATTTTCAGATCTGGGGTTATCATTTGTTAGATATATTTTAGAAGCGAATTGTTTAGCTATTTTGCCCATTTTGTATCTTTTCCGTTTATCTCGATCACCGCCGCAACCAAATACAACATCTACTTTTTTATTAAACTGATTTGCCAATGTTTGAAGACTCTTTTTTAAAGCATCTGGGGTATGAGCGTAATCAACTACTACTGCCGATTTTTTTTTATTGCCCACATACTGCATTCGACCAGCTGCAGATCTTATCTTTGATAAAGTGCTAATAATTTTATCTGAATTTTTAATAGATAAATACGACGCTAACATTGCGGCAAATAAATTTTTAATTTGAAAGTCTCCTATTAGATCTAATTTAATATTATAAATTTTATTTAAAAAATTAAATTTTATTATTTGTTGTTTTCCAAAAAAATAATGAGAAATTAATTTAATTGTATTTCCTCTGGATCCAAAAGATAAAATTTTTATTTTTCTTTTTTTACAAATTTTGTGTAATACAAAATACTCAGGTATATCCGTGTCTATAATAGCATAAGAATCTTTTTTTAATAAAGAATTAAAAAGATAAAGTTTAGCTTTTAAATAATTTTTTAAATTTTTATGATAATCTAAATGGTCTTGTGTAAAATTTGTAAAAATTCCCGCCTTAAAATTAATACTATCTAATCTATTTTGATGGAGTCCATGGCTAGAGGCTTCTAAACACACATTATCAATTTTATTTTTTTTTAAAAAATTTAATTCTTTATGAATTGTAATGACATCGGGAGTTGTAAGATTTGTTTTTTTAAATTTATTTTTATAAAAAATACCAAGCGTTCCAATAGATGCTGAATTTATTTTAAGATTTTTTAAAATCTGAAAATAAAAATGAGCAACCGATGATTTTCCATTTGTTCCAGTAACTGCAATTATATTATTTGGTTTTTCTTTATATTTTATAGAACAAGCTTCTGCTAAAAATTTTCTAACGTTTTTTACTATTAAATAATTCTTATTTTTTATATTTTTACTTGTAACAACTTTAAAAGCACCTCTTGATAAAGCTTCTGTCGAATATAAATTTCCAGATTGTTTTGAACCATCAATTGCAAAAAAAATATCATTTTTATTTACTTTTTTTGAATTTATAGAAAAATTTCTATTTTGATATTTTAAAAATTTAATTTTTTTACTTAACATTAAGAGCAATATTATAATTTTTTGAAGCTAAAATAGGTCCAATTCTTTTTATAATAGTACCGGCTGTAGGAACAGCATTCCATCCTGAATCTGATTTAAAAAAACCTTTGCTAGGAATAGCTTTTGGCTCGTCAATCATAACCAACAATAAATACTCTGGTTTTTCCTCAGGATATGCTGAGACAAAAACAGTCATAACATCTTTAGAATACCCTTTTGATGTTTTAGAAACTTTAACAGCAGTTCCTGTTTTTCCTATAACTGAATAGCCATTTACATCTGCTCTTTTTGCCGTACCTTGCATCGGATCATCTTTGTCGACTACTTTTCTAAGCATTTTAACCATTTTTTTACTTGTTTCTTCGCTAATAACTCTTTCTTTTTTTGTATTCTGATTTTGTTTTACTAGAGTTGGATAAATTTTATACCCACCATTTACTAGCGATGCATAAGCTGATGCCAATTGAATTGGTGTAGTGCTAATTCCATGACCATAGGAAGCTGTTGCTAAAGTACAGTTGTCCCATTTCATTGGTAAAGACTTTCCTTTTTCCGGAAGTTCAACTGATGTTTTTTCAAATATTCCAAGTTTGGTTAAAAAATTTTTATGATTTTCAATTCCAATTTTTTCTATTATTTTTACTGTTCCTATATTCGATGATTTTACTAAAATTTCTGTAGTAGTTAGATCTCTTTTTAAATTTTTATCGTGTTCATTAATGGGCAGAGAGGTACCACAATTATATACTTGTTTTTCTAGATTTTTAAATAAAGTGTTTTCATCAATAAGTTTTAATTCTAATGCATTAGCAATAGTCAAAGCTTTAAATACTGACCCTAACTCGTAAACACCAAGAGTTATTTTATTTAAATATTTCTCGTCGTTAACTAATGTTCTTCTGTTGATGTCAAAATCGGGCAAAGAGACTAAGGATATTATTTCTCCAGAATTAACGTTCATTAGAAGTGATGCAGCACCTCTTGCTGAATAATCTGCAATAGCTTTTTCTAGTGCATCTCTTACTTGCGATTGTATCACCGTATCTAATGTAATTTGAAAAGAATTGTCAGAAAATTTTGTATTTAGAATCTGATTGTTAAAATGATTTTCAACACCCGATATTCCTTTGTTATCTTCATCTGTTTGACCTAGTACATGGCTAAATAAATTTCTCTGCGGATAGATTCTAACCTGTCTTCTACTTAGTTCAATTGCAGGTTCTCCTAACATGATCGCCTTTTTATACTCAATATGATCAAGTTTTTTTTTAAGTACTAATCTTTTTTTCTCTATACTTTCTTTTTGAATTTCATTTACATTTAATCCAGGAAATTGAGATTTTAATTTAATTAAGAGTTGAGGTAAATTATTTGTCTTATCTACTTTTAAAACAAGATCATAAATATCAATATTTTTTGCTATCAATAAGTTTGTTCTATCAATGATATCTCTTCTTTGATTGTAGTCTTTGTCTGTAATAAAATCGTCGAAATTAATTTCATTACTTCTGTTAATACCAAGGTACAAAAGCTTTAATAAAATTACTAAAAATACAAAGAAAAAAATTTTAAATACAAAATTTGCTCTTGAGTTAAATAAGGAGTAGCTACTATTAATATTATTTTTATTATCATCATTAATAAAATTCTGAAAATAAAAACTTTTTTGCTTATTGTTATTAAATTTATTTTTCATTTAAATATTTAAAATTAGTTTTATCCATTTCAATGTAGTCTGGAGATAAATGCAGTTTAGCTAATTTTTTTACTCTTTCTGGAGCAGCAAGATAATTATTTTCTAACTTTTCATTCTTTAATTTTTCAACTAAATCAGTCTGCTCTTGCTTTAACTTTAATATTTCTTTTTCAATATCACGTGTTTTGTTCTTAATATAAGAGACACATATTGTTCCAAAAATTACGACAAATACTACGATTGATATTTTTTTACGCATGAAAAACCTCTTCTAATTGAAAATATTTTTCAAGATTTAAATATGATCTTTTAAATTCAAAGGAATGATCTTGAATTTTAGTTGCACATCTTAATTTTGCAGATCTTGCTCTATTATTATTTTTTATTTCTTTTTCAGATGCAATAATAGGTTTCCTATTTTTTATTTCTAATATATTAAAATTTTCGTTTTTATTACTTTCTGGTAAATAACGCGAAGTTCCTTTTGTCTTGTTAGAAAAAACATCAAAAACTTTTTTAACGATTTTGTCCTCTAGTGAATGAAAAGTGATAACAACTATTTTTCCATCTATAGATAAATTTTTTATTGCTGAAATTAAACCTTCATAAAGTTCTGATAATTCCTGATTAACAATCATTCTGATTGCTTGAAAAATCTTCGCACATGAATCTACTTTGTTATATTTGCTATTTTTGTATCTTTTAGCTCTTAAAATAATCTCTGCTAATTCTTGTGTTGAATCTATTTCTTTATCTTGTCTTTTTTGCACAATAAGTTTTGCGATTAATCCTGAGTCTTTATCTTCTCCAAATAAACTAAAAATATTTCTTAAGTCTTTTTGATCAAGTTTATTTACAATATCGTACGCTGTGACATTGTTTTTTCCCATCGTCATTTTCAATAATCCATCTTGTCGATAAGAAAAACCTCTTTCAGGATTATCGATTTGAAAAGAGGAAAGACCTAGATCAAAAATTATTGCTACTGGAATATTGTGTAAATTCCTTTCTTTTAAAATATTTTCTAAATTACTAAACCTATCAATTATAAATTCGAATCTATTTTTATATTCTTTCTTTATTTCTTTAGAAAAAGATTCAACATAATCATCTCGATCAATAGAAATAACTCGTGTATTTTTTTTAGATAATATTTTTCTGGTGATTCCACCCCCGCCAAAAGTGCAATCAATATAAATTCCGGATTTATAAGGAGCTAGTATTTTATCGATATCTTCCGACATCACTGGAATATGTTTAAATTCCAGTGACATAGGAAAATTTTTTTCTTTAATTAATCTCTAATTAGTTTGACGTCTTAAAAAAGCAGGAATTTCTAAGTCTGCTTTTTCTGCGTCGGTAAGGTCATGTCCTAAATCTTTAAAGAATTGAGAAGAACCTTCTTTATCAGAAGAAATGCCTTTTAAATTTTCATCTTCAGAAAATAGTTTTGGAAAAGATGTGACCTCTTCAACTATTTGTGTATTTTCTTTTTCATTTAATACACTTAAATCTTGAGAAGAAATATTCTGTTCTTGAGCTGCGTTAGAAATTGCCGCCTCCTCTTGAACATTCATATGATTCAATACTTGATTATTTATTTCAGCGACCTGCGACGTTTCCTGATACATATCAAGAGCTGTTGCACCATTAGTCATTGCTTGGGGAGCTGATTGAGCCACATAATTTGGAACAAAGGATTGTTGCGGTTTATTGTAAACGGTGCTGTATCCATTATTTCTATTATTAATATGTCTCATCATGCTAACTACTGGCTTATTATTATTAATGGCAGCTTCTCCGCCTAGACCAGTTGCAACAATTGACACTCTCATTTTTCCATCTAAAGCATCTTCAAAAGTAGAACCTACTAAAATTTCAGCTGAAGGATCAACTTCTGCTCTTATTTTATTAGCAGCTTCATCTACTTCGAATAGAGTGATGTCATTACCGCCGGTAATATTAATAAGAAGACCTCTTGCTCCTTTTAATGAATACTCATCAATTAAAGGGTTAGCCAAAGCTGCTTCTGCAGACATTATTGCTCTCTTGTCTCCTTCTGCTTCTCCAGTTCCCATCATAGCTTTGCCCATACCTTTCATTACCGTTTCGATATCAGCAAAATCTAAATTAATAAGACCTGGCTTAACAATTAAATCTGTTATTCCTCTAACGCCTTGCATTAAAACATTATCGGCCATTTTAAATGCTTGAGGAAAAGTAGTTTTCTCATTAGCAACTTTAAATAAATTTTGATTAGGGATTATAATACTAGTATCAACATATCTTTTTAATTCCTCTAAACCTCTTTCAGCCGCTTTTAATCTTCCTGGTCCTTCAAAAATAAAAGGTTTTGTTACCACTGCTACTGTTAATAAATTTAAATCTTTAGCTGCTCGAGCAATTACTGGTGCAGCGCCTGTTCCTGTTCCTCCGCCCATTCCAGCAGTAATAAAAACCATGTTGGCACCTTGCAAAAGATTTATTAATTCATTTAAGGATTCTTCAGCTGCCGCTTGTCCGATATCAGATTTTGCCCCAGCTCCAAGCCCTCTAGTTAAATTTGTTCCAAGTTGCATTTTGCATGATGCTTTATTATGTTTTAAAGCTTGTGCATCAGTATTTGCTGCAACGAATTCAACGCCCTGAACTCCACAATCAATCATGTTGTTAATAGCGTTACCGCCCGCTCCTCCAACTCCTAGAACAACTATTCTAGGTTTTAGTTCTCTTAATTCTGGTACATTTATTTTTATTGTCATTTGTTTCTCCCTTTATTGTTATTTATTAATATTCATTAAGACCATTTTAAATCTGATCTTAATGTCTTTGCTTTTTTTCTTGCTTCTTCTCTAAACTTTGAGAACTTTTGAGGTTCCCACATTTGAAATGTTTTTCCCTGCCCAACAAAGATAACTGTTTCTTTAATTCCAGAATGATCTAAAAGTTTTTTTGGAAGAACTACTCTTCCGTCAGAGTCAAAATTTAATTGAAAACTATCTGCAAGTATTGAAGTTGCAAATGTATCTCTATTTTCTTCAAATGGGCTAAGGCTGTCTATGCTGTCACTTAATTTTTCAATTCTACTTTGAGGACAAAATTCAATTGATGAATTTGTAAATGAAGGATAACAAACAACACTATTATATCCCAAGGATGACAAGTGAGATCTAAAGCTAGCTGGCACTGACACTCTGCCTTTCTTGTCTAATTTGTTTTCGAACGTTGATATAAACATTTGTTTTTTTTAAAAAAAAATTCCCACTAAATTTATTCATAAAATAGTTAATATTTATCATTAATGGGTTATCATGGGATAACATGGTATATAATAGTAAGTCAATGGAGAAACACTTTAAAAGTATAATTAATTTAATAATTTTGTTCTTATTTTGTTCTAATAAAAATTATTAAATATCACTTAAAATAATTAGATAAAAATTTGATGAAGATTATTTAATTGCCAGTTAGTCTGTAAGCTGGGTTCTGTCATTGAAAACGGTAATTTATCTAGGTCTATTGTCGCCAATAGACTCGAGCAACCAACCCAAACAACTCACCCAAGATTAGGCTAGATTTAAATAAATTTAAATCACGTTGCTTCTATTTGGTCTTGCTCCCAGTGGGGTTTTCCATGCGGTTTTTGTTACCAAAAACCCGGTGTGCTCTTACCACACCTTTTCACCCTTGCCTTGATAAGGCGGTTTATTTTCTGTGGCACTATCCCTGAGGTCACCCTCGCCAGCTATTAGCTGGCACTGTTATCTTGTGGAGCCCAGACTTTCCTCTTTGAAAATATCAAAGCTACCATTCAACTAACTGGCACTTATAATTATATATTAGGCAAAATTAAAATTCAACTATTAAATGAATTTTTGTAAATTATTTAAAATCAAATAACATTCTTGATCAAAAATACCGTTGATCAGCTGTTGCCTATATCTTCTTTGAAAAGCTTTTGTAAAATCTTTGTCTAATTGACCTGCTGTTAAAACCCTTGAATATCCTAGCTTTTTTATCATCTTTAACATATTTTTTTTGTTAATATTTATTAATTTTTTTAATCTAAAATTATTTATAAATTTTTCATCTAGAGAATGCCAAATCGCTAAATCATTTTTATAAAGTTTTTTCCATGGAAACTTTTCTCCAGGATCTGTTTTTCTGCTCGGGGCAATATCTGAATGGCCAATGATATTAGTATTTTGAATCTTAAATTTTTTTTTTAATATTTTTAAAATTTTAATAAGTTGTGTAATTTGTTTACTTGAAAAATCTTGGTAACCATATTGATGACCTTTGTTTTCAAGCTCAATCCCAATAGAATTCTTATTTAAATTTTTAAAATTAAACCAATTTGAAATACCTGCATGCCAAGCAATATTATTATCTTTGACTAATTGCAAAACTTTTCCAGTTCTGCCTATAACATAATGACTGCTTACCTCGTATTTTTTTGAAAGAAGCCTTTCTACTGCTGATTGCAAAGATCTCATCCCTGTATAGTGGATAACAATTGACTGAATATTTCGTCTATTATTAAAAGCTATATAATTGGGTGACTTTAAATATTTAATTCTCATCATTAAAATTCTAAAAATACACTAAAAAGCATTAAATTTCTTGGGTGTTTTTAAATATGTAATTATAGAAAATATGTATATATAGACAACTTTAAGATTATGAAAAAAACATTTCTAATTATAGCTTTTTTAACAGTATTCAATTCAAAAACTATTTACGCTGCAGATCTTCCTGATTGCAACGAAAGTATCAATAGAGCCGTATTCAGTTTTAACATGACAGTTGATAAATATTTTTTTAAACCTATTGCTGAAGTTTATAATGTTCTACCGGTTGAGATTAGAAGCGGAATAAATAATGCTTTGATAAATATAGATTCTACAATTTCTGTTCCAAACCAAATTTTACAAGGAAACTTTGGTGAAGCAGCAAAATCAGTTTCACGCTTTGTAATAAATTCCACGGTTGGAATACTTGGTTTATTTGATCCAGCAACAGCTCTTGGTATCGAAAAAACAAATAGAGAAGACTTTGGTCAGACTCTTGGGGTTTGGGGTTTTGATCACGGTTGTTATGCTGTAGTTCCGTTCCTTGGACCTTCAAGTCCTAGAGATGCCGTTGGAAGAATTATAGGAATTTATGGAGACTACTTCTACATGGTATCAGCTGGTGACAAAAAAGCTTTTGGAGAAAATCTTGGCGACACAGTTTACTGGGCAACAAAAGGTACAGAAATAACTAATTTTAGAGCACAAAATATTAAAAGCTCAGAGAATTTAGAAAAAAATTCTTTAGATCTTTATTCTGCTTATAAAAGTTTATATCTACAAAGAAGAGAAAACTTAGTTAAAAACATTAAAAGATCAGAAAGTCAGTACGGAGCGAGCGACGAAGAGTGGAAAAAAATTAGATAATATTTCTAATTAAAAACAAATGATTACTTTCGTTAAAAAAATATTTTTTTATATAAGTGTTATTCTATTAATATCATCAAGTTCTAATTCAGCAGAAAACAATGCGGAGACTTTTGTTCTTAAATTAACTGACGATGCAAAAATTATATTTAACGACAAATCTCTTAATAAAGATTCTAGACTAAAAAAACTTAATGATCTCTCTGCAAAATATTTGGATTTGGAAGCGTTAGCTGGATATACGCTTGGTGACTATAGAGAGAAAGCCACAACTGCTGAGAAGGAAAGTTTTAACAAACTTTTTAGAGAATATTTTATAAAAAATATGTCTTCAAAATTAAATGATTTTTCAGATCAAGACCTTAAAATCATAGATTCAAAAAAAATTAATGAAAACAATATTATTGTAAGTACTAAAATCTTTTCAAAAAAAGACGCTCAAGAGATTGCTGTTGAATGGAGAATTTATATAAAAGATTCAAAACTTCTTGCAAGAGATCTAGTTGTTGAAGGATTAAGTTTGGCAAGAACACAAAAGGAAGAATTTGCTTCAATAATAGCAAACAAAGGTTTTGCTGGCGTAATTAGCGCTCTAGAGAATTTTAATAAATCAAATTAGATTAAATTGAATTGGTGGGCCCGCAGGGATTTGAACCCCGGACAACCCCGTTATGAGCGGGGGGCTCTAACCAGCTGAGCTACAGGCCCTTTTCAAACGGATATAACATTAAAAATATAGTTTATTAACTAAATTCTAACTATCAAAGAAACTTTTTAATTGTCTAGATCTACTAGGATGTTTTAATTTTCTTAAAGCTTTAGCTTCGATTTGTCTTATCCTTTCACGCGTAACTGAGAACTGTTGTCCAACTTCTTCTAGAGTGTGATCTGTATTCATTCCGATTCCAAAACGCATTCTTAAAACTCTTTCTTCTCTTGGTGTCAAAGTGGCTAAAATTTTTGTAGTTGTATTTCTAAGTCCGCTTTGAATTGCAGCATCTACCGGTATTAATGCATTCTTATCTTCTATAAAGTCTCCTAGATTACTATCTTCTTCATCTCCAACTGGCGTTTCAAGAGATACGGGTTCTTTAGCAATTTTTAATACTTTTCTAACTTTATCTAATGGCATAGCTAGTTTTTTAGCTAATTCTTCTGGCGTAGGCTCTCTTCCAAATTCGCTAAGCATCTGTCTTGATGTTCTAACAATCTTATTAATTGTTTCGATCATGTGCACTGGAATTCTAATCGTTCTTGCCTGGTCAGCTATTGATCTTGTAATCGCCTGTCTAATCCACCAAGTTGCGTAAGTTGAAAATTTGTAACCTCTTCTATATTCAAATTTATCAACGGCCTTCATAAGACCAATGTTACCTTCTTGAATTAAATCCAAGAACTGCAATCCTCTGTTTGTATATTTTTTAGCAATCGAAATAACTAATCTTAAATTAGCTTCAATCATTTCTTTCTTGGCGATTCTAGATTCTCTTTCGCCTTTTTTAATCTTATTAACTAAAATTTTAAAATCTGAAACTGGAAGCCCTATATCTTTGCTAATCTGGATTAGTTTGCTTTTAATATTTTCATATTCTTTTTTTTCTTTAGTAAAAAAATTGTGCCATTTTTTATTTTCTCCTAAAAAACTTTCAAAATTCGGATTGATTTCGTTTCCTACATAAAACTTTATAAATTCCTCTCTAGGAATTCCATGTTTAGAAGAAAGTCTTAAAAGTTCTCCATCAAAATTGATTAATTTTTTATTCTCAACATAATTTAGTTGAACCAATTCTTCTTGTGTTGCTGGGTTTAGTTGTAATTGTAAAATATCTTGGCTGATTTCTTCTTTAATTGATTGATAATTCTTCTCTTTGCTTGGACTAAATTTAGATCTAGCAAGCACGGTTTCTAACTTTTCTTTTTGATAAGAAATAAGTTTTTTATAATTTTTTGATAATTTTTCAAAACTTTTTAAAATTTTTGGCTTAAGCTCAATTTCAAGGGCCGCTAAAGAAATATTGTATTCATCATTCTCTTCTTCGATGGCTTCAACGCTCTTATTGTCTGGATCTTCTTCTTTATCCTTTTTTGATTTAGGTTCTTTAACTACTTTTTCAACACTTTTAGCAGCTAAAGCTTTTGTAAAATTCTCATCTTCTAAATAATTACTATCAAGATCAATAATATCCCTAACCAACATCTCGTTAGCATTTAATTTATCTTTCCATTCAAATATTTTTTTGGCCATTAATGGACTTTCTGCTAAAGCAGAAACCATTACATATTTTCCAGACTCTATTCTCTTTGCGATTGCAATTTCACCTTCTCTGGATAGAAGCTCAACGCCCCCCATCTCTCTAAGATACATTCTAATTGGATCGTCACTTCTTTCTGAGGTCTTCTCAGCTTTTGGTGCCTCTTCTTTTGTCTTAACTTTAAAGTCAGACTTTTGTTTTACTAGGGTAATGAGATTATCAAAAATATTTAAAACAGCTTTTTCTAGACTGTCTGGATTGCTGTTTCTTTTTCCTAAAGATTTTTTTAATTCTTCATGAGTAATAAATCCTCGAGCCTTTCCACGCTCAAGCAATTTCTCAAATGATTTTGAAATAAGCTTATCTGCTTTCACTTTAATATCTGTTTATTGAAGCAGTATATATATTTACTAGGATGGAAATTACTAGACTTTTTTTGATGCTACAATCTGGTCTTTTAAGGATAAAAGTTCGTTATACTGCGCCTCGTTCATATTTTTAGACAATGATTCTTCAGCATCTTTTAATTTACTCTCAAGTTTTAAATTATTAACTTGTTCAATCAAATCTTCTAAAAAGTTATCAAATTTTTCTTCATTTAAATTTTCTGAAATCCGTTTTATAGATGAAAACTCATTTATATCTTTAATAATTTGACCGAAATTATTTTCTTCTAAATGTTTTAATAAATTAAATTCTTTGAAAGTCTCAATCTTTTCTAAAATATTTATCAAAACTTTCTTTAATTCTTCTAAATTTTTATTATGAAAACTAATTAATGAAACTTTTTCAAATTGATTTTTTAAAATTTGAACATTATTTAAAAAAAGATACATCAAAGAAAATTCTTTTAGTTCGAAAGATGAATACCTTGTAATTTTTCTTGTGAGCTCTTTAGTCTTATTTAATGGTTTAAGATTTTTAGCTTTTCTATTGGAGAATTGTTCAAAAATTTTATTTTTAAAAAAACTTATATAATGTTTTTTTACAGTAGAATCTTGGATTAATAGACATAAGTCCATTATTTTTTTCTCAAATCCAGCTCTTTCTTCTGGTTGCTCTGATTGTAAGTCTTGTAAATTATTTTCAAAAATAAAGTTACCAATATCAATTTTTTGATCCAATAAACTTTCAAAATTATTTCTTCCATTCTTCCTCACAAAAGAATCTGGATCAAAACCATTTGGCAAAATCAAAAATGATAATGAATAATTTGGTTTCATATGAGCAATTAACTTTTCAGAAATTTTGTGAGCAGCATTTTGTCCACTCCTATCACCATCAAAACAAACTACGGGATCATTAAAATAACGCCATATTAAATTTAGATGAGATTCAGTCATTGCTGTACCAAGCGTTGCAACCACATTTTTAAAACCAGCTTGATAAAGACTAATCGCATCCATGTATCCCTCAACAACAAAAACAATTCCGCTTTGTTTGTTTTCGTTTTTTGCGTTATTCAAGTTATATAAATTAAAACCTTTTTTAAAAAATTCAGTTTCTGGAGAGTTAATATATTTTGCTAAGTAATTCTGACTTAATGCTCTTCCGCCAAATCCAATAACTTTATTATTATAATCAAAAATTGGAAAAATTAATCTGTTTTTAAATCGATCAATAAGTTTATTATTTTTTTCATCATGAAAAAATACTCCACTCTCAATAAGTTCTTTTTGATTAAAATTACTAAACAACGAAACATTCAGACCATATTCACCTGAATAGCCTATTTTAAATGTGGACAGTATTTCCTGCGTCAAACCTCTACCTAGAGCGTATTTTTTAACACTCTCATTTTCGGAAAAGTTTTTTTGATAATTCTGTAAAGCAATTGTTAATATTTCGTCATATTTTTTTCTTTTATTTTCTACTTCAATATTTTCTTTGGTAAATTTAAATACTGGCATACCAGCTTTTGCTGCTAACTTTCTAACTGCATCACCAAAATTTAATTTTTCAACTTTAACTAAAAAATCAAAAATATTTCCATGCTCGCCTGAGCTAAAACAATGATAAAATCCTTTTTCATCATTAATAGTAAACGATGGGGTTTTTTCTTTAGAAAATGGAGATAGACCGACAAATTCCCTGCCTCTTCTTTTTAATTGAACTGAAGCCCCTACTATGTCGGAAACTTTTATTCTTTGTTTGATCTCTTCTAAGTACTCTTTTGGAAATTTCATTTACTTAGTAGTTCTTTTAATAATGCTCCTGCTTTAGAAAAATCTATACTCCCAGAATATTTGGACTTTAAAATTGCCATTGCTTTTCCCATATCCTTGATTGAGGCCGCACCTGAATCTTTAATCGCACCTTCACAAGCTTTTTTGGTTTCGTTCTCATCTAATTGCTTTGGAAGAAATTCTTGAATAATATTTATTTCTTTATCTTCTTTTTCTGCCAAATCATTTCTTAAAGCTTTTTTATAAATGTCTAATGATTCTCTTCTTTGTTTTAACATTTTATTAAGAACTGCAATGACATCTTCATCTTTAATTGAAGTGTCCTTAACTCCAGCTCCTCTTTTTTCAATTTCTTTATCTTTCAGAGCAGAAACTATAAGTCTTAAAGTAAGAACCTTATCTTTGTCCTGTTTTAGTGCTGATTCTTTTAATTGAGCATTTACTTTATCTAATAAATTCATAAGTTTTAAATTACTCTAAATAATCCAATTGCTCAAAAGAAAATATTACCAACTTGACTGGCGATTAACTTTTTCATAATGTTCGCCAACTTTTAAATAACTTAAAAGCTCTTAACTCATGGGTTGTATTTGTCTAAAGAAACTAATTTAGAAATTAAATACAAAATAAAAAATTCTATTAATCCTAACGCTATTTTAATTCTTGAAGATGGAGAAGAATTCCATGGATTTGGAATTGGTGCTTACGGAATTTCTTCTGGTGAAATATGCTTTAATACTTCAATTACTGGTTACCAAGAAATACTAACTGATCCTTCTTACTCTGGACAAATTATAAATTTTACTTTCCCTCATATCGGAAATGTGGGTGCTAACAATGAAGATTTAGAGGGTGATAAAACTTGGGTTAAAGGTGCAGTATTCAGTGCTGAAGTATCACATTCATCGAATTACAGAGCTTTAGAAAATTTAGATCAGTGGTTAAAAAAAAATAATATCACTGCAATTTATGGAATTGATACTAGAAAACTTACTTTAAAAATAAGAAAGTTCGGGCCAAAAAAAGCTACGATAGCTTTCAGAGAAGATGGCAAACATAATGTAAAAGAACTTTTAGAAATTACAAAAAGATTACCAAGCTTAGAAAATTCAGATCTTACTAGAGAAGTTACTTGTAAAAAATCTTATCAATGGATTGGTAATAAATTATGGAATTCAAAAGGATATGAAGTTCAAAAGAATAATAAATATAATATTGTTGCAATTGATTACGGCATTAAAACTAATATTTTAAGAAATTTCTCTGAACTAGGATGCAAAGTAACTGTTGTCCCCTCAACAACTGTTGCTAAGGATATACTTGCTTTAAAACCAGATGGTGTTTTTTTATCTAATGGGCCTGGAGATCCAGATCTTACTGGAAAATATGCAATTAAAATAATTCAAGAAATAATATCTTCAAATACTCCTGTATTTGGAATATGCCTGGGCCACCAATTACTAGCTTTAAGTCTTGGTGCAAAAACAAAAAGAATGCATCAAGGTCACAGAGGCGCAAACCATCCTGTTAAAAATTTAACAAATAATAAAGTAGAAATTACAAGTCAAAATCATGGGTTTGAAGTTACAAAAGATAGCTTGCCTAAAGACGTTGAAGTTACTCATGTTTCCCTTTTTGATACTTCTATTGAAGGCATAAAATCAAAAATTAAACCGGTATTTTCTGTGCAATATCATCCAGAAGCATCTCCGGGTCCGCATGATAGCAATTACCTTTTTAAAGATTTTATAAATTTAATAGAAAAAAATAAAATTAATGCCTAAAAGAAAAGATATAAAATCAATTTTAGTTATTGGAGCTGGACCTATTATTATTGGTCAAGCATGCGAATTTGATTACTCGGGAACGCAAGCTTGTAAAGCACTGAGATCTGATGGTTATAGAATTATTCTAATCAACTCAAATCCAGCAACTATTATGACCGATCCTGATGTTGCTGATAAAACTTATATTGAACCCATTACCACTGAAATTATAGAAGAGATTATTAAGAAAGAAAAACCCGATGCAATATTACCGACTATGGGAGGTCAAACTGCGCTTAATGCTGCTATGGCACTTAAGAAAGAGGGAATTTTAGAAAAATATAATATTGAATTAATAGGAGCCAATTCTGAAGCAATAGAGAATGCTGAAGACAGAGAAAAATTTAAAAAAAATATGACTGATATTGGTCTTGAATGTGCAAAGTCTATAATTTGCAGATCAATTGAAGATGCAAAGAAAAGTTTAAAATCAATTGGCCTACCAGCAATTATAAGACCTTCGTTTACTCTTGGAGGATCTGGAGGTGGAATTGCTTATACTGAAGAAGAGTACTTAAAAATTATAGCAAATGGTCTTGATCTTTCTCCAACAAAAGAAGTTTTAATAGAAGAATCTTTATTAGGATGGAAAGAGTTTGAAATGGAAGTAGTTAGAGATAAAAACGATAACTGCATAATTATTTGCTCCATTGAAAATGTTGATCCAATGGGAATTCACACTGGCGACTCTATTACTGTAGCCCCTGCATTAACTTTGACTGACAAAGAATATCAGATCATGAGAGATGCCTCTTTTAAATGTATTAGAAAAATTGGAGTTGAAACAGGAGGTTCTAACGTTCAATTCGCAATCAACCCAAAAAATGGAAGAATGATTATTATTGAAATGAATCCAAGAGTTTCTAGATCTTCTGCGCTAGCTTCAAAAGCAACTGGATTTCCAATAGCAAAGGTGGCTGCAAAACTCGCTGTTGGCTATACTTTGGATGAATTAAAGAATGAAATTACAGGAACAACCCCTGCCTCGTTCGAGCCTACTATTGATTATGTAGTGACAAAAATTCCAAGATTTGCATTTGAAAAATTTAAAAATACTGAGGCAATACTAGGGACAGCAATGAAGTCTGTTGGTGAAGTAATGTCTATCGGAGGAAACTTTAAAGAATCCGTTCAAAAAGCATTGGGTTCATTAGAAATTGGACTTGATGGCTTTGATCTAAACGAAGAAATAAATATACAGGATTTAAAAAAGAAACTCATAGAGAGAACACCTCAAAAAATACTT
>AQUE01000017.1 GCA_000371845.1 alpha proteobacterium SCGC AAA280-P20
CAACAACTATCTGAAAAATAACTAAAAAAAAATTAACAACCACACTTGTCCATGTACTCTTATTCGCAATTTTTCTTTTTCTAATATAATTGGACAAGGATCTTTAACGTTTAATGCTGGAGTTAATAGCCAGTATATTTCCAGAGGAGTCGATCAAAACAAAGACTCTGCGTCCCCATTTGTTGGCGCTGATTTTTCACATCCAGTAGGAAATTTTAATTTTTACCTTGGTGCATGGACAACTACTCAAGATAACGTTACTGGAGCAGGTGGACAAGAAAGAGACTACTATCTTGGAATAACAAAATCTATAGGCATAGTAACGTTAGATGTAGGATATATTAGCTATAATTATCCTGGCGGAACTGTTTCCGACACAAAACAATACGCAGAATATTATGGTAAAATTACTTTAGCACCAGAAAAACAACCATATACTTTTGGAGCGGCTTATTATTTTGATGATACTGGTGGAGTTAAAAATGGACCAGTTAAATTAGATAGAAATTATTATGAAGCTAACGCAACATATGATTTTGGCGCAGTACAAAGCCAAATAATTTATGGAGTATTAGATAATGATACTAAAACAACTACTGTGTCGCTTTCAAAAGAGTTAGCAGGAGTTGGCTTTACGCTTTCCTACATAAATGCTCAGAAAGATCACGCAACTGTCAGTAATTTAAATAAAGATAGAGATTACGTTACTCTTTCAGCAAAAAAAATATTTTAATTAAATAATAATCATTACTACTCAGTATTTAGAGATTGTAAGTCTCTAAATACTGATTTAGTATTTCTTTAGATTAAGTTTTAGGGGTGCTTCGAAAGAGGCTGAGATTAGACCCTTGAACCTGGATTGGTAATTCAATTAGGGAAAAATGATAAATAGTTTCTTAAGTATAAATCTTACATTCGGTGTTGTTCTTTTTATTTCAACATTATTTTTATTTATTGGAATATTTTATTCTAGAAAAAAAGTTAGCTTAAATACTTATTTAGTTTCAGACCGAAATGAAGGTGTGTTTAGTTTAAGTGCTACTTTAATTGCATCATCTCTTGGTGCATGGACACTATTTGGACCACCAATTGCTGCAACATGGGGTGGTTTTGGGTCTGTTATTGGCTACGCTCTTGGAACCGCTTTTCCAATGATCTTGCTAATATTTTTTGGAAAAAAGATAAGATTATTATTGCCCAAAGGAAAATCATTAACTGAGTTGGTGCTAAAAAAGTTTGGGAAAAATTTATTTAAATTAATTTTTTCCTTAATGATTTTTTATTTATTTATATTCCTATGCGCAGAAGTAACTGCAATATCTAAGCTTATTTATTATATTTCAGGACTTAATATTTGGATTTCTACATCTATTATTTTGTTTTTTACACTAACCTATGTTCTGTTTGGTGGATTAAAAGCAACAATAAGAAGCGATGGTATTCAATTTGTTGTCATAATTTTATTATTTTTATACTTAATCTTTTCGGTTTTTTTACAAAATAACAATAATCTAAATCTTAATATTTTTCAGGAAAACTTTATTAAATTTGATAATAAATCTTTAATATCTTCTTTCCAATTTGGCTTTGTTTTTTTTATAGCAGTCGCTGCAACTAATCTATTTCACCAAGGTAACTGGCAGAGAGTTTATGCAGCTAAAAATGAAAAGATCCTTGAGAAGAGTTTGCTTATTTCATTTTTTATTATTTTCTTAATTGTTTTGTTTATGGGGGTGACCGGAACTATTTCTAAATTAAATGGATTAAAATTTAATGAAGATCTTGCTTTTTTTTCTATTATTTTAAATCAGAATGATATTTTAATTTCATTAATTGTTCTTATATTTTCTTTAAGCTTAACTATTAGTACCGTTGATACTTTGTTAAATTCAATATCAAGTCTTGCGATAGTTCATAGTAAAGATTTTTTTAATTTTAAATACTTAAAAGATAAAAAACTTTCAAATGTTGTTTTAATTTTATTATCGATTGCTTGTTTAATTATTGCTCTTTATCAATTTAGCGTTCTTTATTTATTTTTATTAGCAGATCTTCTTTGTTGCGCTTGTGTTTATGTAATATTTAGAGGGTTATACCAAAAGAAAATTTATCCATGTAGATCTATAGTTTTAATAATGAGTGGACTTTGTTTGGGATTATTATTTTTTCCAAGTACAGATTTTTCTAAATCTTTATTAGTTGGAATTATTTTTAATAAAAGTATTTTTAATGAAATTTTTACTAATTCATTGCTTTTTTGGTCCTTCTTATTTGCAACTTTTTCACCGATGGTTCTTGATATTATTTATCGAAGAGCTAATTAATGAAATCTTAAAAGTCTAGCAGCACAACAGTGATTGATATTAACAGAATTATTTGGATAAAATTTACTGCAACGGAACTTCCGTGTAAAATTTTAAATTTACGATTATTCTTAGTCTTTTGTTTATTAATTGTTGGCATTAAATAAAAATAGGAAAGTGCAAACAAAACTAAAATAATTGTATTTGCATAAAAAATTGCATTAAAAACTCCAAGAGAAGCAATTGCGATTAAAGAACCCAAAGTAAGGGCTGCGTTAATAATGTAATAAATAGGAAATAATTTTCTAATATATGGACCAGATTGTGCGGTTGGTAAAAATTTGTGAACAGTTGGCGCGATTACGAATGAAAAAAATAACATTATTCCAAGACTTAAAACTGGAAATATCGTGATAACTGTTAGTAGAAGGTAATCAATTATTGTTGGCATTTAAATATTAGTAAAAAAAAGGACCATATAGTGAAACTTTATTTAATCAAATAAATAAAATAGCTTATTAACACTGTATATTTTATACAGCAGAACAAATGTCAGATTCTTTATCCAATTATATTAGAAAAAGAAAAATTGCGAATAAGAGTACATGGACAAGTGTGGTTGTTAATTTTTTTTTAGTTATTTTTCAGATAGTTGTTGGATTTTTTTCTAAATCATCAGGACTAATAGCGGATGGTTTTCATACATTAGCTGACATGTTTTCGGATTTAATAGTTTTAATTACAAGCAAGAAATCTTTAAATCCCCCAGATGAAGATCATAATTATGGACACTACAGATATGAAAATGCCGTAGGTTTATTCCTAGGAGTCCTTTTATTGTTTGTAGGATGCGCCATGATTTGGAGTGCAGGCAAGAAACTTGAAAATTCTGATCAGATCGTAGCAGTTCATGTTACAGCTTTGTATGCCTCAATCATTTGTTTAGTAGTTAAAGAATTATTATTTCGCTATCTTTTGGACATTGCAAAAAGAGCTAAATCAAGTCTGCTAATGGCTAATGCCTGGCATGCACGCTCTGATGCTGCGTCATCTTTAATTGTTGCAATTGGAATTATTTTTAATCTTCTCGGTTATCATAGCTTTGATTTAATTGCGGCTATCATTGTGGGTGTGATGATTTTAAAAATGGGATGGACATTTAGTTATGAAGCAATTCAAGCTTTAACAGATAAAGCTGCTGATACAGATGAAGTTGAAAAGATTAAAAAAATAATATTAGAAACACCAGGCGTTATTAATGTTCATGATTTAAGAACAAGAAAAGTAGGAGACAGTATTATTGCCGATGTTCATATTGAAGTTAAAGGAACTTTAACAGTTGCAGAAGGTCATGATATTGCAGTTGAGGCAAGAAATAGAGTGATGCGTAGTTCTAGGGTTTTAAACCTAATGACTCATATTGATCCTGTTTAAGTTTTTAGCTTAAAGCTGGATAATCTGTATAGCCTTTTTCATTACCACCATAAAACGTTGCACGGTTATAAGAATTTAATGGTGCATTTGTTTTAATACGTTTTGGCAAATCTGGATTTGCAATAAAAATTCTGCCAAATGCTACAGCATCTACGTCATTTGATTCAACAGCTTTTTTTGCATCTTCAGGAGTGTAACCACCAGCAGAAATAAATATTCCTTTAAATTTTTTTCTAAATAATTTTGTAGTAGAAGGCGCATTTGTATCTACAGCATCGCCACCACCAGCTGATGTTGCTCTAGGCTCAATCATATCTAGAAATGCAATTTGTCTTTGATTTAATTGATCTATTACATAATTGAATAATTCCACAGGATTAGAGTCGCTCATATCATTGAATGTTCCATAAGGAGAAAGTCTCACACCAACTCTATCTTTTCCGAAAACGCTTATGATAGCATCTAATACTTGCATTGGAAATTTAACTCTATTCTCTATAGAGCCACCAAATTCATCTGTTCTTTTGTTGCTTCCATCTTGTAAAAATTCATCGAGTAAATATCCATTCGCCATATGAACTTCAACACCATCAAAGCCAGCTTCTTTTGCATTTTTTGCAGCGTTTACATAATCTTGAATAATTCCTGGAAGCTCCGATACTTCTAATGCTCTTGGAGTTAAAATAGGAGTTGGTTTCCAATCAGCAGTAAATGTTCCAGAATTTTTTGCAGCAATAGCTGACGGTGCAACGGGTAAACTATTATTTAATTGATGAGATGAATGAGAAATTCTTCCTACATGCCATAATTGTAAAAAAATATGACCACCATTTTTATGTACAGCGTCAGTGATTAATTTCCATCCTTGCACTTGTTCTTTGCTGTGAATTCCAGGAGTTCCAGGATAACCCTGACCTTGTTGAGAAATTTGTGTCGCCTCACTTATAATAAAACCAGCGGATGCACGTTGCGCATAATAAGTTGCATTTAATTCCCAAGGAATATTGCCAGGTTGTTTGCTTCGCATACGCGTAAGCGGAGCCATAATAATTCTATTTGGAAGTGTTAGATTGCCTATTTTTAAATTATCAAAGATTGTTGGCATATATTTCTGTTAGATTGAAGTGTTATATAAGTAGCATAGGCACGAATGTCAATTTTGTTAATATTAAATATTTGTTAAATTTTTTTTGTGAAAATAACTTACGTTTCATCATGCTTACTTAAAAAGTCTAATAAGATTTTAATTACTAGTAGACCCAAGGGTAAATTTTTAAGTGGATTTTGGGAAGTTCCTGGCGGAAAACTTTTTAATAATGAATCTTTTGAAGATTGTGCCGTTAGAGAGCTATACGAAGAAATAGGAGTTTTTATAAATAAAGAAGATCTAAAAAATATAGATCTAGTCACGCATCGATATAAAAATAATATAATTATTATGACGATTTATCTGGTAGAATATTGGTCTGGAAAGATTAAACTTAAAGAAAAACAACAATTAAGCTGGATAAATCGTAAGCAAATAAAAGACTTTAATTTCTTACCAGGAAGTCAGATTGTTTTTGATAGAATTTATGAGAATTATTACAAATTTTTTAAATAAAAATCTTAAAATATTATTTATATTTTTTATTTTTTTTAGTGTAACACAGTGTTCTTCATCTATGAAATTAGAACAATTTCAAAATAATAAACCTGAATTTAAATTAGAAGAATATTTCAAGGGTAAAACAGTTGCACGAGGAGTATTCGAAGATCGTTTTGGCAATATTAAAAAAAGTTTTAAAGTTGATATCGATGGAACTTGGGACGGAAAATATCTCATTATGAAAGAGAATTTTATTTATGATGATGGGACTAAAGAATATAGAGAGTGGAAACTTGAAAAAATTGGCACTAATCATTACCAAGGTTATGCCAATGGAGTTATAGGTATTGCCTCAGGGTCAACTTCTGGAAATGCATTTAACTGGAAGTATGATTTCGATCTTCCAATTGGTTCTAGCAAATATAAAGTCAGCTTTGATGACTGGATGTTTTTGCAAGATAATAATTACTTAGTTAACATTGCAACCATGTCAAAATTTGGAATAACACTTGGAAAAGTTATTCTATTCTTCAATAAAAACTAACGTATTGAAATTAAAAAAAACGTTACTACATTAAAGGTATGATTAAATATAATCTTGAATGTTCTTGTGGCGAAACTTTTGAAAGTTGGTTTCAAAGTTCCAATGAATATGAAAAGTTATTAAAAAAGAATTTAATAAACTGTTACGTTTGTGGTCGATCAAAGACTGTAAAAAAAAGCATAATGGCTCCAAGCGTTGCTACATCTAAACCCTCTGCAGCTGAAAAGGACACTGAACAAAAAAAAGAATTTTTTAAAAATGTAAAAAGCAAAATTAGAGAATTGAATGATTATGTTGCTAAGAATGCTGAATATGTAGGAGATAAATTTGTATCGGAAGTTAGATCTATTCATTACGATAAAAAGAAAAAAAGAAACATTTATGGCAATGCTACTTTAGAAGAGACTAAAGAATTACAAGAAGAGGGAATTGATGTTGCAACTATTCCTTGGGCCCCAAAAGAAGACGCTTAAATTTTTTTAAAACTTACTGCGTAGTTAACGTCCGTATCCCTGCTTTTTTGCCACTCTCTTAAAAAGATATTAAATTTAAATCCTGCTGTCTCTTTAAGTGTTAATTGGTAATTAGCGGATGCTGAGATTATTTCATTAGGTTTTAAAAATTTATTCCAATCATGCGTTCCTTTAGGTAACCAATTTAATATGTACTCAGCGCCTACAATTGCAAATAAAAATGATTTAGCGGTTCTATTTAGTGTTGCAAAAAATATGATCCCATTCTTTTTTAGTAATTTAGCGCAAGATTTTATAAATAAATCAACATCAGCAACATGTTCAATTATTTCTAAACATAAAATAACATCAAATTGCTCATTTAATTTTTCAGGAGTTGCACATAAGTAATTAATTTTTAAGTTCATTTGTTCAGCGTGAAATTTTGCAACATTAATATTTTTTTCAGAAGCATCTATGCCAGTAACATTTGCGCCCAGTCTGGTCATTGGTTCTGCAATTAAACCTCCGCCGCATCCAACGTCTAGTAACTTTAAGTTTTTAAATGGATAAGATCCATTAGGTAGTATGCCGAAATGATTTTTAATTTTATCTACTAAATATTCTTGTCTAACAGGATTAAATTTATGCAAAGGTGCAAATTTTCCATTTGGATCCCACCATTCAGAAGCCATTTCTGAGAATTTATTTATTTCTCGTTGGTCATCTGTTTGATTATTTTTATTATCTATGTTCATTTTCTTGCGAAATATTTAACATAGGGGTAATTATAAATCTAAATTTTTAATATATTAATTAGCATTCATGAGTAAAATTGTAGTTAAATTTGGTGGCACTTCTGTTGCAAACATAGAAAGAATTTTAAATGCCGCAAAGCTTATTAAAAGCAAAGTAGACAAAGGTCATAAAGTTGTTGTTGTAGTTTCAGCAATGTCAGGAGTTACTAATGATTTAATAAAAAAATCTAAAGAAATAGATCAGAATTTTGATGTGGAAGAATATGACGCTTTACTTTCAACAGGCGAGCAAGTTACTTCAACACTATTTGCGGGCGCTTTAAAAAAACTTGGTCTTAAATCAAGATCATGGTTAAGCTGGCAGATTCCAATTGTAACTGAAGGCTTTCATGCTAACTCTAGAATAGTTTCAATTGAAACTGCAAAACTTAATAAGTCTTTGGATCAAGGAGAGATTCCGGTTGTTCCAGGTTTTCAAGGAGTTTCAAAAGATTTTAGACTTTCAACATTAGGAAGAGGCGGATCTGATGCTTCAGCAGTTGCTTTAGCTAAATGTATAGGAGCGGATTATTGCGAAATTTATACAGATGTAGATGGCGTTTACACAACAAATCCCGCTATTAATCCTAAAGCAAAAAAAATTGAAAAAATTTCTTATGAAGAAATGTTGGAGATGGCATCTTTAGGAGCAAAAGTTATGCAAAGTAATTCAGTGCAACAAGGTATGATGAACAATGTTGAAATTCACGTGCGTTCAACATTTACAAACAATGAAGGCACCAGCATTACAAGTGATGATAAAATTTCTTACGATAAAGTTATAACAGGCGTTGCTTATTCTAAAGACGATGCAAAAATAACTTTAATAGGAGTTGAAGATAGACCAGGAATTGCAGCTAGCATTTTTAAACCTTTATATGAAAATAATATTAGCGTTGATATGATCGTACAAAACGTGTCAGCTGACAATAAAAGAACTGACGTTACCTTTACAATTAAAAGAGAAGATTTGGATAAATCTGTAAATCTTATTAAAAAAAATAGTAATCTTAAATTTGAAAAAATTACTTTTGACGACAAAGTTGCAAAAGTTTCAATCGTTGGTGCTGGAATGATTACTCATCCAGGTGTTGCCTTTAAAATGTTCAAAGCATTATCAGATCAAAATATAAATATTTTAGTAATATCAACTTCAGAAATTAAAATTTCTGTTTTAATAGATGAGAACCAAACACAAAAAGCTGTAGTTGCCATTCATACTGCATTTGATTTAGATTAAATTTATGAGCAGTATTAGACCGTTTAGAGAGATCTTAAGAAGGAAAACTAAAAAAATTAAAGTAGGGAACGTTTATGTTGGAGGAGATGCTCCAATATCAGTTCAGTCTATGACTAATACTTTAACAACCGATCCTAAAGCGACCATACTACAAATTAATCAAATTGCTGAAGCAGGCGCTGATATTGTTAGAGTTTCTTGCCCAGATGAAGAATCTACAAAAGCATTAAAAGAAATTGTGAAACATGTAAACGTTCCAATCGTTGCAGATATTCATTTTCATTATAAAAGAGCAATTGAAGCCGCAGAAGCAGGGGCTAGTTGTCTTAGAATTAATCCAGGAAATATTGGTTCAAAAGATCGAGTAAAAGAAATTGTTAAAGCCGCAAAAGATTTTGGTTGTTCAATTCGAATTGGGGTTAATGGTGGATCAATCGAGCAAGATTTATTAGAAAAATATAAAGAGCCATGTCCAGAGGCATTAGTAGAAAGCGCTGAGAGAAATATTAAAATTTTAGAAGATTTAGATTTTTTTAACTTTAAAATAAGCGTTAAAGCTTCAGATATATTCTTAGCAGTTAATGCGTACAGACAGCTTTCTAAAAAATGTGACTATCCATTGCATCTTGGAATAACAGAAGCTGGAAGTTATTTTGCGGGAACTATTAAATCTTCAATTGGAATTGGAATGCTATTAAGTGAAGGAATTGGAGATACTATAAGAATTTCACTTTCTTCTGATCCAGTAAATGAAGTGAAAGCAGGACTTGAGATATTAAAAAGTTTAAATTTAAAAAATAGAGGAGTTAAAATAATTTCCTGTCCATCATGTGCAAGACAAGCATTCGAAGTTATTAAGACTGTAGAAATATTAGAACAAAGACTATCTCACATTAAAGAACCTCTAACATTGTCCATCATTGGCTGTGTTGTAAATGGCCCTGGCGAAGCATCACAAACGGATATTGGTTTAACAGGTGGCGGCAAAGGAAGTAATATGATTTACTTATCTGGCTTAGCAGATCATAAGGTTCCAAGCGAAAACATTATTGATCACATTGTAGGCCTTGTTGAAAAAAAAGCAGAACAGATTAGAAATCAAGCCCTTTAAATTTAAATGATACCCATAGATAAAGTTGAGAACATCGTAAGTAGATTCAATGAGCTAGAAACTATTTTAGCAAAACCCGATCTAAAAAAAGATGAGTTTGTTAGTAATTCAAAAGAATATTCAAACCTTAATGACATAATAAGTTATGCGAAAGATTATTTAAAAGTTTTAGAGGATTTAAAAAGTACCAAGAATATCTTAGAGGATAAGTCTACCGATAAAGAATTTTATGAGATGGCTGAGAAAGAACTTAAGGATTTAAAACAGCAAGAGGAAGAGTGTGTAAAAAGACTAAAAGTTTTCTTACTTCCAAAAGATGAGGCAGATGAAAAGAACGCGATTATCGAAATAAGAGCAGGAACAGGAGGTATGGAGGCCGCTTTATTTGCAGCTGATTTATTTAACATGTACCAAAAAGTTGCAGTATTAAATGGTTGGAAAGTTGAAATTATAAATTTATCAAACAGTGAAGGCGGCGGTTACAAAGAAATTATCGCATCTATTGTAGGTCGTAACGTTTTCTCGAAATTAAAATTTGAGTCAGGCGTTCATAGAGTTCAACGAGTGCCTGATACAGAAACGCAAGGTAGAATTCATACATCAGCAGCAACCGTTGCGGTTTTGCCTGAGGCTGAAGAAGTAGATGTTAAAATTAATGATGCAGATTTAAGAATTGACGTTTTTAGATCGAGTGGTCCTGGAGGACAATCAGTCAACACAACGGATAGTGCGGTGCGAGTAACTCACATTCCATCAGGAATAGTTGTTTCACAGCAAGATGAAAAATCACAACACAAAAATAAAGCAAAGGCTTTAAAAATTTTAAGATCAAAACTTTATGATTTACAAAGATCTCAACAAGAAAGCGAAAGAGCAAAGGCTAGAAAGAGTCAGATAGGAACAGGGGATAGATCTGAAAGAATTAGAACTTATAATTTTCCTCAAGGTAGAGTTACAGATCATAGAATTAATATGACACTTTATAAGTTAACAGATTTTTTAGCAGGAGATGCATTTAAAGAATTGTCAGATGCTATACAAATTCAATTCCAAGAAGAGCAGTTAGAGAACTTAAAAATATAAATATATGTTAATAAATGAAGCAATCGCTTTTGCAGAACAGGAGTTAAAAAGAAGTAATAATTTAAATTCTAGATTAGATTCTGAGATATTAGTCTCTCATTTAATCAATATTCCAAGAGAGAATATTTATTCTAAATTAAAAGAAAACCTTCCGACCAATAAAACTGAAGAATTACAGAAGCTAGTAAGCAGAAGAGTTAAAAAAGAACCTATTGCTTATATATTAAATAATAAAGAATTTTGGAGTACAAATTTTTATGTTGATCGTTCGGTGCTAATACCAAGACCCGAAACAGAAGTCTTAATTGATTTAATATTGTCTCAGATTAGTAATAAGAATAATTATTTAAATATCCTAGATATTGGAACAGGTTCTGGATGCATACTAATATCCTTATTAAAAGAACTAGCTAAAGCTAAAGGAATTGGAGTAGATAAATCTTCAAAAGCAATTACCATTGCAAAGAAAAATTCAATTTTACAACAAGTTAATAATCGCGCACTATTCAAAAATATTAATTTAGAAGAGATAAAATTTGATAAAAAATTTGATCTTATTGTCTCGAACCCTCCGTATTTGCCAGATGTTTCACTGAAGAATTTAAATTCTGACATTAAGCTTTACGAACCAAAAATTGCTTTGCAAGGTGGCGTGCAGGGTCTTGATTTTCTATACAAAATTATAGGCTTGGCTTCAAAAATTTTAAAAATAAATGGTTTGCTAGCACTTGAGATTGGTGATAATCAGTTCCGCATATTAGCGAAATATTTAAAGAAAAATCGCTTTAAAATTTTAGATAAATATATTTTAACTAACAAACAAGTTCGTTGTTTATTAGCAACTAAACTTTAGAAAATATTACAATAATAACTAAGAATTGACATTAAATGACATTTATGGAAGTTTAAGGACTTCCCTGAAATTGAAATAGAAAAAATCAAACAATAAATAATAATTTTAATTTAAATAATTGATGAATAGTTTTGTAAGAAGACCACCAAGAAGACGCCCGGATCAAAGAAGTGGTGGCGGAATGAGAAGACCAAGTAATGGCGGTTTTAGAACTAATAGATCTCAAAACATTGAGCACTCTTTCAATAATAACGGAAATAATGGTTATAGAAATAATGGCTCAGCTCATGGCGCGCATAAGCTAGTTGAAAAATACAATAACCTAGCAAGAGAAGCCCTTGCTTCAGGTGATATTATTTTAGCTGAAAATTATTATCAGCATGCAGATCATTATATAAGAATAGCTCCTCCACAGCACAGATCAGAAAGAAATGGATCAGAAACTGAAGCACCAGTTGAGACAACTGAGATTATTAATAAAATTCCAGGCGTTCATTTGGATGAACCACAAGAAACAGCTGCTGCTAATTCAGAACAAGCAGACGGAAACTCTTAAAATCTACTATTTCTTTTTAGAAGCTTCTAAAATTAAATTATCAATATTTCGTTTTTGTATCTCAAAGAAGTTTTTATTATTACCCTCCAATGGAGCTGCTGAAGGTAACTTTAATGTTTGTGAATTTTCTTTTCTTCCATTTACTACAACTTCATAATGTAAGTGTGGCCCCGTAGAACTTCCGGTACTTCCTAAATATCCTATCACTTGACCTTGCTGAACTTTAGTTCCGCGTCTCATTCCTTTTGCATAATCTTGTAAGTGAGCATAGTTAGTTTGGTAAACAGGACTGTGACGAATTGAAATAAATTTACCATAACCACCTTTCCATCCAGAATATTCCACTGTGCCAGCTCCAGATGCCATCACAGGTGTCCCAATAGGTGCTGCAAAATCTGTCCCTTGGTGCATTTGGTTGTAACCAATAATTGGATGAATTCTAAATCCGTAACGCGAAGATAATTTTGCTCCATTAATTGGAGTTCTCATTAAACTTTTTTCAATGCTTTTTCCTTCAGGAGTAAAGTACGCAATAGCTCCATTAGGATATTCGTAGCGATAAAGAATAATATTTTTTTCAAAATTACTAATCTCGCTATAGATAATATTACCAGTTCTTTGTGATACACCGTCATCATCTAAATATCTTTCGTAAAATATTTTAATTTTATCATTTTTTTTCAAATCACGTTGGAAGTCCACTTCAAAGCCATAAAGTCTTGCAAACTGTGCAACCACACTATTTTCAATACCAGATTGTTTAGCTGTTCGATAAATTCCTCTATCAATTGTTGTTTCAACTAAATGATTTTTTTTTGTTAAAATTTTTGTAACTCTTTTTGTCTCGTAAACATTATCTTTGTTTAAGAAAACGTGAACTGTAGTAATATTATCTATATTAACAGTTAGCCTTGAAACAAAATTTCCATTTTTTTCTCTTTTAACAACTAAATAAACCTTTTGATCATTTCTTAGTGCGCCGACATTGTATTCTCTTCTTAGTGCGTTAAGAACATTGTTAACTTCTGTTGATGAAATCTTTTGATCATAAAGAATCCTTTGAATGCTATCTCCGTTTCTTGCCTTAAGCTCAACTTTCGTTGCACCAGAATTAAATTGATTAAATAAAAAATCTTTTACCGTTATTAAATTATTTTCTAATTCCTGATCTTTGCTTTCGCCATTCTCGCTATATTGATCAAATGATTTGGATATAAAAATGAAAATAATTAGGACTGGAATTATTAAAAATACTAAACTTGGCTTAAATTTTGGCCTGTAACTTAGGATCTTTTTATACATTCGGACTTAAATATCTCATTAGCTTTTTAGAGTCATCCCAAACCTCAATTTTAGGTTGTTGAGTATGTATATTGTAGTTCATAAGAGGCTATTTTAAAGGGTTTAAATGACCAATAGCTGTGTTGACTTAGCAACATTTTAGACGTACATACATCGTCCCTTGCCCTGAATAATTATTTATTTAGGGGCAAACTAATAAAAATTTAAATAAGACAAAAAGAAATCCTAACAGATTTCTTGTTGTCTTGTTGAGCTCTTTAAAAACGTAAATTAGGAAGAGAAGCGTGGACGGCTATATTTGTAAAAAAAATTTGGCTGTACACACTTCTATAAAAATACAAAAGTAATTTTGTACAAGCTGTTTTTAATTAAACAGATAGTAAAAGCTTGTGTACGCCGTTATTAAACTTGAGAGTTTGATCATGGCTCAGAACGTACGCTGGCGGCACGCCTAACACATGCAAGTCGAACGCAGTAGCAATACTGAGTGGCAGACGGGTGAGTAACATGTGGGAATCTGCCTTGTGGTTCAGGACAACATTGGGAAACCGATGCTAATACTGGATAAGCCCTTACGGGGAAAGTTTTAATGCCATAAGATGAGCCCGCATTTGATTAGTTAGTTGGTGAGGTAATGGCTCACCAAGACAATGATCAATAGCTGATCTGAGAGGATGATCAGCCACACTGGGACTGAGACACGGCCCAGACTCCTACGGGAGGCAGCAGTGGGGAATCTTGCACAATGGAGGAAACTCTGATGCAGCGATGCCGCGTGAGTGAAGAAGGCCTTTGGGTTGTAAAGCTCTTTTGTAGGGGAAGATAATGACTGTACCCTAAGAATAAGGTCCGGCTAACTTCGTGCCAGCAGCCGCGGTAATACGAAGGGACCTAGCGTAGTTCGGAATTACTGGGCGTAAAGCGCGCGTAGGCCGTTGAGTTAGTTAATTGTGAAATCCCAAAGCTTAACTTTGGAACTGCAATTAAAACTGCTCGACTAGAGTTTGATAGAGGAAAGCGGAATACATAGTGTAGAGGTGAAATTCGTAGATATTATGTAGAACACCAGTTGCGAAGGCGGCTTTCTGGATCAACACTGACGCTGAGGCGCGAAAGTATGGGTAGCAAAGAGGATTAGATACCCTCGTAGTCCATACCATAAACGATGATTGCTAGATGTTGGAAATTTATTTTCAGTATCGCAGCTAACGCATTAAGCAATCCGCCTGGGGAGTACGACCGCAAGGTTAAAACTCAAATGAATTGACGGGGACCCGCACAAGCGGTGGAGCATGTGGTTTAATTCGAAGATACGCGCAGAACCTTACCAACCCTTGACATGTCTGTCGCGAGTTTAGGAAACTAGACTTTTCGGTTCGGCCGGACAGAACACAGGTGCTGCATGGCTGTCGTCAGCTCGTGTCGTGAGATGTTGGGTTAAGTCCCGCAACGAGCGCAACCCCTACTTTTAGTTGCCATCAGGTAATGCTGGGCACTCTGAAAGAACTGCCAGTGATAAGCTGGAGGAAGGTGGGGATGACGTCAAGTCCTCATGGCCCTTACGGGTTGGGCTACACACGTGCTACAATGGTAGTGACAATGAGATGCAAGGTGGCGACGCTAAGCTAAACTCAAAAATCTACCTCAGTTCGGATTGCACTCTGCAACTCGAGTGCATGAAGCTGGAATCGCTAGTAATCGTAGATCAGCGTGCTACGGTGAATACGTTCCCGGGTCTTGTACACACCGCCCGTCACACCATGGAAGTTGGTTCTACCTTAAAGCAGATTGCTAACCGCAAGGAGGCGTTTGACCAAGGTATAGTCAGCGACTGGGGTGAAGTCGTAACAAGGTAGCCGTAGGGGAACCTGCGGCTGGATTACCTCCTTTCTAAGGACAGTTCGAAAGTTTACTTTTGAACTATCACTTAACATTGTACATTGTAGCCGTCCTCGTTTCTCTTCCTTATCTCTAATGTTTGTAAAAGAGTTCATTCAACAAAAGGGCCGGTAGCTCAGTTGGTTAGAGCACACCCTTGATAAGGGTGGGGTCGAAAGTTCGAGTCTTTCTCGGCCCACCATTTTTATTAGGGGGATTAGCTCAGCTGGTAGAGCGCCTGATTTGCATTCAGGAGGTCAGCGGTTCGATCCCGCTATCCTCCACCAAATTTTAGAGAAATTCTTTAACATTGTTAATTTGTATCAATATTTTTATATCCTTGTGAAAAATTTATTTTTCACAAATTTTAAAAATTCAATTTACACAGAAAAATTTTTTCTGTGCATAAATCAAGCGTTTAAGGGCGTCTGGTGAATGCCTTGGCACTGAAAGTCGATGAAGGACGTGATATACTGCGATAAGTTTCGGGGAGTTGTATGTAAACTTTGATCCGAAAATTTCCGAATGGGAAAACCCAACTCTTTAAGAGTTATTTCAAACTGAATAAATAGGTTTGAAAAGGCAACCTAGGGAACTGAAACATCTAAGTACCTAGAGGAAAAGAAATCAATTGAGATTCCGTCAGTAGTGGCGAGCGAACGCGGAACAGGCCTGTAGTTTTATTTGTACAACTAGAAAAACCTGGAAAGGTTTGCCATAGAGGGTGATAGCCCCGTAAAGGTAAAAGCAAATAAGATTCTTGAGTAAAGCGGGACACGAGAAATCCTGCTTGAAGATAGGGGGACCACCCTCTAAGCCTAAATACTCTTCAGTGACCGATAGTGAACTAGTACCGTGAGGGAAAGGTGAAAAGAACCCCTATTAGGGGAGTGAAATAGAACCTGAAACCGGATGCCTACAATCAGTCGGAGCTCTATATGAGTGACGACGTACCTTTTGTATAATGGGTCAGTGACTTTATCTGTGCAGCAAGCTTAAGCCGAAAAGGTGTAGGCGTAGCGAAAGCGAGTCTGAATAGGGCGATGAGTTGTACGGATAAGAACCCGAAACCTAGTGATCTAGTTATGAGCAGGTTGAAGGTAAGGTAACACTTACTGGAGGACCGAACCGGTGCCTGTTGAAAAAGGCTCGGATGACTTGTGATTAGGGGTGAAAGGCCAATCAAACTGGGAGATAGCTGGTTTTCCGCGAAAACTATTTAGGTAGTGCGTTGAATAATAAGATCTTGAGGGGTAGAGCACTAAATAGGCTAGGGGGAAGAAATTCTTACTAAACCTAATAAAACTCCGAATACTCAAGATTGTTTCTCAATAGACAGACGGTGGGAGCTAACTTCCATCGTCGAGAGGGAAAAAACCCAGACCACCATCTAAGGTCCCAAAATCGTAGTTAAGTGTGAAAGGATGTGAAGACTCCAAAACAGCCGGGAGGTTGGCTTAGAAGCAGCCATCCTTTAAAGAAAGCGTAACAGCTCACCGGTCTAATTAAGAGACTTTGCGCCGAAGATGTAACGGGGCTCAAACTACGTACCGAAGTTGTGGATTTAAAGTGTCTACGGACATTTTATCTGGTAGCGGAACGTTCTGTAAGTCTGTGAAGGGATACCCGCGAGGGGTCCTGGAGATATCAGAAGTGCGAATGCTGACATAAGTAGCGACAAACAGAGTGAAAGACTCTGTCGCCGAAAATACAAGGGTTCCTGCGTAAAGTTAATCTTCGCAGGGTTAGTCGGCCCCTAAGGCGAGGGCGAAAGCCGTAGTCGATGGGAACAAGGTAAATATTCCTTGACCTGATGGAAGTGACGGATCTCGTATATTGTAAGTTCTTATTGGATTGAACTTGCCTTGAAGAGGTCCCAGGAAATAACTCCATCATTAAGACCGTACCCTAAACGGACACACGTGTATTGGTAGAGAATACCTAGGCGCTTGAGAGAATGATGTTGAAGGAACTCGGCAACTTGCCTCTGTAACTTCGGGATAAAGAGGGCCTTATTTTGCGCAAGCAGAGTAAGGTGGCACAAGCCAGGGAGTAGCGACTGTTTAACAAAAACACAGGACTCTGCTAACACGTAAGTGGATGTATAGGGTCTGACGCCTGCCCGGTGCCGGAAGGTTAAAGCAAGATGTGCAAGCATCGAACTGAAGCCCCGGTGAACGGCGGCCGTAACTATAACGGTCCTAAGGTAGCGAAATTCCTTGTCGGGTAAGTTCCGACCTGCATGAATGGCGTAACGACTGCTCCGGTGTCTCCAACATCAACTCAGCGAAATTGAATTCTCCGTGAAGATGCGGAGTTCCCGTGGTTAGACGGAAAGACCCCGTGCACCTTTACTACAACTTTACATTGGTATTAGAAATGACATGTGTAGCATAGGAGGGAGACTTTGAAGTGGGGGCGCAAGCTTCCATGGAGTCGTCAGTGAAATACCTCTCTTGTTATTTTTGATATCTAACTCCACGCCGTCATCCGGCTGGAAGACACTGTATGGTGGGTAGTTTGACTGGGGCGGTCGCCTCCTAAAGAGTAACGGAGGCGTGCGAAGGTAGGCTCAGATCGGTCAGAAATCGATCGTTGAGTGCAATGGCATAAGCCTGCCTGACTGCAAGACTGACAAGTCAAGCAGAGTCGAAAGACGGTCATAGTGATCCGGTGGTTCTGAGTGGAAGGGCCATCGCTCAACGGATAAAAGGTACGCCGGGGATAACAGGCTGATACCCTCCAAGAGTTCATATCGACGAGGGTGTTTGGCACCTCGATGTCGGCTCATCACATCCTGGGGCTGGAGCAGGTCCCAAGGGTTTGGCTGTTCGCCAATTAAAGTGGTACGTGAGCTGGGTTCAGAACGTCGTGAGACAGTTCGGTCCCTATCTGCCATGGGTGTAGAAGAATTGAGAGGAGCTGACCTTAGTACGAGAGGACCGGGTTGGACGTATCACTGGTGGACCGGTTGTAGCGCCAGCTGCAGTGCCGGGTAGCTAAATACGGAAGAGATAATCGCTGAAAGCATCTAAGCGAGAAACTCACCTCAAAACTAGTTCTTCCTATAGAGCCGTCGTAGACTACGACGTTGATAGGACGGGTGTGGAAGCGTGGTAACACGTTAAGCTTACCGTTACTAATAGCTCAATTGGCTTGATTTATGCACTGAAAAAATTTTTTGATACAAATTACAATGTTAATATTAAATATTTATATTTAATTCTATAATTCCTGAAATATAAAAAACAGAATGCTAAAAAAAATCAGCTAATAATTTTCAGAAAGATT
>AQUE01000018.1 GCA_000371845.1 alpha proteobacterium SCGC AAA280-P20
GCGCTCCCATAATAACAATACTTTTCTTCTTTATTTTTTATTATTGAAATTCGATAATTTTATCTTTGATCCAACTGTTGTTAGAGGGCTCGAATATTATACAGGTCCTATTTTTGAGGCTAACCTTACATTTGGCGTTACAAATAATAAAGGGGAAGAAATTGAATTTGGCTCTATAGGAGGTGGAGGCAGATACGATGATCTTGTAAAACGTTTTAATAATCAAGATTGCCCTTCAACTGGCATTTCAGTTGGTCTTGATCGTTTAATTTATGCTATTCTTCAAAAAAATAAAATTAAAGTAGAAAAAGGATCTCCAATTTTAATATGTGTTTTTGATGAAAAATATATGGATTATTATGTGAAAATTCTAAATTTATTAAGAACAAAAGATATTAGTGCTGAGATTTATTCAGGAACCGCCAATATAAAATCCCAACTAAAGTATGCAGACAAACGAGGATGCAATTACGTCATTTTATGTGGCGATGATGAGGTAAGCAATAATTCAGTTACAATTAAAAATTTAGAAATTGGTAAGCAAATGTCCAATTCTATAAAAGATAGAGATGATTGGAAAGAATCTTCNGGATCTCAAAAAACAGTAGCTTTTGATCAACTTTTAAATGAGATTAAATAATGAAACAGGGTCTAGAAAAAAAGAGATTAAAAGAAGAACTTTCTAAAAAAATATTGAGTAATTTTAAAAAAAACAAATTTAATTTTACAGATTTGGATCTCTTGATTGATACTAATTTATTAACTGAGCGATCAGGAGAGCAATTTAAAAAATTTACACTAACTTATAAAGATTTATTTGGAAAAGAAATTAGTTTGCGCCCTGATTTAACAGTTTCAACAGCATTAAAATATATTCAAGAAAAAAAAAATAAAGAAGAAAAGTATTGTTATTATGGGAGCGCTTATCGATTAGACATAGAAGGAGATTTAAAAGTTTTTGATCAGATAGGTTGCGAAATTATTAATTCTAATAGTGATAAATCAGAAAATATTTTGATTAATTCCATATTAGAACCATTAAAAAAAATTAAGAATTTAGAAGTTATTTTAGGTGACGTTGGATTATTTAAAATTCTGATAGACTCCTTAGAGCTTCCAGCTAGATGGAAGTTAAGATTGGTAAAAAACTTTTCTAGAAGAGAATATTTTGAAGATATGTTGAAAAGGTTAGAGACTAATTATGATCTAGATCAAAAAGCAATTAAATTAGACACAAAAAGACTTGAAGATTTAGAAAAGTTAGATCCCAACTCTATAATTGGAGGAAGAACAGTTTCTGAAATCGTTAAACGTTTTAATAAAAAGATTAAAGATCCAAGGGATGATTATAAAGGGAAGAAGAATGTTAAAATTATTAGAGATTTTTTAAACATTAATACCTCAATTCAGAATGTAGAAAGTACAATTTTATCTTTCTTTTCAAAAAATAAATTAAATAATTCATCTATTAAAAGTTATTTAAAAAAAATTAGTAAAATTAATAAAGAAATAGGAAAAAAATATTCTATTAATTTCAAAACTAATTTTGGAAGAAATACTGATTATTATTCCGGTGTAGTTTTTTTAGCTTTTACAAAAAAAAAATCCAAAATTATCGAATTAGCAAGAGGCGGGGAATATAACGGCCTGTTGAGAACTCTTGGTTATAGCAAGGATATACCAGCAATAGGTGGAGCGATTAATTTAAATGAATTAATAAATCTATAAAATTATGTCTAAAATTAAAATAGGATTACCTAGCAAAGGAAGATTAAAAGATGAGTCTTTAGCTTACTTAAAAAGTAAGAAACTAGAGGTGGTAAATTCTTATGGGGAAAGAAATTATTTTTTTAATATTAAAAATAATAATGAAATAGATGGAATTTTTTTGCACGCAAGAGAAATAATTGAAAGAATTAATGACGGCACTTTAGATATTGGTATTTCAGGGCTAGATTTACTTAAGGAACTGCCAGAAGTTTATTCGGAAAATGTAAAAATTTTTAAGAAACTTAATTTTGGTTTTGCTGATTTGGTGGTGGCTATTCCAAAAGATTGGTTAGACGTTCAGAATATGGCTGACTTAGAAGAAGTAAGCTTTGAATTTAGAGAAAAATATGGACGTCGAATGCGAGTTGCAACAAAATACCCAAACTTGACTGAATCTTTTTTCTTATCAAAAGGAGTAAGTCAGTTTCGTGTTGTTCCAAGTTTAGGAGCAACGGAGTCCTATCCATTTACAGGCTCTTCTGAATTGATCACGGATATAACTTCTACAGGCTCAACTTTAAAAGCTAATAATTTAAGAATTATAAATGATGGAACTATATTAAAAAGTTCTGCCTGTGTTTTTGTTTCTAAAAAAATTGAGAAAAATAAGTTTTTAAACTTTTTAAAATAGTCAAAAAAAAACCCCGGATTTTTAGTCCGGGGTTTTGAATTTTTTCTAGAAAGTTTTACTAGAGAGGATGGTATTACATTCCCATTCCGCCCATACCACCCATTCCGCCCATACCACCCATTCCGCCTGGCATTCCACCGCTACCAGAATTAGAGTTTTTGTCATCAGGTTTGTCAGCAATCATTGCTTCAGTTGTAATAAGTAAACCTGCTATTGAAGAAGCATCTTGAAGAGCTGTTCTTACAACTTTAGTTGGGTCGATTATACCTTTTGCAAACATATCGCAATACTCACCACTTTGAGCATCATAACCTTGAGAAGGTTTTTTTGCCTCTAAAAGCTTTCCAACAATTACTGAACCATCAACTCCAGCATTGCTTGTGATTTGTCTGATTGGATATTGTAAAGCTTTTCTGATTATTTCAACACCAGCTTTTTGATCATCGCCTTTTGGCTTTAAATTATTTAGAGCTTCAGAGGCATATAGCAACGCACATCCACCACCAACAACAACACCTTCTTGAACAGCTGCTCTAGTAGCATTAAGTGCATCTTCAACTCTGTCTTTTCGCTCTTTAACTTCAACTTCTGTAGCGCCGCCAACTTTAATAATAGCAACACCACCAGCAAGTTTAGCTAATCTTTCTTGTAATTTTTCTTTATCATAATCAGAAGTAGTTTCTTCAACTTGTTTTCTGATTTGACCACATCTTGCTTCTATTTCAGATTTTTTTCCTGCACCATCAACGATAGTTGTATTATCTTTATCAACTCTAATTTTTTTACATTGACCAAGATCTTTTAGCTTAACGTTTTCAAGTTTAATACCAAGATCGTCAGATATAACCTGACCTCCAGTTAAGATAGCAATATCTTCTAGCATTGATTTTCTTCTATCACCAAAGCCGGGAGCTTTAACTGCCACTACTTTTAAACCACCTCTTAATTTATTTACAACTAAAGTTGCAAGAGCTTCGCCCTCAACATCCTCAGCAATAATTAAAAATGGTCTGCTAGATTGTACAACAGATTCCAATAGAGGAACCATAGGCTGCAAGTTAGTTAATTTTTTTTCTGTGATAAAAATTAATGGATCTTCTAATTCCGCAATCATTTTATCTGCATTAGTAATAAAGTAAGGAGATAGATAACCTCTATCAAATTGCATACCTTCAACTACATCAAGTTCTGTTGAAAGACCTTTTGCTTCTTCAACAGTGATAACTCCTTCGTTACCAACTTTTTGCATTGCTTTTGCAATCATATCTCCAATTTCTTTTTCACCATTTGCAGAAATAGTTCCAACTTGTGCAATTTCTTCACTAGTTTTTACTTTTTTTGAACTTTCTTTAATTCTGGCAATTACAGCTTCTACTGCTAAATCAATTCCTCTTTTTAAATCCATTGGATTCATTCCAGCGGCAACATATTTACAACCTTCTCTTGCTATTGCTTGCGCTAAAACAGTTGCAGTTGTTGTTCCATCACCAGCTTCCTCATTAGTTTTGCTAGCAACTTCTTTAACCATTTGAGCTCCCATGTTTTCAAATTTATCTTCAAGCTCAATTTCTTTTGCAACAGTTACTCCATCTTTAGTTATTCTAGGAGCACCGAATGATTTATCTATAACTACATTTCTTCCTTTTGGTCCTAGTGTTACCTTTACAGCGTTTGCAAGTATATCAACGCCTTTTAGCATTGCATTTCTTGCATCTGTATCAAATCTTACAATTTTACCTGCCATTTTTTTTTCTCCTTTTTTTATATTTTATTTATTTTTTCTTAGACATGATGCCCATGATGTCAGACTCTTTCATGATGCTATATTCCACGCCGTCAATTTTAACTTCAGTTCCTGACCATTTTCCAAATAGAACCAGGTCTCCAACTTTAACTTCCATTGGTAAAATTTTTCCATCTTCAGTTTTTGCTCCAGGTCCTACAGCAATAACTTTTCCCTCAGAAGGTTTTTCTTTTGCTGTATCTGGTATAATTATTCCACCTGCTGTTTTTTCTTCTCCATCCAAAGGCTGAACAAGAACGCGATCGTGTAAAGGTCTAAAGTTCATTAATTTAATTCTCCGTAAAATTAGTTGTTAATCAAAATATAACTTCGTACAATAATGTACCTGTCGCTATATGATGATTGATCTATTAAATTTCAAGGGGTGCATAATACAATAAAATAGCTAAAACACTATATTTTATTAGTTTTTTTTAATTTGATTTATATGGAAGATCTAAAATTATACTTTATAAAGTACTGCTCTTATGACCTTAAACAAAGACATATCTAAAGATCAAAAGCTAAAAACTAATTATAAGCCTAATGATCTCGAGGCATTTTGGATGCCTTTTACTGCTAATCAAGATTTTAAAGCAGATCCAAGAATAGTCTCAAAGTCCAAAGGTATGTACTATTACACTCCTAACGGAGATAAAGTTTTAGACGCTGTTGCAGGTTTGTGGTGTTGTAACGCTGGGCATAATAGAGAAGAAATTGTAAAAGCAATCCAAGAACAAGCCGCTGAGTTAGACTTTGTTCCTTCATTCCAAGCGGGTCATTATAAAGCTTTTGAGTTAAGCAATAAGTTAACAGATATTTCACCAGAAAATTTAAACCATGTTTTTTATAGCAATTCTGGTTCAGAGGCAGTTGAAACAGCTTTAAAAATCGCTTTAGCTTATTTTCGGGCAATTGGACAGCCATCAAAAAGAATTTTAATTGGTCGTGAAAGAGGTTATCACGGCACAGGCTTTGGAGGATTGTCAGTAGGCGGTATAGTTAATAATAAGAAACAATTCGAAAGATTTTTACCAGAAGTTTATCATCTTCCACACACGCATAATCTTGAACATAATTCATATTCTAAAGGACAACCAGCATGGGGAGCTCATTTAGCTGATGATTTGTTAAAACAAATTGAAAAACATGGCGCAGCTAACATTGCTGCAGTTATTGTTGAACCAGTTGCCGGCTCAACAGGAGTTTTAATTCCACCAGTTGGTTATTTGGAAAAGCTAAGAAAAATTTGCACTGATAACGATATAATTTTAATATTTGATGAGGTAATCACTGGCTTTGGAAGATTAGGAAAACCATTTGCTGCAGATTTTTTTAATATTGAGCCTGATTTAATGACTATAGCAAAAGGATTAACTAGTGGAACTGTGCCAATGGCTGCAACTTTTGTTTCTGATAAAATTTATAAAACATTTATGCAAGGAGATCCTAAAGTTATTGATTTTTTTCATGGATATACTTATTCAGCGCATCCATTGGCTTGCGCAGCAGCAATTGCTACTCTTGATGTTTATAAAAAAGAAAATTTATTGGTCAGAGCTTCAGAAATTGCAAAATATTGGGAAGATGCTTTGCATTCGTTAAAAGGCACAAAACATATAATTGATATAAGAAATCTTGGATTAATAGGAGCTGTAGAGTTAGAACCAATCTCGAACAAACCTTCAAGAAGATCATACAACGTTCTATGTGAAGCTTTTAAAGATCAAAAATTATTTGTAAGAGTAACAGGAGATATTATCGCTTTATCTCCTCCTTTGATTATTCAAAAACAAGAAATAGATTTAATCGTAGAAAAATTAAAGAAGACAATTAGTTCTACACAATAATTTTAAATTTATGAATAATCCTGTTTTTTTAAGCGGGCTAAATAAGATTTATTCAAAATTTGATATATTTTTTGTTGATCTCTGGGGCGTAGTTCATAACGGTATTGAATGTTATTCTGATGCTTTAAAAGCCCTAAAAAACATAAAAAAAAGCAAGAAAATTATATTAATTTCAAATGCTCCAAGACCTGGCGTTAGTGTTCAAAAGTTTTTAAATAAAATAGATTTTAGTAAAAAATTTTATAATTTATTAATTACCTCAGGAGATCTAACTCGTTTTTATCTAAAGAGTTTTACTAAAAATAAATATTTTTATCATTTGGGTCCAGATAGAGACAAAAGTCTATTTGCTAACTTAGGACTAAAAAAAACTTCGTTAAATAATGCAGACTTTGTTGTTTGTACGGGGGTAAATAATAATAGAGACAATCTTAATAAATATTTTTCTATTTTAAAAAAAATAAAAAAAAGAAATTTACAAATGATTTGTGCTAATCCAGATTCAATTGTTCGCAGGGGTGATCGAACTGAATATTGCGCTGGGTCTATTGCAAAATTATATGAAAAAATGGGTGGTAGAGTTAAGTATTTCGGAAAGCCCTATAAATACTTTTATGAATATATTTATGAGTTAATTAAAAAAAAATACAGAAAAAATATAAATAAGAGTAAAATTCTTGTTATTGGAGATAATTTAAATACTGATATTTTAGGAGCAAATAATTTTAAAGTTAAGAATTTGTTTATAGCAGGGGGTATTCATAGATCTGAATGGAATAAAAAAAATATAAATTTAGCTAAATTTGCAATTGAAAAAAATAAAGACTTTAAAATTAATTATTTTCAGAACGAATTGATTTGGTAAATGAAAATATATAGCAATATTAATTCTGTTGATAAAAAATTTATTAATTCTGTTTTAGCAATAGGCAATTTTGATGGAGTGCACTTAGGACATCAGGAGCTTTTAAAAAAAGCTTATATTTTTTCACGTAAGATAAATAAAAAATTTGGTATATTTACCTTTGATCCTTTACCTAAAGATTTTTTTAATAGGACCGATAATAAAATTTTAAACATTAATGACAAAATAAATGTCGTAAAAAAATTTCGTGCAGATTTTTTTATTAAACAAAATTTTAATCGTAATTTTTCCAAAATAAGCCATGATAATTTTGCTAAAATAATTCTTTTAAAAAAATTAGCGGTTCATAGTATTTTTGTTGGAAAAGATTTTAAATTTGGTTTTAAAAGAAAAGGTAATATATTTTTTTTAAAAAAATTATCAGAAAATAATAATTTTAAAATATTTATAATTAATTTTAAAAAATTTAATAATTATAAGATTTCTTCATCAAAAATCAGAAGCTTAATACAGGCTGGAAAAGTTAACCTAGCTCATAAAATCATGGGAAGGCCATGGTCGATTTCTGGCAAAGTTATTCAGGGTAAAAAATATGGAAGACGAATAGGCTTTCCAACAGCAAATATTAAAATTTTTAATCAGATTAAACCATTGTTTGGGGTCTATTCTGTTAAAATTGTTTTTAATAAAAAGACCTATAAGGGAATTGCTAATTTTGGTGTAAGACCAACATTCGGAAGTTCTGGTCCAGTTTTAGAAGTTAATGTTTTTGGAAAAAATCATAATTTTTATAATAAAAATATCAAAGTTTTGTTCATTGATTTTATTAGAAAAGAGAAAAAATTTAAAAATAGCTCAATGCTGGTTAGACAGATTAAGAAAGATATTAAAGTTGCCAAAATTAGTTTAAACAAAAAATAATGTCAGAAATTAAAATAAATCTTCCCGAAACTTCCTTTCCTATGAAGGCTAATTTGCCCTCAAAAGAACCTGAAATACTTAAATTTTGGGAACAAATTAACCTTTATCAAGAGTTAAGATCTAACAGTAAGGGTAGAGAAAAATTTATTTTGCATGACGGGCCTCCTTATGCAAACGGGCATATCCATATTGGGACGGCATTAAATAAAATTTTAAAAGATATCGTTGTAAGATTTAATCAAATGACAGGTAAGGATGCCCCTTACGTACCAGGATGGGATTGCCATGGATTACCAATAGAATGGAAAGTAGAGGAGGAATATAAAAAAAAAGGAAAAAATAAGGACACCGTTCCAGTTAATGAGTTTAGAAAAGAATGTAGAGAATTTGCAACAAGTTGGATCGAGATTCAAAAAAAAGAATTTAATAGATTAGGAGTAAATGGAGATTGGAAGAATTATTATACGACTATGAGCAAGTCTTCAGAAGCTCAAATAACAAGAGAAATTAGCAAATTTATAATTAACGGAGGATTATATAGAGGCTTCAAGCCAGTTTTATGGTCTGTTGTTGAATCGACAGCTTTAGCTGATGCAGAGGTTGAATATTATGATCATACTTCTAATACAATTTATTCAAAATTTTTAATTAAGTCTGGTCCTGAAAAATTTTTAAATTGCAACGTTGTTATTTGGACAACAACTCCTTGGACTATTCCTTGTAATAGAGCCTTAGCTTTTAATAATAAAATTAATTATTCTATTGTTAAAATAAATAATAATGAAAAAATTATTATCGCAGAAAAATTAATAGAAAAAGTTTTAGCAGATTGCGCAATTACAAAACATGAAATTATTGAAAGTTTTTCAGGATCCGAATTAAAAAATATCATTTGCAATCATCCTTTCAAAGATATTGGTTATACTTTTGACGTTCCTATGCTTGATGCTAATTTTGTTAACTTAGAACAGGGAACAGGAATTGTTCATTGTGCACCTAGTCATGGACCGGATGATTACTATTTATGTTTAAACAATAATATTCAAGCCTTTGATACAATTGATGACAAAGGACATTATACAAATAACATTATTAAATTTTCTGGCACTCATATTTTTAAAGCTGATGATGTGATTATTAATGAGCTGACTAATTTATCGAGATTATTAGGCAAAGGTAAACTTAAGCATAGTTATCCGCATTCTTGGAGATCTAAAGCGCCACTAGTTCATAGAGCTACACCTCAGTGGTTTATATCGATGGAAACAAATGATCTGAGAAAAAAATCGATTGCTGCAATTGGTAATACAAAATTTTATCCAGCTGTTGGACAAAATAGATTAAGATCAATGATAGAAACAAGACCAGATTGGTGTGTTTCTCGACAAAGAGTTTGGGGGGTACCATTGCCAATATTTATTTCAAAAAAAACTGGAAAGCCTTTGGCAGACGAAAAAGTATTAGAAGGTATAGCAAAAATATTCGAAGAAGAGGGTAGCGATTCTTGGTTTACAAGACAGCCACAAGATTTTTTAGGTAATCATTATAGTGCTAATGATTATGACCAGGTTAAAGATATTGTAGAAGTTTGGTTTGATAGTGGGTCTACGCATAGTTATGTTTTAGATAAAAGACCAGAACTTGCCTGGCCAGCAAATCTTTATTTAGAAGGATCAGATCAACACAGAGGTTGGTTTCACTCCTCTTTACTTGAATCTTGCGGAACAAAAGGAACCGCTCCATTTCAAAATATTTTGTGTCACGGATTTGTTGTGGATGGCAAAGGACAAAAAATGTCGAAATCATTAGGTAATGTGGTTATGCCAGAAGAAGTTATTAAAAATTTTGGAGCCGATATACTTAGATTATGGGTTGTTGCCTCAGATTATTCTGAAGATTTAAAGATTGATAAAGCAATTTTAAATCAACATGCCGAGTCGTATCGAAAAATTCGAAATACTCTTAGATTTCTTTTAGGAAATTTAAATGACAAATTATTGAACGATGATTTTTCTAAAATAGAATATTCAAAATTATCATCATTAGAGAAATATATCCTAACCCAAGTATATGACTTTGATTTAAGATTTAGAGATTATATTAAGTCCTATAATTTTCATAAAATATATGTTGAGCTTTTAAATTTTTGTACTTTGGATCTTTCGGCTTTTTATTTTGATATAAAAAAAGATATTCTCTATTGCGATAGTCAGAATAGTCAAAGAAGAAATAACTGTTTAGAAGTATTAAATGTTCTTATTAATTTTTTATTAAAATGGTTTTGTCCAATTTTAGCCTTTACATCTGAAGAGGCTTATCAGGTAATTAAAAATAAAAAATATAAGAGTATTCACCTGCAGGATTTTCCAGTTATACCTTTGATTTGGAATAATTCTGAAATCAAAAATAAGTGGATTGGCATTAAGAAAGTAAAACAAGTTGTTAATGCAGCTATAGAAGATATTAGAAATAAAAAGATTATTGGCTCCAGCTTAGAAGCAAATGTTATTGTTTATTTAAAAGATGAATATCTAAATATTATAAAACAAGAAGATCTTAGTGAAATTTTTATATGTTCAGAAGCAAAAGCAGAATCTTTTATTAATCAAAATGATTTATTTTCTTTAAAAGATGTTGAAGGAGTAGCCGTCAAGATAGTGAAAGCTAAGGGACAAAAATGTTCTCGTTGTTGGAAGATTTTAGAAAAACCGTGTTTTAGAGATATTTGCGGTTTAAAAAATTAATATGACGAATAAAAAAAAGATATATTTATTTATTTTTGTTCTTGCTCTTTTTACAATAGATAGAATTTCAAAAATTTTAATTTTAAAATATTTTTTAAATAATTCTTTATCCGAAATTTATTTGAACTTTTTTCTTAATTTTTCTTTAGTATGGAATAGTGGAATTGGTTTTGGAATTTTGCAGATTGAACCTAATATTTTTTATTCAATTATTTCAATCATTATAACTGCTATTAATTTAATTTTAATTTATTGGATGTTAACCTCGTCAAATTACTTAGAATCCATATTTATTTCTATAATTTTAGGAGGAGCGCTAGGAAATTTATTTGACCGATATTATTATAGTTCTGTTCCAGACTTTATAGATTTTCATTATGAGAGTTTTCACTGGTTTACCTTTAATATTGCTGATATTTTTATCACTATTGGGATTATTGGTTTAATAATAATTGATCTGTTTAAAATAAAAAAAAAATGAAAAAAATTATAAATTTATTTGCATTATTCTTATTATTAAACTCATGTGAAAATGTTCAAAAGGGATTAGGCATGAAAAAAGATGTTCCTGATGAGTTTTTAATTGAAAAAAGGAATCCTTTGACCATGCCCCCAAATTTCGATTTGTTGCCACCAGATTCCGTGAATCAGAATAATCAAAAAGATGAGAAAGATAATTTAAAAGATATCTTTAATAAGAATCTAGGAAAAGATAAAAAAGATACAGAAATTAACAAAGGAACAAACTCTGGTTCTTTAGAAAAAAGTATTCTTGAAAAAATAAAATAGTTTGATGAAAATTAATTCTTTTAATTTTTTAAAAAATAACTCAAAAATTTATAAAAATAATTTAAGAAAGTGTTCTGAAATTTTTAAAAATTTATTTAATATTAAAGAAAATTTTTTCTTTAATACATTGTCTGAACAGTACCAAAAAAATCTCTTTTTAAAAAAAATAATCTTAAAAAAAAAATTACATAAAAATATTTTAATAGTAGGTATGGGCGGGTCTGTTCTTGGAACTAAGATGCTTTCTTCTTTTTTTGGCTTAGATAAGAATTATTATTTTTTAGATAGTTTAAATAACTCTGCGGTTAATGATCTTATTAGAAAAGATCTAAGCAAATTCTCAATATTTATTATATCTAAATCTGGACAAACTTTAGAAACCTTAACAAATTGCAATATTATTTTAAATGATTTTAATAAAAGAAAAAAAGAAATATCTAAAAATTTTATAATTATTTCAGAGAGAAATAGCATTCTATTTAATTTTGCAAAAAAAAATAATATTTTATTTTTTGAACACAATATAAATCTTAGTGGTCGGTATTCCGTTTTATCAGAAGCGGGTCTATTAATGTTTAATCTTGATTATAAGAAAATAATGCAAGGTATCAATTCTGTTCTTAAAAAAGATTTAAATAAAAATCTAATTAATAATGCAGCTACTTTATTAACTTTAATAACAAAATCTAAAATAGATACTCATGTATCTCTTATTTATACGCATAACTTATTAAATTATGGTTATTGGCATCAACAGTTGTTGGCAGAGAGTATTGGGAAGAATGGCAAAGATTTCACACCAATTATATCGGAGTGCCCCAAAGACCATCATAGTATTATGCAGCTTTATTTAGATGGAAAGAGAAATAAATTTTTTACATTCTTTAAAACAATCAATAATAAAATTGACCAGCCAATTAAAGATTATTTTGATCAAAAATTAAAAAAAAATTCTTTAAATAATATTGTTGATGCACAATTTAATGCAACGATAAAAGTTTTTAAAAAGAATTTGATACCATTTCGAGTAATATTGATTGATCAAAAAAAGCCTATTCAAAGCTTTATTTCTTTGCTTGTTTACTCAATGTTAGAAACGGCAATTTTGTGTAAAGCGCTAGACTTAAATCCTTTTAACCAACCAGCTGTAGAAGCAATCAAAAAAGAGACTTATTCTTTATTGAGTTAGATTTAATTTTGCAAAGTAAATTTTAGAAACGCCATAAATTCTCTCTTCAATAACATCGAGTTCTTTATTTTCAATATTGTTTTTAGAGTTTGTATGAATAACCAATATATTTTTTTTGTTAATAATCTTTTTTAAGTCATTTATTATATTATCAATATTTTTTATTTTAAAAGGCGGATCTAAAAATATTAAATTAGGTTTAATTTGATTAAATAATTTATTATTCTGAATTAAAGAAACGTCTTCATTAGTAGCAATAGCATTCGCGCTTAGTATATTTAGGGTATTAAGATTTTTTTTTAAAATGGAAAAAGCTTGAGGGTTTTTTTCAAAGAAAAATACTTTTTCAACCTCTCTGGATAAACATTCTAATCCAAAGGAACCTGAACCAGAAAAAAGATCTAGAACTGTCGAATTTTTAAATTCAAACTGAATTTTATTTGAGTGCTGCAATATATTGAATATACTCTCTTTGACTCTATCTCTTAGAGGTCTAGTAATTAATTTGCTCGGAAAAAGTATTTTTTTTCCTTTATATTTTCCTGATATGATCCTCATATAATCTCATTTCTTTCTCTTCTGCTTTTTCTACTTTTCCAGCTAATAAGTTTTTGAGTTTAAATGGACCGTATTCCAGACGAATTAGCCTATTAACTTTAAGATTAACAGCAGCACATAAATTTCTTATTTCATTATTTTTTCCTTCACGCATATGAAACTCTACCCAAGAATTTGCATTTCCTTTTTTTAATAATTTATATTCAAAAGGAGCGTATCGAATGTTATTTATTTTTACTCCTTTGCTAATCCTATCCAGAGAAGTTTCATCTATGTATCCATAAACTCTAATTTTATATTTTCTAATAAATTTGTTTTTAGGTAATTCTAAATTTCTTATTATTTCACCATCATCTGTTAACAATAAAAGTCCTTCAGAATTAATATCTAATCTTCCAACAGTTTTTATTTTTTTTAGATTAAAAGGTAATAGATCATATATAATCGGTCTATCGTCCTGTTTATTTCGAGATGTAATATAGTTTAATGGTTTATAAAATTTCCATACCTCTAGTTTTTTTTCAAGATTAATCTTTTTATTATTTATAATTATCTCGTCTTCATTACTTACAAAAGTAATTGGCGATGAAATAATTTCTTTATTAACAATAATTTTATTTTTTTGAATTAATTGCTCTATTTCGCGTCTAGAACCATATCCTTTGCTAGATAAAAATTTAGCTATTCTAATTTTTTTTTGGTAATTATTATTCATAATGAATGGTCAGACTGATATTTATACTAATTTACTTTTAAAATTATCAAAAAAAGCTCTAGCTTTAGGAGAGCTGCCTATTAGCGCAATTATAGTAGATCCAGTTAATAAAAAAGTTATATCAGCATGCATAAATCAAACTAAAAAAAATCCAATTTTACATGCTGAGATTAATGCTATTTTAAAAGCTTTAAAATTAACAAATTCAAAAAGATTAGATAAATTTGATCTATATTGTTCTCTAGAGCCATGCGCTATGTGTGCATCTGCAATTTCTCTTTCTAGAATTAGAAGAGTTTATTTTTGTTTAGAAGATAAAAAGTCAGGAGGATTTATTAATGGTCCAAAGTTGATTTATTCTAGTAATTTACATCATAAGCCTAAGTTTTATTATGGTTTTAAGGAAAATATTTTTTTAGATTTAATGAAAGATTTTTTTAAGAAAAAACGTAATTAATTATTAATAGCTCTCCAACCAATATCTCTTCTAAAATATTTATCTTTCCAGTTAATTTTTTTTAACATTTTAACACATGTGCTTCGAGCTGATCTAAGATTTTTATTTAAAGCCGAAGCATTCAAAACTCTACCCCCAGATGTGAAAATTTTATTATTCTTTTTAAATGTACTTGCGTGAAATAAATATTGATTATTATTTAGTAAGATTTTTTCTGTATTTTTTTTTAATTAACTCATAAATATATTCATAAAAGTATTTATAGGGCTTTCCGAAATACTTAACTCTACCACCCATTTTTTCATATAATTTTGCAATAGACCCAGCGCAATATTCAGTTCGATCACCCCTGCGAACAATTGAATCTGGATTAGCACAAATCATTTGTAAATTTCTTTTTTTTATTTTTTTTAAAATAGAAAAATATTTATTAAGATTGTCTCTATTATTATTTACCCCC
>AQUE01000019.1 GCA_000371845.1 alpha proteobacterium SCGC AAA280-P20
TAGAATATCCTCGTATAACAAGTGCAACACCTATTTTTCCTGATTGAAAAAAGGGATAACTGCCAAGACTTAAATCTTTAAATCTCTTTTGTAACTTTCCTAAATCTTTGCCTATCTTGCTTTCAGGTAAATGCGCCTGTACAGTAACACTGTATACTTTTTCACCTCCAATAATTAATTGTTCTACAAAAGGCATCATGGATTGCAGAATTGTCGGAACTCCAGGTAGTGTAAAAACATTTTTTATGTAAAAACCAGGCGCTGAACTAGAAGGATTGTAAATTAATCCTGCTCCTCTTGGCATTTTAGCCATTTTCTTTCTTGCCTCGTTAAAATAGGAATCTTTATAGTGTTTCTCTAAAATTTTATAAGCTTCTTTGTTGTATTCATATTTTTTTTTAAATGCTTTTGAAATTGCAAAAGCCGTAATATCGTCATGAGTTGGTCCAATTCCACCTGTTGTAAATAAATAGTCATATTTTTTTCTTAACAGATTTACAGAAGTTACAATTGTAATGAAGTCGTCCGGAATAATTCTAACTTCTTTAAGTTGCACTCCTCTTTCATTAAGCCATTTGGCAAGAAAAGGTGTATTAGTATCTTGGGTTCTCCCAGATAAAATTTCATCCCCAATTATTAAAATAGCAGCGAAAATTCTTTTTTTTTTATTTCGTGTAAGCATCTAAATGATATTAATACTTTTAATGAAATTTGACACTCCTCTAATTAAAACAAAATTCATAAAGAGATATAAAAGATTCTTTGTAGATGTATTGTTAAATAAAGAAATTCTTACAGCTCACTGTCCAAACTCTGGATCTATGATGGGACTTCTTAATGAGGGTGAAAATGCATGGATTTCTGAATCAAAAAATACAGAAAGAAAACTAAAATACACTTTAGAAATCTTAGAGCACAATAAACAAAAAGTTGGTGTTAACACACACTTAACAAACAGAATTATAGAAGAGGCTTTGATTAATAAAAACATAAAAGAACTTGAAAATTTTGATCAAGTTCAGAGAGAAGTGAAATTTAATAATAATACTAGATTTGATTTTTTTGTTTCTAATAAAAAGGAACAAGCATTTGTAGAGGTGAAAAATGTTACTTTAAAAAGAGAAAACGATTGCGCTGAATTTCCTGATGTGCCAACTACTAGGGGGCAAAAACATTTATTGGAACTTATTAGTGCTAAAAATAAAAAGTACCAAGCTTATTTGATATTTCTAATTCAAAGAGAAGATTGTATTTTTTTTAAAATATCTAAAGATATCGATAAAAAATACTATGAAAATTTTATGCAAGCTAAAAAAAAAGGTGTTAAATTTTTATGCTATTCAAGCAAAGTATCTGATAAAGAAATAATTCTTAACAAAAAAATAGAAATTAAATTTTAATGAAAATAGAAAAAGAAGAATCTGCTTCTGTTAAAATATATAATGATACAGATTTTAAGGGTTTAAAAAAAGCTGGCGAGCTTGCGGCTAGAGCTTTGGATTATATAGAAAAACTTATTAAACCAGGTGTTAAAACTGATTTTATTGATGAAGCTGCAAATAAATATCTAAATGATCATGGGGCATTTTCTGCTCCATTATTCTACAGAGGTTATACAAAATCAATCTGCACTTCTATTAATCATGTAGTATGTCACGGGATTCCTGGTGATAAAGTTTTGAATGAAGGAGATATTGTTAATATTGATATCACTTCAATATTGGATGGATATTATGGGGACACTAGCAAAACATTCTCCGTTGGAAATACTTCTATAAAAGCAGAAAAGCTAATTAAAATAACTTACGAAAGCATGATGGAAGGAATTAAAATTTTAAAACCAGGAATTACTTTAGGTGACATTGGTTATGCTATTCAGTCTTATGCCGAATCTCATGGCTGTTCCGTAGTAAGGGATTTTTGTGGACATGGGATTGGTAAAACATTTCATGAGGAGCCAAATATTCTACATTATGGAAAAAAAGGTGAAGGAATGAAGATCAAAAAAGGTATGGTTTTTACAATTGAACCAATGATTAATTTAGGAGAATATCACACTAAAGTATTACAAGATGGTTGGACTGCAGTTACAAAAGACAAATCCTTATCAGCACAATTTGAACACACAGTTGGTATAATTGATAATGGATACGAAATTTTTACTTTATAATAAAATAGTGTTAATGAATTATAACGTATCTAAATGATCTCAAGATATTCACGCGAACAAATCGCAAAAATTTGGCAACCTGAAAATAAATATAAAATCTGGCTAGACATTGAAATTTTCGCTGCAGAAGCGATGGAAAAATTTAAAATTATTCCAAAAGGCATTGCCAAAGAAATAAGAAGAAAGGCTAAAATTAATCCTGATAGAATTGATCAAATTGAAAAAAAGGTAAAGCATGATGTTATTGCTTTTCTTACTTCAATAACGGAAAAGGTAGGTCAAAAAGCAAAATTCTTGCATCAAGGAATGACATCTTCTGATGTGCTAGACACTTGTTTTAATATTCAGCTTTATCAATCAGGAAAAATTATTTTAAAAGACTTAGAAGATCTTTTAAAAATTTTAAAAACAAAATCTATAAAATATAAAAAAACAGTTTGCGTAGGCAGAAGTCATGGAATTCATGCAGAGCCTGTAACATTTGGATTAAAACTTCTTACTTACTACGCGGAATTTAAAAGAAATAAAAAAAGAATGGAGCAAGCAATTAATGAAATATCAACTTGCGCAATCTCTGGTGCTGTTGGAACTTTTGCTCATATCAATCCTGGAATTGAACAATATGTTGCAAAGAAATTAAAATTCAAAGCAGAACCAATTTCAACACAAGTAATTCCTAGAGATCGTCATGCTTATTACTTTAGCGTACTTGCAATAATAGCATCTTCTGCTGAAAGATTAGCTACTGAAATAAGACACTTGCAACGCACTGAGGTTTTAGAAGTCGAAGAATATTTTTCAGCCGGACAAAAAGGCTCTTCAGCAATGCCACACAAAAGAAATCCAGTTTTATCTGAAAATATTACGGGACTTGCAAGATTAATTAGAAGCTATGCTTATCCGGCTTTGGAAAATGTAGTTTTATGGCACGAGAGAGACATTAGTCATTCAAGCGTTGAAAGAAATATCGGTCCAGATGCAACGGTTACATTGGATTTTGTTTTAGCAAGACTTACTGGAGTAATTAAAAATTTAATTGTTTACCCAAAGAATATGCAAAAAAATCTAGAAAAATTTAATGGACTTATATTTTCTCAAAACGTTCTTTTAAAATTAACCCAAAAAGGAATGACAAGAGAGCTTGCTTATAAAGTTGTTCAAAAAAAATGCTATGAAAACTTGGTCTGCAAATGAAAGTTTTTTTGATAATTTAAATAATGATAAACAAATTAAATCTAAATTATCCACAGACGAACTTAAAAAACTATTCAACATGAATTCTCATTTAAGATACATTAATACTATCTACGGAAGAGTATTTAAAAGCTGATGGCTAAAGGAAAACAAATATACGAAGGTAAAGCTAAAATATTGTACGAAGGTCCTGAAAAAGGAACTTTAATTCAATATTTCAAAGATGATGCCACTGCATTTAATAATAAGAAAAAAGCAATTATCGATGGCAAGGGTGTTTTAAATAACAGAATTTCTGAATTTCTATTATCTCAACTAAATCAAATCGGGATTAAAACGCATTTTATAAAAAGATTAAATATGCGTGAACAGCTTATTAAATCCTTAGAAATTATTCCTATTGAAGTTGTTGTTAGAAATATTGCTGCTGGAACTTTTTCGACCAGACTTGGAATTAGCGAAGGAACAGATCTTAACAAACCTATTTTAGAATTTTATTATAAAAATGATGAGCTTGGTGACCCTTTAGTTAACGAAGAACATATTCTTGCATTAAATTGGGCAACTCAAAGTGAGTTAATACATATTTCTGAACAAGCTTTAAGAATTAATGACTTTCTAGTTGGATTATTTAGAGGAATTGGAATTAAGCTTGTTGATTTTAAATTGGAATTTGGAAGACAATGGAATGGCGATGAAGTTGAGGTTTTTTTAGCTGATGAAATTAGTCCCGACACATGCAGATTATGGGACGTAAAAGATGAAAGAAAATTAGACAAAGATAGATTCAGAAGAGATCTTGGTGGATTGGTAGAAGCCTATCAAGAGGTTGCTCGTAGGCTTGGAATCATGCCAGAAGGTTCAAATATTAAAGAAATTAAGACAGGTTTGACAAAAAATTTAACCGCTTTAAAAAAAAAATAAAAACTTGAAGTTACAAGTCATTATCACATTAAAAAAGGATGTTTTAGATCCTCAAGGTTCTGCAATTAAAAGTTCTTTATCAAATATGGGCTTTAAAAATATTGAAAGTTTAAGACAAGGAAAAACATTTGAAATAATTGTAAAAGAAAAAGATGAAAAAGTTGCTCTTTCTAAGGCTAAAGATATGTGCGAAAAGCTTCTAGCAAATTTGACGATTGAGGACTATTCAGTAAAATCTATTAAAGAATGAAAGCCAGCGTCATTGTTTTTCCTGGCTCTAATTGTGATCGTGATGTCAAAATTTCCCTTGAAAAATTTGGCATAAAAACATCAATGGTATGGCATGCCGATGCCAAACTTCCAAAATCAGATCTTGTTGTTCTTCCAGGAGGATTTTCATATGGGGACTATCTAAGATGCGGGAGTATTGCTTCTAAATCAAGGATTATGAAAGAAGTTATAGCTCATTCAAAGAAAGGTGGGTTAGTAATGGGTATCTGCAACGGTTTCCAGGTACTTGTAGAATCTCAACTTTTACCTGGCGTTTTAATAAGAAATATCAATCTTAAATTTATATGCAAAAATATAACTGTAAAAGTAACTAATAATAAAACAAATTTTACATCTAAAACTAACAGGAATTCTGTTCTTGAAATTCCAATCGCTCATAATGAGGGTAATTATTTTGCAAATAAAGATTTAATTAATGAACTGGAAGATAATAATCAAATTGTACTTCAGTATTGTGATGCTAGTGGAAATATTACTGAACAATGCAACCCAAATGGTTCAATTAAAAATATTGCAGGAATTGTAAATAAAAAAGGGAATGTATTTGGTCTTATGCCTCATCCAGAAAGAGCCGCAGATGAACTTTTGGGTGGAATGGACGGATCGTTAATTTTCAAGTCTTTAAAATAACTATGCAAGAAGTTAATCAAGAACTCGCAATAAAACATGGCCTAACAGCGGAAGAGTATAAAAAAATTATTAAATTAATGGGAAGAAATCCAAATTTGGTAGAGCTTGGAATTTTTTCGGCGATGTGGAATGAGCACTGTTCATATAAATCTTCAAGAATTTGGTTACAGACTTTGCCAACAAAAAATAAATATGTAATTCAAGGACCCGGTGAAAATGCAGGAGTGGTTGATTTTGGTGACGGCGATGTTGTTATTTTTAAAATTGAAAGCCACAATCACCCTTCTTATATTGAACCCTACCAAGGAGCTGCAACCGGTGTTGGTGGAATATTAAGAGATGTTTTTACAATGGGCGCAAGACCTGTTGCTAATCTTAATTCTATAAGATTTGGCTCCCCTAATCATGAAAAAACCAAATATTTATTAAATGGAGTAGTTTCTGGGATCGGTGGATACGGAAATTGTATAGGCGTTCCAACTGTTGGCGGCGAGACCGAGTTTGATGAATGTTATAACGGAAATATTTTAGTGAATGCCATGAATATTGGTGTTGCTAAAAAAAATAAAGTTTTTTATTCAATTGCAAGCGGCATTGGCAATCCCGTTGTTTATGTTGGTTCAAAAACAGGTAGAGACGGAATTCATGGAGCTACAATGGCATCAGCTGAATTTGATGAAGACTCTGAATCAAAAAAACCAACTGTGCAAGTAGGCGATCCCTTTACTGAAAAATTGTTATTAGAGGCATGCTTAGAATTGATGCAAAGAAAATCTATAGTTTCAATTCAAGATATGGGTGCCGCTGGTCTTACTTCTTCTTCTATAGAAATGGCATCAAAAGGTGATCTTGGAATTAAAATAAATTTAAATTTAATTCCTTGTAGAGAGAATAACATGACTCCTTATGAAATTATGCTCTCTGAAAGTCAGGAAAGAATGTTAATGGTTTTAAAAAAAGGAAAAGAAAAAGAAGCTAGAAAAATTTTTGAAAAATGGGGGTTAGATTTTGCAATTATAGGAAAATTAACAAATTCAAAAAGACTTGAACTTGAATTTAATAAAAAAAATGTATGCAGCATCCCAATTCATTCATTAGGTGATAATGCGCCTAAATATAAAAGAGATTTTATAACTTATAGTTATCCAAAAATAATTAATCACGACTCTGATATTGAAAAATTAGATATCAAAAATTCATTAATTAAAATTTTATCACATCATAATTACTCAAATAAATCATGGGTATGGAAGCAGTACGATCATATGGTAATGACGGACACAATTCAAAAGCCTGGTGGCGACTCTGCTGTTGTTCGATATCACGGAAAAAATAAAGGTATAGCTGCTACGGTTGATTGCGTGCCAAGATATTGCAAAGCGCACCCGAAGTCTGGAGCAATGCAAGCTGTTTGTGAAACTTGGAGAAATTTAATTTCTGTTGGAGCTCAGCCTATTGCTATTACGAATTGTTTAAATTTTGGTAATCCTGAAAAAAAAGAAATTATGGGTCAGTTTGTAGATAGCATCAATGGAATGAAAGAAGCTTGCGAAGCTTTGAACTACCCAGTGATATCTGGAAATGTGTCTTTGTATAATGAAACAAATGGCGTTGCTATTTACCCAACCCCAACGATTGGCGGAGTTGGTCTTTTAAAAAATATTAATAATATGATGACCTTTAATTTTAAAAATACAGAAAACATTATTGCCGTTATCGGAGAAACATCAGGTCACTTAAGTCAAAGCGCTTTAATTTATGATGTTGTAGGAGATAAAAAAGGTCCTCCTCCTCAAATTAATTTAAAAGCAGAAAAGAAAAATGGTCTTTTTGTTAGCGATCTAATCAAAGGCAAATTAGTTAATGCAGTTCATGATATTTCTCACGGCGGAATAATCGTTACATTGGCTGAAATGTGTATGGCCTCTAATATTGGTGCAAAAATTAAAGTTACAGGATCAAATATAGATAAAATTAAATATTTATTTTCAGAGGATCAGGCTAGATATTTAATAGAAATTAGTAAGAAAAATTTAGAAAAAATAAAAAAAATTGCAAACACTAAAAATATTAAAATAGATATTATTGGTAAAACTCAAAGTGAGATATTTGAAGTAGAAAATGATTTAAAAATTAGCGTTAAAGAATTAAAGATGAAAAATGAAAGCTGGTTTAAAAATTATAACAAAAATTAACTATGGCTATAAAACAAGAAGAAATCTACAATTTACTTAAAGAGGGCTTTCCAGATGCAGATATTGAAATAAATGATCTGGCTGGTGATGATAATCATTATGCTGCTAAAATTAAATCTTCAAAATTTAAAGGCAAGACTAGAGTTCAGCAGCATCAAATGGTATATGCTTCCCTTAAAGGAAAAATGGGAAACGAATTGCACGCATTAGCACTAACAACAGAAGAAAAATAATATGACAAATATTAATGAAAAAATAAAAGATATTATAAATAAAAACGATGTAGTTTTATTTATGAAGGGTACTCCTGAAATGCCTCAATGCGGATTTTCAATGACAGTTTGTAATATTTTAAAAGAACTAAAAGTAAAATTTAGTGGAGTTAATGTTTTAGCTGATCCTGAAATAAGACAGGGAATTAAAGATTTTAGTAACTGGCCAACTGTTCCTCAGCTTTATGTTAAAGGAGAATTTATTGGTGGCTGCGATATTGCTAAAGAAATGTACGAAAAAGGCGAATTACAAAAAATTCTTAAATAAAAAAATTATCTAGAATAATATTCAACAACTAACTTAGGTTCCATTTGTACCGGATATGGGATCTGATCGTATTTTGGAACTTTATTAAATTTCGCTGTCATTTTTTTATGATCAGCAACAATATATTCTGGAACTTCTCTCTCTTTACTTTGTGTTGCTCCAATAATTGGTATTGATTGTTTGAATGAATCTTTAATTTCTATTTCATCATTTTCAGAAACTAAGTAACTAGAAATATTAACTTTTCTTCCATTCACTTTTACTTTTCCATGATTAATTATTTGTCTTGCAGCAAAAACAGTGATTGCAAATTTTGCTCTATAAATAACTGCGTCTAATCTTCTTTCTAATAAACCAACTAAATTTTCTCCTGTATCACCTTTTTTCTTATAAGCTTTTCTAAAAAGATTTCTAAATTGTCTTTCGCTCATATTGCCGTAATAACTTTTTAATTTTTGTTTAGCCTGTAATTGAATATTATAATCTGAAGGTTTTCCTTTGCTTCTTTGTCCGTGTTGTCCTGGACGATATGCTCTAGTGTTGAAAGGACTTTTTGGTCTTCCCCAAAGATTTACACCAAGTCGTCTATCAACTTTATGAGTAGAATTTATTCTTTTTGTCATATTTTAAAGTGCCCTGTTATAATAACCCCCATTCTTTTAGTCAATGTTACTCTCATTCTTTATATTTAATTAAAGAACTAATAACGCCTGATAAAGTTCTGATTTCCTGCGTAGAAAGTGAACTTCGATGAAAAATATTTTTAACACTTCTAATCATTTGTTGCTTTTTTTCCTCTGGCTTCAAAAACCCTACCTTATCTAAATGAGATATTAAAAAATCTAAAAAAACATTAACTTCTTTCTTTTTCGCATCCTCACTTCTATATAAATTCTTAACGATAGGTTCAAATTTTTTTGAAGCAGTAAATAATTCAAAGGCAAAAACGGTTAGGGCATGTGATAAATTTAATGACTTAAACTTATTGCTTGTTGGAATGTTAACCAAATAATTTGCATTAATAAGATCGTCATTACTTAAGCCTGATGCCTCTGGCCCGAAAAAAATTCCAATTTTTTTATTAAGAGAACTTTGTTTTTTTATAATCTTAACAGCGTCATTCAAATCTATAATTTTTTTATTAACTGATCTACTTCTTGATGTGGTTGCAAAAACATAATTTAAATCTGAAACTGCTTGATCATTGTTTAAAAATACTTTTGCTTTATGAACAATATCTTTAGCATCTACTGCCGTGTATGTTGCCCTTTTATTTGGCCAACTATCTCGTGGGGAGACTAATCTCAAATTTTCAAAATTAAAATTTTTTAATGATCTTGCTGCAGCTCCTATATTCTCTCCAAGTTGAGGTCTAACTAAAATAAAATTAATATTTTTAAATAACATTACAAGTTTGCAGGCGCTTTATCTTTATATAACTTGTAATCAATACTATCTATTAACGCTCTAAATGATGCTTCAATTATGTTGGGGGAAACTCCAATGGTAAACCAAACGTCGCCTGTATTGTCGGTGCTTTCAATCGACACTCGAGTAATCGCATTGGTTCCAGTATTTAAAATTCTAACTTTATAATCGACTAATCTTAAATCTTTTAAATACTCACTATATTTACCAATATTATTTACATTAGATCTAATCGCATTATCAATTGCGTTAACCGGTCCGTTACCTGATCCTTCGCAAATAATATCTTTTTTATCAACCTGTAAAACAACTGTTGCATAAGAGTTCACAACGTCGTTGTCGTTACTTTTGCTAACTTTAACTTCATATTTTTTAATATTTAAATAATTAGGCACTTCTCCTAATAATCTTCGTGTTAACAATTCAAATGAAGCATCAGCCCCATCATAAGCGTATCCGATAAATTCTCTATCTTTAACCTGTTCTAATAATTTTTGAACTTTTGGATCATCTTTATTAATTTTAATATTTAATTTTTCTAATCTTGATAAAATATTTGATCTTCCAGATTGATCGGAGACAACAATATTTCTTTTATTACCTATAAATTCAGGAACAATATGCTCATATGTTTTTGGATTTTTTTCAACAGCAGACACATGAAGTCCACCCTTATGTGAAAAGGCCGAAGCCCCAACATAAGCAGCATGATTATTAGGTTTTTTATTTAATATTTCATCTAGCAATCTAGAACATTCAGTTAAATATTTAATTTTTGTTTCTTCTACTGAAATATCAAATCTATCTCTAAAATATTTTTTAAATAATAAAGTTGGAATAATGGATACAATATTTGCATTGCCACATCTTTCACCTAAACCATTAAGAGTTCCTTGCACTTGTCTTGCTCCAGATCTAATAGCGGCTAATGTATTTGCCACTGCATTTTCAGTATCATTATGAGTGTGAATACCTAAATTTTTTCCAGGGATAACTTTTGCTACATTATTTACAATTTCTTCAATTTCAAATGGCAAAGTTCCACCATTAGTATCACATAAAACAATCCATCTTGCTCCATTATCATAAGCTGAACGAATACATTTTAATGCATAATCTTTATTATTTTTATAACCATCAAAAAAATGTTCAGCATCAAACATGTACTCTCTGTTATTTTTTACAAAATGTTTTGTAGTATCAATGATATTTTCTAAATTATCTTCTTTTGAAATTCCCAAAGCTACATCTACGTGAAAGTCCCATGTTTTCCCTACAATACAAACAGACTTAGTATTAGAATTTAAAATAGCAGAAAGACCTGGATCATTTTCAACACTTCTGCCAGATTTTTTTGTCATACCAAAAGCTACTAAAGTTGAATTTGATAATTTTGGAGGCTTGTTAAAAAAATTAGTGTCCGTTGGGTTAGCTCCTGGCCAGCCTGCTTCAATATAATCAACTCCTAATTTAGACAATGCAGTAGCAATACGATTTTTTTCATCTATAGAGAAATCAACTCCTTGAGTTTGTGCTCCATCTCTTAAAGTAGTGTCGAATATATAAATTTTTTCTTTACTCATTATTTATGTTTCCAATGTGTTTTATCGTTAAGATCTTCAATTAAAATTCCATTCTTCTCAAGGTCCAATCTAATTTTATCAGCTTTTTTAAAATCTTTATCTTTTCTAGCGAGATTTCTTTTTTCTATTAGATTTTCAATCTCACTAATATCAAGATTTGATTTTTTTCTTAAACTATTAAATTGCTCTTCATTTTGTTCAAATAAACCAAGAAATTTTAGTGCAGAATTTAAATCTTTTTTAGCAGCAACATCACCAGTTTTTGCTTTCTTATAAAGACTATGAATGTTTGTTATAAATTTTGGTGTATTTAAATCATCTAATAAAATATTAAAAAGTTTATCGTTAATTTCATCTTCATTAGGTGAATAAAGGCTATACCAATTTTCCAATATTTTTTTATTTGTTTCTAAAATTTTTAAATTCCAATCTAAAGGCTGTCTATAATGAGTGCCTAAAATAGATAATCTAACAATTTGACCATTAAAATTATTTTTTAAATTATTAATAGTTACAAAATTACCATCTGATTTTGACATTTTTTTTCCATCAACAGTTATATAACCATTATGCATCCAATACTTTGCAAAAATACTGGAATCATTTGCGCAAATTGATTGAGCTATCTCATTTTCATGATGAGGAAAAATAAGATCTAATCCACCACAATGTAGATCAAATTCTTTGCCTAAATACTTTTCTGACATCACGGAACATTCTATATGCCAACCAGGACGACCCTTTCCCCAGGGTGATTCCCAAAAGGGTTCTTTATCTTTCGAAGGCTTCCATAATACAAAATCTAACGGGTTATTTTTTAATTCTGAAATTTCCACTCTTGATCCAGAAATTAAATCTTTTGGATTCTTATTAGATAATTTTCCGTAATCTTTAAATTTATTTACATTAAAATAAACATTGCCATCTTTAATATACGCAAATTTTTTAGCTAATAAATTTTCAATCATTTGAATCATACCTTTTATATTTTCAGTAGCTTTTGGTTGATTATTTGGAATTAAACAATTTAAATATTTACAATCCGATAAAAAAATTTCTGTGACATTTTTTGTAAGTTCGCTAATATCAATTTTTAACTCATTAGCTCTTTGAATAATTTTGTCATCAATATCAGTAATATTTCTAACGTAATTAACTTTATTTTTTCCAAAATTTTTTATTAAAATTCTATATACAAGATCAAAAGTAATTAATGGTCTAGCATTGCCAATATGTGGCTCATCATAAACTGTTGGACCGCAGACATACATTCCAACTGAATTTTTATTTAAAGGAATAAATTCTTCTTTTTCTCTGCTTAAAGTATTGTAAATTTTCAAACTATTCATTGTTATTAAATTTACAAATTGGAATTAAATTCATTTTATGAAGATTTCTTTTTCTAATTTTTAAATATTTTTCATAATTTTTGTCCTTTGGATTGAGCATAGCTTTCTCTAAATCATCATAGGACATTCCTAGTTGACGTTCATCAGTTCTTCCATCAGCCCACAGTCCATCCGTAGGAGCTGCATTAATAATGGCTTCTAATATTTTAAGTTCTTTACCCATCTCCCATACTTGAGATTTTAAACAATCTGCAATTGGAGAAATATCAACACCTCCATCTCCATATTTAGTAAAAAAACCAACTCCAAAATCTTCTATTTTATTTCCAGTCCCAACAACAATTCCATTATTTGCACCCGCAACCTGATAAAGAGTGGTCATACGCAATCTTGCTCTAGCGTTAGCGAAAGCAAGTTCATTATTAAATTGTCCTAATGTTTTTTCAAAACTATTAAAAACTTCATCTAAATTAATAATAACTTCATCAACATTAGAAAATTTATTCGTTAACCATTTCAAATGTGCTCTGCTTAAATCGTCTTGAAATTTCAGTTGTCTAATTGGCATAGATAATGCTTTTACCTTTATCTCAGTCATTGCAGAAATAGTGCTTACAACTGCTGAATCAATGCCTCCTGAAACCCCTACTACTAAGCAGTCGGGTTTTTTTTCCATTGAATTACAATAGGTTTTAATCCAGTTTTTTATAAATTGAACTCTATCTGCCGCTGTCATCATAATATTTTTACTTTTTTTTAAGTTTGAAGCAAAAAAATTATTAAAAAATAATTTTTAAGAAGCTTTTCTAATGGAATTTATTGAGTATTTTGAATTTTTCTTAATTTCTTCAGAAATAAGGAAGGCTAACTCAATAGCTTGATTTGCATTTAACCTAGGATCACAATGTGTATGGTATCTACTTGATAAATCTTTATCAGTAATATTTTGTGCACCACCAATACATTCTGTGACATTTTTTCCTGTCATCTCAATATGAAGTCCTCCAGCGTAAGTTCCCTCTCCTTGATGAACATCGAAGAAACTTTTAACTTCAGAAATTATGTCCTTGAATGGTCTAGTTTTAAATCCAGTAGTAGACTTGATAGTATTGCCGTGCATAGGGTCGCACGACCAGATTACTTTTTTATTTGTTTTTTTAACCGCTTGAATAAGCTTTGGTAAAAATTTTTCAACTTTATCATGACCAAATCTAGCTATTAAAGTTATTCTTCCAGCTTGGTCCTCTGGATTTAAAACTTCAATTAACTTGATTAGTTCTTTTGGATCTAAGCTAGGTCCACACTTAATTCCTATTGGATTCTTAATTCCTCTACAAAACTCCACATGAGCGCCATCTATTTGTCTTGTACGATCTCCAATCCATAAAAAGTGCGCTGAAGTATCGTGATGTTCTCCTGTCGTTGAATCTACTCGTGTCATTGCTTCTTCGTAAGGAAGATGCAAAGCCTCGTGGCTCGTGTAAAAATTAACAGTTCTTAATCTTCGATTTTGCTCAATAGTTATTCCACAAGCATGCATAAAATTTAAAGCTTCCATAACTTTATTTTGAATCTCTTTAAATTTTTTATCTGCACTCTTATTTACAAAGTCCATATTCCATAGGTGAACTTTACTTAAATCGGCAAAACCCCCTTGAGAAAATGCTCTTAATAAATTCAATGTTGATGCAGATTGTGAATAAGATTTTAACAGTCTGGCAGGATCTGGTCTTCTTGACTGCTCATCAAATTTCATACCGTTAATATTATCTCCTAAATAACTAGGAAGCTCTTTTCCATCTACAACTTCTGTGGAAGAACTTCTTGGTTTAGAGAATTGACCTGCGACTCTGCCAATTTTTACTATTGGTAAATGTGATGAAACAGTAAGTATTAAAGAGACCTGTAAAATAACTTTAAATAAATCTCTAATATTGTCTGGATGAAATTCTTCAAAACTCTCAGCGCAATCTCCACCTTGAAATAAAAAAGCTTTTCCTTCGCTCACTTCTCCTAATATATGTTTAAGTGTGCGTGTCTCTCCTGCGAAAACAAGTGGAGGAAATTTAGAAATTTCTTTCAAAACTTCGTTTAATTTACCTTCGTTGTCATAAACAGGTAAATGCTTTGCAGTTTTTGTTCTCCAAGAATTTGGTTTCCATTTTTTCATATTCAACCTACAGTATATATAGAGAGAGTTCTAAGCCTACAAGAATAAATTATTCAACTGTAACGGATTTGGCTAAATTTCTTGGCTTATCTATGTCGTGACCTTTTCTTAAAGCAACATAATACGCGAGCAACTGTAAAGGAATATTGCTTAAAAAAGGAGAAAGAAATTTATGAATTTTTGGAATTCTGATTTCTGACCAAATATTTT
>AQUE01000020.1 GCA_000371845.1 alpha proteobacterium SCGC AAA280-P20
GAGCAAAAAAAATAATAGAAAATAATATTGATGATATTGAAGTTGACGATTTTGAGAGAAAAGATATAAGCACTAACGATTTATTAAATAAAAAAGATAAGTTAATTAGAATTAAAAATATTATTACAGAATTAAAAAACCTTTCTTAAAATGGCAAAAAAAACATCAGTAAAAGTTAGATTAGTCCCTGAGTTAAAACCTGATAGTGCTTTTAATTACTATGTTAAAAAACCAACTGCAGGTGAAAAAGCCAAAATTAAATTAAGAGTTAAAAAATATAATCCTTCGACACGTAAGCATGAATGGTTTGTGGAAAAAAAACTTCCTCCACACAGTAAATAGTAGTTATTTAACTATTTTTTTTTCTAATTTTATTGAGTATTGAATTAATTTACTCCAAAAATTTTTCACTAATATAAAATCAATTTTATTCTTTTTCGCTTCAGCTTTAATTCTTTTCATTATTTGATTAATTCTTTTTTTATCAACAATCGTTCTCTTATTTTTATACTTAGCAATTTTTAAGACTTGTTTCTTTCTTAGACCAAGTAGCTTAATAATTTGCTTATCAATATTATCGATAGTAGAACGAATTTTTAGAATTTTTCTTTGCGACATTAAAACGTTTTTAAAATAAGGATTAGTTAATTATTAATTTATAATGCGAAACACAAATAATCTAAATAAAAATAATACTTATGTAACTATTTGGTTGTATTTGTCTTTATTTTTAGTTGCGTCACTTATCTTTATTGGTGGCCTTACTCGCTTAACTGAATCTGGTCTTTCGATAACTAATTGGGAATTGTTTAGTGGAATATTGCCGCCACTTACAGATAAGAAATGGGAAGAATATTTTTCATTATACAAACAGATTCCTCAATACAAAGAAATTAATTTTGGAATGTCTTTGGTTGAATTTAAATATATTTTTTGGTGGGAATATATTCATCGATTATTAGCAAGATTAGCTTCTTTGGTATTTATTTTGCCATTCATATATTTTCTTATAAAAAAAATTTTTAATTTTAAACAAATTGCCCTTTATTCAATAATTTCTTTATTATTTTTTTTTCAAGGATTTTTAGGGTGGTATATGGTTAAAAGCGGATTAATCTCTAATACTGACGTTAGCCATTTTAGATTGTCAGCACACTTATTAGGGGCCCAAATTATTCTATCACTATTATTTTTTTCTATTTTATTTAGAAATATTAAAAAAATTCATTTAAACTTTTATTCTTATTTAATTCTTTCTTTTCTAATTATTGTTTTTTTTCAAATTGCAATTGGAGCTTTTGTTTCAGGACTGGATGCTGCAAAAATATATCAAACCTGGCCATTAATGAATGGTCATTTTGTGCCAGAGGATGTTCTGATTAAAGAATTTTCAAATTCAAAATCTTATTCTAGTCCTTCCCATGTTCAATTTTTACACAGGATTATTGCTTATTTTATAATATTCATTTTTAGTTTTATTTTTTATTTTTTACTTAAAAACAAAATTGTTAATTTGAAATATTTGTTCTTGGTTTTGTCAGCAATAATTTTTCAAGTGCTGCTTGGAATTCTAGTTTTGACCAGTGGTTTTAAAATATATTTTGCCAGTCTTCATCAAGTAGGTTCGATTTTTTTACTTTTTTCGATAATTTATCTATTTTACCAAGCTTCAATCTCTCAAAAATAATAAAATTTACCTTAATCTATTTGACATAATTATAGCCAAAATATATTTATTCCGTTCCATTATGACTGAATTTATTAAAAAGAAAGAAGTTAAAAAAAACTGGTACAAGATCGATGCAACAAATTTAATTGTTGGCAGATTAGCTTCCGAAATAACTAAAATTTTAAGAGGAAAGAAAAAAACTAGCTTCACTCCAAATATGGATGATGGAGATTTTGTTATTGTAACTAATGCGAGAAAAATAAAATTTACTGGAAAAAAATTTGTTAATAAAATTTACTATAAACATACTGGCTTTCCAGGTGGTATTAAAGAAACTACTCCAAATAAAATTCTACAAAAAGATCCTTCTAGAATTATTAAATTAGCTGTTAAGAGAATGTTACCAAGAGGTCCACTTGGTAGAAAACAACTTGGGAATTTAAAAGTTTACAATGATGATAAGCATCCTCATGAAACTCAAAAAGCTATAGATTTTGATTTTAAGTCTATAAACAAAAAAAATTATTTAAATTAAATATATGGTTCAAAGTTTAGCTGTTTCAAACGATAGATTTTACGCAACTGGAAAAAGAAAAAGTTCTATAGCTAGAGTTTGGTTAAAGGTTGGATCTGGATCAATTTTAGTAAATGGAAAAAAATATAATGAATATTTTAAACGTCCAGTTCTACAACTAAGCATTGAGAAGCCATTTAATGTTATAGCAAAAAATAATGCTTATGATGTTAAGTGTACCGTTAAAGGTGGCGGCTTAACCGGTCAAGCTGGAGCTGTGTCTTTAGGGATATCTAAAGCTTTATATGTTCTAGATGGAGCGTTAAGAAAAACGTTAAAAAAAGAAAAGTTATTAACAAGAGATTCAAGAAAAGTTGAAAGAAAAAAATACGGACAGAAAAAAGCTAGAAGAAGATTCCAGTTCTCTAAACGATAGTCTAGTTAGACTAATTTTAGTCTTTAAGTCATTTACAACTTCTTATAAATACAGATCATGACTGACAAATATAACGTTTTAATTAATGGAGCCTCAGGTTTTGTTGGCTTAGAACTTATTAAAATATTAAGTAATCATAAATTCATTAATCTTAAATATTTATGTTCCAGAGGATCTATTGGAAAATCTATCAATTCTTTTTTAAAAAATAAAATTAAAAAAAAATTACCTTTAATATCTGACATTAACAAAGCGGATTTAAACGATATTGATATAATTTTTTCAGCATTGCCACATGGAGAAGCTCAATTATTATCTAATAAAATTTCTCCTCATCATATTTTAATCGATTTATCAGCTGATTTTAGATTTTCTGATATCAAAGTTTATGAAAAATGGTACGGACTGAAACATTACGCAGTCGATAATCAAAAACATTCTGTTTATGGACTTTCTGAATTTGCAAGAAATGATATTGAAAAAAGTAATATAATCTCTTGCCCAGGATGCTATCCAACTTCAGCTCAGTTAGCTCTTATTCCTTTATTGTTAAATAAAACAATTAAAACTTCAAAAATAATTATAGATTCCAAATCAGGTTATTCCGGTGCTGGAAAAAAAACTGCTGATAAAAAACTTTATCCTAATATTAATAAAAATATTGCTGCTTATGGATTGGGTAAACATAGACATATGCCTGAAATTGATCAGGGTTTAAAATTGTTTGGAAAAGTTTCTGGTGATTTTAAAGTTGAATTTACTCCCCATTTAATTCCAACTTTTAGAGGGATTGTAACAACAATTTATGCTGATCTTAAAAAGAATATTAGTGTGAAAAAAGTTCATCAATATTTGAGTAAATTTTATAAAAATAGTAATTTTGTAAAAGTTTTATCATTTGGAAAAATTGTAAATACAAACAATGTTAATAATACTAATAATTGTAATATTAATGTTTTCTCTGGAAGAAATAAAAATCAATTAATTATTGTAAGCTCTATTGATAATTTAGTTAAAGGAGCTGCAGGGCAGGCAGTTCAAAATATGAATATAAGATTAGGTTTAAAAGAAACTGTAGGATTAGAATAATGAGTTTTAAAGATAATTATAATATTGCAATAGTTGGACTTGGAAATATTGGTTCAGAAGTTTATCGACATTTAATTAAGAACAAGAAAGTTATCGAAAAAAATACAAATTCGACTTATCAAGTAAAATATATTTCCGCCAGAACGAGTAATAAGAAAAGAGGATTTAGTATTCCAAAAAAAATGTGGGTTAAGAATCCTTTGTCTTTAGTTAAAAAAGACGATGTAGACATTATTATTGAGTTAATAGGTGGACCTGATGGAGTTGCAAAAAAATTAGCTTTTGCTGCATTAAAGAATAACAAACATTTTGTTACAGCGAACAAAGCTTTAATGTTTAAGCATGGTAATGAACTTGCAAAAATTGCTGAAAAGAATTCAGTTAATCTACTATTTGAAGCTTCAGTGGGCGGGGGAATACCCATTATCAAGTCAATAAAGGAAAGCTTAGTTGGTAATAAATTATTTCATATTTATGGAATATTAAATGGAACAACAAATTTTATTTTAACTGAAATAGAAAGAACTAAAAAAAGTTTTAAAGAGATTTTGTTAAATGCTCAAAAACTTGGTTATGCTGAAACTAATCCAAAGCTTGATCTTAATGGAGACGATGTAAAATCTAAAATATCAATATTAAGTGCGCTTTGTTTTAAAACTGAAATAATTAATAAGAGTTTTTTAACTGAAGGAATAGAACAAATTGATTTAGAAGATGTCGAGTATGCTCATAAATTTAAATACAAGATTAAGCTTCTTGGAATTTCTGAAATTATTGATAATAAAATTAAACAAAGAGTTCATCCTTGTTTAATCTCAAAAGATTCTGATCTTGCTAAAATTAATGGAGCAAATAATGCAATTATGGTTGAAGGAAATCCAGTTGGCAAAATAGTTTATCAAGGACTTGGTGCTGGAAAAGGACCTACTACTTCGTCAGTTGTTTCTGATCTAAATTCAATTCTTAAAGGAAACATAAGTTTACCATTTGGTTTTAATTACTCTGATGCAAAAGAGTTTAAAATGTTTGATTTCGACAATCACATTTGTAAATTTTATTTAAGAATAGTCGTTAAAGACAGGCCAGGAGTTTTATCTAAAATTACTTCTATTTTATCTGCATATAAGATTTCAATTCAAAGCATACTACAGCAACCTTTAAACAATCCTAAATTTGCTAATTTAGTTATTATTACCCATAACGCTAAAGAGAAAAATATGAAACTAGCTTTGAAGAAAATTTCAAAAGAAAACTTTATTAGTAAAAAAATTACGATGATCAGAATTAGAAATGAAAAGAAATTATGATTATCAAAAATGGATTTGTAGATTTATTTGTTAAAACCACTAGCGAAGCAGCTTACGCATCATCATTATTAAAAGGTAAAGGCGATAAAATTGCAGCTGATCAAGCGGCGGTTGATAAGATGAGATTGTTTCTCAATAATATTCCTATGAAAGGTAAAATTGTAATAGGAGAAGGTGAAATGGATGAAGCGCCGATGCTTTATATTAATGAATTGGTTGGAACAGGAATTGGTGAAGAATTAGATATAGCCGTTGATCCATTAGAGGGAACAAATTTAACAGCAAAAAATTTACCAAACGCAATGTCAGTACTTGCGGTATCAAATAAAGATAATCTTTTACACGCTCCAGACACATATATGGAAAAAATTGCAGTTGGAAAAAATATTAAAGAAGGGGTTATTGATCTTGATTTTGATATTACAAAAAATCTTAAAAATTTGGCTGATTTTAAAAACACAACACCAGATAAATTAACAATATGTCTTTTAGAAAGAGAGAGACATGATCACATAGTTAAAGATGCAAAAAAACTTGGGACTAAAATTAAATTTATTTCAGATGGAGATGTGGCCGGAGCTATCTATGCAGGCATAGAAGAATTTAATGTTGATATATACTTAGGAATAGGTGGAGCACCAGAGGGCGTTCTAGCTGCTGCTGCGATTAAATGTTTAGGGGGGCAGTTTCAAGCAAGATTAGTTTTAAGCAATGATCACGAAATTGATAAGGCTAAAAAAATGGGAATAAAGGATTTGAAAAAAAAATATTTTATTAATGACATAGTTAAAGACGATGTTTTGTTTTGCGCAACAGGAGTAACGGGGGGAGATTTGCTTGAAGGTATTAAGATTTTAGATAATGGTTTTTATCAATCAGAAACCTACGTTTTGCACCACGCATCTCATCTTAATAAAAAAATTATAAATAAATTTAAAATATGAAATACCAGTCCATCACTGGTAAAGAGTGGATTTTATCCAATTACAACGAAAACCTGTCATTAGAAATTTCTCAAAAATTAGGGATTGATAATTTTTTATCAAAACTTTTATCTATTAGAAAAATTACAGTTGAGAACTGTCAGTCATATTTAAATCCGAAGATCAAAGAATTTATGCCAAATCCAAGTGTCTTAAAGGATATGGATCTTGCAGTGGATACTTTTATTAAGGCTATAAAAGAGAATAAGAGAATTTGTATTTTAGGTGACTATGATGTGGATGGAGCATCTTCAACAGCAATAATTGTTAATTTTTTAAAAAATATATACTCAAATTTTTTTATTTATATTCCAGACCGTCAAATTGATGGCTACGGTCCATCTGTTAATTCATTAAAAAATATTATTGATAAAAAAGGTGAATTCTTAATTACTGTCGATTGTGGCACTTCATCATTTGAGGCTCTTGATTATGCTAATCAAAATAATATTGAAGTTCTAGTTATTGATCACCATCAAGCAGAAATTAAACTTCCAAAATGTAAAGCCTTGGTAAATCCAAACCAATTAGATGATAAATCCAATCTTGGTTATTTATGTGCAGCTGGAGTTTCCTTTTTATTTATTGTCGCTTTAAATCGATCACTTAGAGAAAGTAAATTTTACAAAGATAAAAATATTACTGAGCCAGATTTATATGATTATTTAGATTTAGTTGCCCTAGGTACAATTTGCGATGTTGTTCCATTAATCGATTTAAACAGAGCATTTGTTTATCAAGGAATACAAATATTAAAGAAGAGAAAAAACTTAGGTATTAAAACTCTAATAGATGTTTCTGATATAAAAGAGAGCCCTGATACTTATCATATTGGTTTTTTATTAGGTCCTAGGATCAATGCTGGTGGAAGAATAGGTCAGTCTGATCTTGGTGCAAATTTGCTTACAACTGAAGATCCAAAGAAAAGTTATGAGATTGCAACAACCTTAGATTCTTTAAACAAAAAAAGAAAATCAATAGAGGAAGAAACTTTAAACGAAGCTTATTTATTAGCTGAAAAAGAAAACGCTAATGAAATAATATTAGTTGCTAATAAGTTTTGGCATGAAGGGTTGATTGGTATTATAGCAAGTAGAATTAAAGAAAGATTTTCAAAACCTACCATAGTTATTTCATCTACTAAAAATATTGCAAAAGGCTCATGCAGATCTATTTTTGGATTTGATATTGGTCTTGCTATTTTAGCAGCTAAACAAAATGGAATAGTTATAAAAGGAGGCGGTCATAAAATGGCTGCCGGTTTTAGTATTGATGAAAGTAAGATTAGTGAACTTAAAAATTTTTTAATATCTAAATTTAAGTCATCAAAACCAAATTTTGTTCAAAATAACTTTATAGAGATTGATGGTATTTTATCAGCCAATGCCGTGAATGAAAAAACCTATGAAGAAGTAAGTAAATTAGGACCTTTTGGATCAGGAAATTCTGAGCCAAAATTTATTGTTGAGGATTTATCGATGATTAAAATAAATTTTGAAAACGATTTTTTATTAAAAGTTTTATTTAAAAACAGTAGTGGTCTTTATTTGCATGGAATTTGTTTTAAAAATAATAAAGAAAAAGTAATTGATTATCTTAAAAATTTTAAAAATCATAAATTTCATATAGCTGGAAAACTTAGTTGCAATGATTGGAATAAACAAAGAGTTATTGAATTTATTATTGAAGATATTTCTTTAACACACTAACAAATACGGAGATAAATATAGTTAATTATATAATTGTTGATTATTATTACTAAACAATCTAAAAAACTTTACTTTCAAGGTCCCTTCGTCTATCGGTTAGGACACGTGGTTTTCATCCATGAAAGAGGGGTTCGATTCCCCTAGGGACCGCCAAAACAATTATGAAATTTTTAAGAGTTGGAAATATTGGATCTGAAAAGCCAGCCTTACTAGATAATAATGTTATAAGAGATTTATCATCAGTTATTAAAGATATTGATCAAACAACAATAGGCGACAACTTAATTAACACTATAAAAAAATTAGATATTTCTAAACTTCCACAGTTAGATAATAATTTAAGAATTGGAGCTTGTGTTTCTAATCCAACAAAATTTCTAGGTATTGGGTTAAATTTTCTTGATCATGCATTAGAGCAAAATTTAGAACCTCCGATAGAGCCAATTATTTTTACAAAAGCCACGACCTGCATTAGCGGTCCAAATGATGATGTAATTATTCCAAAAAATTCACAAAAAACAGATTGGGAAGTAGAGATTGCATTTGTAATAGGTAAAAAAGGTAAAAACATTTCATTAGCTGAGGCTGATAGTTATATTTTTGGCTACTGTTTAGTGTGCGATGTTAGTGAAAGAGAATGGCAAAAAAAAAGAAGCGGTCAGTGGATTAAAGGCAAATCTGCAGATACTTTTGGACCCATAGGTCCTTACATAGTTACTAAAGATGAGATTAAAGATTTATATAATTTAAATATGAGCCTTGATGTTAATGGAAAAAGAATGCAAACCGGAAATACTTCCAAAATGATTCATAAAATTAATTTTTTAACATCTTATGTAAGTGAATTTATGACTTTAATGCCAGGTGATATAATCACAACAGGAACTCCTCCAGGAGTTGGAGATAGCATGAAACCACCTACGTACTTAAAAAGAGGTGATGTTTTAACTCTAGCAATTGACCAATTAGGTAGCCAAAAACATTCAGTTAAGTAAATTAATTATTTATTAATTCTTCAATTTTTTTAACAACTTTTTCGCTTTGCGGATTAGTTGTGGAGATAAAAGTGTCGTTAACTTTTCCTTTTTTATCAATTAATATTTTATGAAAGTTCCATTTAGGTTCAGCTGCACTTCCGTAACTTTCTCTTGCCCATAAATAAACAGGGTGAGCGTTTTTGCCTTTAACAGTTACTTTTTCCATAATTGGAAAATTAATATTAAAATTTGTCTCACAAAAAGTCTTTATTTCAGAATTTGAACCTGGTTCTTGATTTCCAAAATCATTTGAAGGCACACCAATGATTACAAAATTTTTACCTTTATATTTATCCCACAAAGTTTGTAAATCTGCATATTGTTTAGTAAAGCCACATTGACTTGCAACATTGACTAATAAAACTAATTTATTTTTGTGCTGTGAAAGTAAATATTTTTTTCCATCAACATCATTGAAACTAAATTCATATAACGTTCGATTGTCATTGGCGTTAATATTTTTATTAAAGAAAAACATGCTGATTATAATAAAATAAAAAATAGTTTTTTTCATTACTTATTGTAATTTTATTAAAGCATTAAAAGGGACCAAGATACAGCCTTTTCTGTTGAAGTAATTTTTCTTTAATAGAAAATTAAATTTTTTCCATTTTCCGCTAAGATTTATTTTCTTTTTAAAGGCAGAACTAATAAATAATTTAGTAAAATTTATTGCTGTGTTTAAATTTTTGTTTTTTACACAATCAGAAAAAATACTGCATGAGGCTTGGCAAATTAGACAAGATTCTGTTTTGTATGATATTTTTTTAATAATTTGCTTATTAATTTTAAGATATATTGTCACTTTATCACCGCACGTATGATTTTTATAAATACATTTGTGAGTGAAACTTTTAAGAGTTCCATAATTTTTTAAAGCTCCAACATGTTTAAGCAGCAATGTATTCATGAATATTAATTTAAAAATATTATTTGAGTCACTTATTAAAAAAGTAAAGTATTACTAACGAATTTGAAAGTTTTTTTAGCTAGTATTTCTTTTAAATAAATTAATTAAGTTGTATAACAGCACAGTTTCGGGGCATAGCGCAGTCTGGTAGCGCATCTGGTTTGGGACCAGAGGGTCGCAAGTTCGAATCTTGCTGCCCCGACCATTAAAAAAATGAAAAGAATTGGTTTATATCCTGGTACTTTCGATCCAATAACTTTTGGACATATTGATATTATTAAAAGAGCAGCGAGTATTGTTGATCATCTTTATATTGGAACTCCATTAAGCAATAAGAAAAAAACTATCTTCTCAACATCTGAAAGAGTTTCTTTAATAAAAAAAGTTGTCACTTCATTTCCCGAAAATATTAAAAAGAAAATTAAAGTAGTGTCTTTTTCAGGTTTAACTACTAATTATTGCAAAAAAATTTCAGCAAATATTATTTTTAGAGGCTTGAGAGTTGCATCTGACTTTGAATATGAATTTCAGTTAGCGGGTATGAATCATAAATTAAATAAAAATTTTGAGACGGTCTTTTTAATGGCGGAAATAGAGAATCAAATTATTTCATCAAATTTCGTTAAAGAAATTGCGTCTTTAAAAGGAGATTTGGTGCAATTTGTACCAAACATTGTTATTAAAGCTTTGAAAACTAAATTTAAATAATGTTTAAAAAACTTTTTATCATTTTAACTTTATTTCTATTTTCTTTTTCAAGTAATACGCTAAGACTAGAGTTTGATGATTTAGGTGTCCTAAAAAAAATTAATTTTTTAGACAAAAATACTTTAAGCAAAAACCCTTTTGATGAATCTTCAACCATCAGTCTTGGTAAAGATTCTAGCTTCTTATCAAGTTTCCTGGCCAGTATTAGACAACGAGCTAAAAACTTTGGTAAGGCTAACGACTAGCGAGCAATAATAGCTAACAATAATAAAGCTACAATATTTGTAATCTTAATCATTGGGTTAACTGCTGGTCCTGCCGTATCTTTATAAGGATCACCAACTGTATCTCCTGTTACTGCTGCTTTATGCGCATCAGAGCCTTTTCCGCCATGATGACCATCTTCAATATATTTTTTTGCGTTATCCCATGCTCCGCCACCTGCTGTCATTGATACTGCTAAGAAAAATCCAGTAACGATAACACCTAATAACATTGCACCTAATGCAGATAATGCTGAAGAAGTTCCTGCTATGTAATAAATTATTACGTAAAGAACTATTGGAGATAAAACTGGCAATAAAGAAGGAATGATCATTTCTTTAATTGCAGCTTTAGTTAAAATATCTACAGCGTTTCTATAGTCTGGTTTTTGTTTGTTCTTCATAATTCCAGGCCATTTTTTAAACTGTCTTCTAACTTCAATAACTACAGCTCCGCCTGCTCTACCTACTGCTTGCATTCCCATAGAAGCAAACAGATAAGGAAGTAAACCTCCAATTAACAAACCAATAACAACATATGGATTTGATAAATCAAAATTCACCACAATTCCTTTTAATGCTGATCCTGGTGTTTTAGCAAAATGTTTAATGTCTTCTGTGTAAGCTGCGAATAAAACTAAAGCTCCAAGTCCTGCAGAACCAATCGCATATCCTTTTGTAATAGCTTTTGTAGTATTTCCAACTGCATCAAGAGCGTCAGTAACTTTTCTAACACTTGCAGGTAAGTTACTCATTTGTGCTATTCCGCCAGCGTTATCTGTAACTGGTCCATATGCATCTAAAGCAACTACCATTCCTGTTAATGCTAACATTGTAGTAACTGCAATTGCAATTCCATATAAGCCAGCAATTAAATAAGTTGATAAAATTCCAACAACAATAATTAAAGCAGGTATTGCTGTTGCTTCCATAGATATAGCCAAACCTTGAATTACGTTTGTACCGTGTCCAGTTGTTGAAGATTTAGCGATCGATTTAACAGGGTTGTAAGCTGTGCTAGTGTAATATTCTGTAACCCAAATTAATAATCCAGTAATTACAAGACCAATTACTCCACAGTAATACAATTTAAGTCCAGTAAAACTAATAGCTCCTACTTTATATACTTTAGTTAATCCAACAACATGCTCAGTAACTGGATATAAAATAGCTAAAGATAAAACTGCTGACACTATAAAGCCTTTATATAAAGCGCCCATAATACTTTTATTAGCGCCTAATCTTACAAAGTAAGTTCCAATAATAGATGTAATCAAACAGCTACCAGCAATTGCTAGCGGGTAGATTAACATATTTAAATTTCCAGAGAAAAATATTGATGCTAAAACCATTGTAGCAACAATTGTAACTGCATAAGTTTCAAATAAGTCAGCAGCCATTCCAGCACAATCTCCTACGTTATCTCCAACATTATCTGCGATAACTGCAGGATTTCTAGGATCATCCTCAGGAATTCCAGCTTCAACTTTTCCAACTAAGTCAGCGCCAACATCCGCTCCTTTTGTAAAAATTCCTCCACCTAATCTTGCAAAAATTGAAATTAGTGAAGCACCAAATCCTAATGCAACAAGCGCATTAGAAATTTCTCTTTCATTAATTTTTAATTCTATAAGTATTAAGTAATAAACAGCGATAGCTAGTAAAGCTAAGCCAGCAACTAACATTCCTGTTAATGCTCCTGATTTAAAAGATATTCTTAAACCTTCTGCTAAACTTTTTCTTGAAGCTTCAGCAGTTCTTACGTTTGCTTGTACTGAAATTAACATTCCAGCGTATCCTGCTATTCCTGATAAAAAAGCACCGATAAAATAACCAAGTCCAACCCAAGCATTAAATAAATAAATTACAGCGATAAGAACTAACACTCCAACTATTGCGATAGTTTTATACTGACGATTTAAATATGCTCTAGCACCAATTTGAATAGCACCAGCAATTTCTTTCATTCTTGCATTGCCAGAACTTGCTGACAAAATTTGAACGCCAGTTACATAAGCAAAAACTATTGATAAAATTCCACAAAGGATTACTAAATTTAAAACAAAACTTGGATCAAGAAGCATAATTAGACTTTTAGTTAGTTAGGTTAACGAGAACCACGTAGATGCCAAATTACGTCAATAAAATCAACCCTTTATATTAAAAGATCTTTAAATTAGATGAAAAACTTTAAGAAATTAAACACTTTTTGCAATTTTATCTAGAACTGCATTAATGATATT
>AQUE01000021.1 GCA_000371845.1 alpha proteobacterium SCGC AAA280-P20
AATAGGTTTTTCAGATAAAAAAATTGCAAATATTTTAAAAATAAAAAGTAATGAAGTAAGGTCTGCTAGGAATAAATTTAAAATTCATCCTATATATAAAAAGATTGACACGTGCGCCGGAGAGTTTGAATCTAAAACACCCTATATGTACTCTACTTATGGAAGTAGCGATCTAAGTGCTTGCGAGTCTGAGCCAACAAATAAAAAAAAGGTTATTATTCTTGGTAGCGGACCGAACAGAATAGGACAAGGAGTAGAATTTGATTACTGCTGTTGCCAGGCAAGTTATGCATTAAAAGAAGTTAATTATGAAACCATCATGATTAACTGTAATCCTGAAACAGTCTCAACCGATTATGATACGAGTGATAGATTATATTTTGAGCCTTTGACTGAAGAGCACGTAATTGAAATTATTAATAAAGAAAAAAGCAACGGTTCTCTCTTTGGTGTCATAGTTCAATTTGGAGGTCAAACACCGCTAAAGCTTGCAAAATTTATTCATGAAAATAATATTCCAATCTTAGGTACTCAACTTGAATCTATTGATCTTGCTGAGAATAGAGAAAAGTTTAAAAATTTTGTAATCAAAGAAGAGTTGCTTCAAGCAGAAAGTGGACTAGCAAGATCTGAAGCTGAAGCACTTGAAATCGCAAAAAAAATAAATTTCCCGATAGTCATTAGACCTTCATATGTTTTGGGCGGTAGAGCTATGGAAATTGTATACGATGAAGACCATCTTAAAAAATATATAAAAGAAGCTGTTAAAGTTTCAGGAAAAGAACCTGTTCTAATAGATAAATTTATTAATGATGCAATTGAAGTTGATGTTGATGCTATTTGTGATGGCAAAGATGTTTTTATTGCAGGGATAATGGAACATATTGAAGAGGCAGGAATTCATTCTGGAGATTCTGCATGTTGCATTCCTCCATATTCATTAAAACAAAATATTATCGATGAAATATCAAAACAAACAAAGAAGATTGCCTTTGGGTTAAAAGTATTAGGACTTTTAAATATTCAATTTGCTGTAAAAGATGATCGAGTTTATGTCTTAGAAGTAAATCCAAGAGCTAGCAGAACGGTTCCTTTTGTAGCTAAATCTATTGGAGTTCCAGTTGCAAAAATAGCAACAAAAGTCATGACTGGTTTAAAATTAAAAGATCTAAATTTAAATAAAAAAAATCATAAATTATATTCTGTTAAAGAAGCTGTGTTTCCTTTTAACAAATTTCCAAATGTGGATACGTTGTTGGGACCTGAGATGAAATCAACAGGAGAAGTTATGGGAATTGATAAAACATTTGGTCTTGCTTTTGCAAAAAGTCAATTTGCAACTGGTAACAAAATTCCAAAATCTGGCGTTGCTTTCTTGTCTGTTAAAAAAGATGACAGAAAACATATTCTTAAAATTGCACAAGAACTAAAAAAATCAGGATTTGATATTATTGGAACCTCTGGAACTTCTGATTTTTTAAATTCATCAGGAGTTGAATGTAAAAAAATTAATAAAGTTATGGAAGGAAAGCCTCATATTGAAGATTCTCTAAACGCTAAGAAAATTGCTTTAGTTATAAATACATCTCAAGGTAAACAATCTACAAAAGACTCTTTCTCTCTTAGAAGAGCAGCTCTTACAAGCGGCACTCCCTACTACACAACTATTGCCGGGGCCAATGCAATTACTGAAGCTATTAAATCTTTAAAGAATTATAAATTTGAAGTTCTAGCTTTGCAGGATATAAATTAATTAACTTTCCAATCAGTTTCGAAAGTCACATAATTTACTTGAAGACATCTTCTGTCTCTTTTGATCTCTTTTTTCTCTAATCCATGCCAAGTATCAGGACCGCTCGTAAAAACATATCCATAATTATTTTTATAAGGAACAGTTTTTACTAACTTTAAATTCTTATCATAGAAATCTGTGCCCAACTCTTCAGATTCATAATTATCTGGATTTGCAAATAATAGGCAGGACATTAATTTTTCTTTAATATCGCAATGGGGTTTTAGCCAAAAACCAACTCTATCAGCTATAATTTCAACTCGCACATAAGCTTTGCTTAAATCTTTTTTAATTTTTGAACCAACATATTGAGCTGTTTCCATTTTACATAATTCATCGATAAATTTTTTTAAATGCGGATAGTCTTTATAATTATCCTTTGTAACAAATTCTCTTATCTTTCCTGCTTTTCCACCGGTTGGATCTCCAGATCTATATGTCCCTGCGCCACCATCTACTGCTCTAGTGCCATCAAAATCAATTTTAATTTCCGGGACTTTCGCCTCACAAATTTCTTTTATTTGCCGATCAGTTAAGGGTTCCGTTAACTCCCAGTGATCAAATGGATAGTTCGAATAAGCTGATTTATTTTGAAATGATTTTAAAAAACTCATTAATATTAATTTAACCTTTCTTTTATTATTCTCGCAATACGTTTTGTCTCATCTAATTCTGGATAACTCCAATTATCAATATTTTCTCCTAAAAATTTAATAATCCCCTTCTCTCTAAAACTATTAAGAAAATACTCAAACCTATTATTTCTTCTCTTGGCCTTCATTTTAGCCACAAATATTGGCTTTTGTGTGATCGCGCACTCAGAAATCATTGAAGTAGAATCGCAAGTTACAATAATTGTTTGTGATAATTTTAGAGCTGATAAATAAAATTCTTTACTAACAAAATCAATAATAACCGCAGAATTTAAAAAAAACTTTTTAGCAAAATCAATAATATTGTCTGGTGTTCTTCTTGATCTAACAAGAATTAATTTAAAATCTTTGTCTAAAAAATTATCTTTTATTGATAAAAAAATATTTCCAAGATCAATCTCGTTAAAATCATAATATCTATTAGGGCCTCCCAACATTAAAGAAACAATCTTGTCTTTTTCTGATAAATTATATTTTGAGAAAAAATTATTACTATTATCAATCTCTTGTTTAGTAATATAATGAAGAGCTCCAAACGTGCTTAATACGTTGCTTCCTTTTATTTGATCATGCTCCGGAGCAATAATTAAATCGAAATTTGAAAAATTAACTTTAGGGTTCTGAATATGAATATTGAATAAATTCTTATTATTTCTTTTTAAAAACAAAGAAGAAATAATACTATTTTTTCCGCATGAAATTAGGACCTGATCCTCTATTTGCTCTGGAATTTTTCCATCAATAACAGATTTGCTAACGGGAACTAAGTTTATAGGAAAGTATCTCCAGGGGTTTTTTAAATTTACAAAACAATGATTAAAATCCAATTTTAAAGCTTTTGCTAAACCTTCTACTTGGCTCACCATGCCATGAGCTCCCTCTGTTAATAATAATGCTTTAAAATATCTCATTGTTTAAAATGATAATTAATTATAAGTATTATAAATTAAAATCTACAATGAATGTCGATAAAATAAATAAAGTAATTATTATTGGATCTGGTCCTGCTGGATATACAGCTGCAATTTATGCTGCAAGAGCAATGCTTGAGCCAGTTTTGATTGCTGGTTCCCAGCCAGGTGGTCAATTAACGATCACTACTGATGTTGAAAATTTTCCAGGTTTTGCAGATGTAATTCAGGGTCCTTGGTTAATGGAACAAATGAAAGAGCAAGCGCTAAAAGTTGGAACAAAATTCATTGAAGATCACATCTCTACAGTTAATTTTAATAAAAAACCTTTTGAAATAACTGGAGACTCTGGAACTCATTATTTTGCTGAAAGCGTTATAATTTCAACTGGCGCACAGGCAAGATGGTTGAATTTAGATTCGGAAGAAAAATATAAAGGATTTGGTGTTTCTGCTTGCGCAACTTGTGACGGATTCTTTTATAAAAATAAAGATGTCGTTGTTGTGGGGGGTGGAAATTCTGCAGTTGAAGAATCTTTATTTCTTACAAATTTTGCAAAAAAAATAACACTTGTTCATAGAAAAGGTGAGCTAAAAGCAGAAAAGTTATTACAAAAGAAATTATTTTCTAATCCTAAGATTAATGTGATTTGGAATAGCGTTGTTTCTGAAATTATTGGAACAGAAAACCCCAAAGGTGTAACTGCTGTTAAATTAAAAAATATCAAAACAAATACCATCACAGAAATTCAAACTCATGGACTTTTTGTTGCAATCGGACATGACCCGGCAACAGCTTTGTTTAAAGGACAAATTAATATGGATAGTAACGGCTATATAATAACTCAACCCGACTCTACAAAGACTAATGTGCCAGGAGTGTTTGCTGCAGGAGATGTAAAAGATAAACTATATAGACAGGCTGTTACAGCTGCTGGGATGGGATGCATGGCTGCTCTTGAGGCTGAAAGACATTTATCTAACCACTAAGACTATCTTAGACTTTCGCAAAAACTTTTAATCTTTATTACGGCTTTTTCTAAAATTTGCATAGAAGTTGCGTAAGAAATTCTAAAATAACCTTCTAATCCAAATGCTGAACCCTGAACAATTGCGACGCCTGTCTCTTCTAATAAGTAAGTTGCAAAATCTGTGTCATTTTTTATAATTTTTCCACTAGATGTTTTTTTATTCATTGTATTTTTGCAATTAGGAAAAACATAAAAAGCACCCTGAGGATTAACACAGGTCAATCCATTAATATTATTTAGAGCATGGACAACAAAATCTCTTCTTTTTTTAAACTCTAAAGCTCTAGTGTTTATAAAACTTTGATCTCCATTAAGAGCTTCAACTGCAGCAGCTTGACTAATAGAAGATGGATTGGTTGTTGATTGAGATTGAATCTTCTGTATAGCTTTTATTAATTCTTTTGGGCCAGCGGCATATCCAATTCTCCAGCCTGTCATTGCATAAGCTTTACTCACTCCATTTATAACTATAGTTCTGTCTTTTAGTGAATTATCTATTTCTAAAATATTTACAAATTTTGGATCATTAGCACTTTTTGCATCCTGATAAATAATATGCTCATAGATATCATCTGTTAAAATGTTAACGTGTTTATGTTTTTTTAAAACCTTAACTAATTCCGTCAATTCTGATCTTGAGTAACACATTCCAGTGGGATTGGCTGGAGAATTCAAAATAAACCACTTTGTCTTACTTGTTATTAATTTCTCAAGTTGCTCAGCAGAAATCTTAAAATCACTTTGTTCATCGCACTCTACAAATTTTGGAGTTCCTCCTGCTAATAAAACTATATCAGGATATGAAACCCAATATGGCGCTGGAATAATAACTTCATCCCCCGGATTAATAGTTGCAAGAATGCAGTTATAAATTACCTGCTTACCTCCTGTGCCAACTGTAATATTGTCTACATCAAAACTTAAATTATTTTCTCTTTTGAATTTATTAACAATTGCCTTTTTTAACTCAGGAGTTCCATCAACGGCTGTATACTTTGTTTGACCTTCTTTAATAGCTTTAATTGCCGCAGCTTTTATATTGTCTGGCGTGTCAAAATCTGGCTCACCCGAAGCTAACGCTATTACTTCTTTTCCACTTTCTTTTAACAGTCTAGCTTTCTGCGTAATTGCAATTGTAGGAGATTCTTTTATTCTCGATAAAGAAGTTGATAGTATAGACATCTAAATTAATTATATTTTGGAATATGCAAAATCTTTCGGAAACTAATATATTAGAAAAATCAAATACGAAAGGACTTTCTTCAAAAAAATTAGAAGGTGGAAAAAAATTTCAACTAATAACTGAATACACTCCTGCGGGTGACCAGCCAAAGGCTATTTCTTTTTTAAAAACAGAAATATTAAACAACAAAAAAAATCAAGTTTTGCTTGGTGTGACTGGTTCTGGAAAAACTTTTACAATGGCCAAAATCATCGAAGAATTAAATCGCCCCGCCCTAATTCTTGCTCCTAATAAAACTTTAGCTGCCCAATTATATGGTGAAATGAAAAATTTTTTTCCTCATAACGCGGTTGAATACTTTGTTTCTTATTATGATTACTACACTCCAGAAGCTTACGTTCCAAGATCCGATACTTATATAGAAAAAGAAGCTTCTATTAATGAACAGATAGATAGAATGAGACATTCGGCTACCAGATCTCTCTTGGAAAGAGATGATGTTATTATTGTTTCAAGCGTGTCTTGTATTTACGGATTAGGATCTGTCGACTCTTACAGTAAAATGACTTTGATTTTTAAAAAGAATGAAAACTATGAAAGAGATAAAATTATTAAAGGACTTGTTGAGCTTCAATACAAAAGAAATGATCAAAATTTTCATAGAGGAACATTTAGGGTTAGAGGAGAAAATATAGAAGTTTTCCCATCTCATTATGAAGATGAGGCATGGAGAATTACAATTGAAGATAACAAAATAACTCAAATAAAGTCCTTTGATCCACTGACTGGAGCTGACAATAAAGAAATTAATTTAATAAAATTATATGGAAATAGTCACTATATCACTCCTAGACCAACAGTAGAAAAAGCAATTAAAGAAATAAAAAAAGAATTAATTGTCACTTTAGAAAAATTCAGAAATGAAAAAAAACTTTTAGAAGCACAAAGGCTAGAAGAGAGAACTAGATATGATCTCGAAATGATTGAAGCCACAGGAAGTTGCGCTGGAATAGAAAATTATTCAAGATTTTTATCTGGAAGAAATCCTGGTGAACCACCTCCGACGTTATTTGAATATCTTCCTGACAATTGTTTGGTATTTGTTGATGAAAGCCACGTTACTATTCCTCAATTAAATGGGATGTATAAAGGAGATTATACTAGAAAAAAAACTTTATCGGATTACGGCTTTAGACTTCCTTCTTGTATGGACAATAGACCATTAAAATTTGAAGAGTGGGATATGATGAGACCTCAAACAATTTTTGTTTCTGCAACTCCAAGTGAATGGGAATTAAAACAAAGCAAAGGAGTTTTTGCAGAACAAATTATAAGACCAACTGGACTTATAGACCCTCCAATTTTTATTAGACCCGCAAAAAATCAAGTAGATGACCTATTGAATGAATGCATTACCGTTTCTAAAAATAATCAAAGAATACTAGTTACTACGCTTACAAAAAAAATGGCTGAAGATTTGACTGAATATCTGGACGAAAACGGAGTTAAAGTTCGTTATATGCATTCTGACATTGATACACTTGAGAGAATAGAAATTATAAGAGACTTAAGGCTTGGTGTATTCGATGTTTTGATTGGCATTAATCTTTTAAGAGAAGGATTGGACATACCTGAGTGCGCTCTTGTTGCGATTTTAGATGCTGATAAAGAAGGCTTCCTAAGATCCGAAAGATCGTTAATACAAACTATCGGTAGAGCGGCTAGAAATGTTAATGGCAAAGTTATTTTGTATGCAGATAAAGAAACGGAAAGTATTAAAAAAGCTATCAATGAAACTAACAGGAGAAGAACTAAACAAATTGAATATAATAAAAAAAATAAAATAACGGCTCAATCAATCAAATCAAAAATTAATGACATTTTGGAAGGGGTTTTTGAGAAAGATTATGTTACTTTTGATAATGACATTCCTATTGGCGATAATCTTAAAAAACATTTAAAAATGCTGGAAAAAGAAATGAAAAGAGCTGCTGACAACTTAGAATTTGAACAGGCGGCAAAAATAAGAGATGAAATAAGAAAACTTCAGGAACGAGAATTAGAAATTAATATGAGTAGTAAAATTAAAGTTTATAACGACGATGTAAAAAAAGAATTAATAGGAAGATCAACGCAGGGTAAGGCTGGGATGATTGCTAAAAAAAAAAGATAAAATGAATAAAAATATTTTGATTACAGGATCCTCTCAAAGAATTGGTAAAGAACTATGTCTATATTTTGCAAAAAAGGGATGGAATATTGCTATTCATTTTAATAAATCAAAAAAACAAGCAATCACACTTAAAAAAGAAATAGAAAAATACGGTGCAAAGTGTGTTTATATTCAAGGTAATCTTTTAAATACAAAAACAATAAAAAAAATAATCACTTCAGCAAAAAAAAGTTTAGGAAATATTGATTGCATAATTAATAATGCTTCTATTTTTAATAGCGATAATATTTTAAACTTTAACGAAAAAAGTTGGAACGAACATATAAAAATTAATCTTTTAGCTCCAGCTACTTTTATTAAAGAATTTTCTAAAATTAAAAATCTATCTGAAAATAAATCCATTATAAATATTCTTGACCAGAGAGTATTTAAACTAACTCCATATTTCTTTTCATACACTATTAGTAAAACCGGATTACACACAATAACAAAAACTGCAGCTATGAAATTAGCGCCAACAATCAGGGTTAATGCGATTGCTCCTGGTCCCGTCCTTAAAAACAAAAGACAAACTCAAAAGCATTTTAATAAACAATCAAAAAATACCTTGCTTGGTAAGGCTGTTAAAATTGAAGACATATGTAAAACTGCTTATCTTTTAGCAAATAGCGAAACAATTACCGGCCAAGTCATTGCTGTAGATAGCGGACAAAGTCTTAATTGGAAAACTCCAGATATCATTGGAACTAATGAATAAGACAAATATTATAAAACTTTTTGAGGATAAAAAAAAAAAAAAATCTAAAGAAATAATTTTCATTAAAAATTATACGTGCAAGGCAATTATTGGTTATCATACTTTTGAGAAGACTAGGCCTCAAAAGTTAAGATTTAATGTTGAAATTTTAAGCAAGCAAAAAAAAGTAATTGATGGAAATCTTAATTCAGTACTTAATTATGAGGAAATTATTAACAAAATAAATTTTTTTCTAAAAAAAAAATATAATTTTTTAGAATCTTTCGCAAATGATTTTATTTATGAAATTTTTAAGAATAAAAATGTTCTTAATATCAAAATAAAAATTGAAAAACTTAATATAATTAAGAATACTGAATCTGTGGGAATAGAATTCTTTAAAACAAAAAATGATTATGAAAAACTTTGAACAAGGAAAGCAAATCATAAAAAATATAATTCAATTTCTGCCTAATGGTCCTGGTGTTTATAAAATGCTAGATGATAAAAATGCCATTATTTATGTGGGAAAAGCAAAGAACTTACCTAATAGAATAAATAGCTACATTTCATCTTCCTATTTGCCTATCAGAACAGAAAGAATGATTTCTAGCACAAAAAATCTAGAATTCATTGCAACGCAAAATGAAGCGGAAGCATTATTACTTGAGGCTAATCTAATAAAAAAAAATCAACCTCGATATAATATATTATTAAAAGATGACAAATCTTTTCCTTATATTCAGCTAACAAAGTCTCATAAATTTCCACAACTGACCAAGTTTAGAGGTAAACAAAATAAAAATGATATATTTTTTGGTCCTTTCGCATCTCCAAGTTCAGCAAGTTGGACAATTAAAACATTACAAAAAGTATTCTTATTAAGAGTGTGCGACGATTCAATTTTTAATAATAGAAAGAGACCATGCATTTTACATCAAATTAAAAGATGCTCAGCGCCATGCACAAATGAAATTAGTGAAAAAGATTATAGTAATCTTGTTTTAGACAGTATTAATTTTTTAAATGGAAAATCGGCCCTTATACAAAAAAAACTTTCTAAAGAAATGGAAAATGAAAGTGAAAAATTTAACTATGAAAAAGCAGCGATAATTAGAGATAGAATAAAAGCATTAACTCAAATTCAATCATCTCAACAGATTAATAAAAATAATTTTAATAATGCAGATTTAGTTGTTGCATTTCAAAAAAACAATATTACTTGCATTGAAGTATTTTTTTATAGATCAAAACAAAACTGGGGTAATCAAGCTTTTTTTCCAAAGCATGATAAGGACGATAATATAGACGACATTATTTATTCTTTTCTGATTCAATTCTATGAAAATAAAATCCCTCCAGAAGAGATTGTACTAAATAAAAAAATTAAAGATTTAGATCTGATTAAAACTGCTCTAGAAAAAAAATATAATAAAAAAATTAACATAAAAACTGCAAAAAATAATAATGAAGAACTTTCTATAAAATTAGCTATCAAGAATGCACAATTGGCTCTAGATAAAAAACTACTAGAGAATGAAAATAATGATCATTTTTTGTCATTAATTAACCAAGAATTTAATTTGGGTTTTAACCCAGGCCTGATCGAAGTTTACGATAATAGTCATGTTCAAGGACTTAATGCTGTTGGGGCTTTTGTTGTATTTGGAAAAAATGGATTTATTAAAAGAAAATATAGAAAATTTAATATATCAAAAACAAACATTAATTCTGGAGATGATTATGGAATGTTAAAAGAAGTTCTTTCTAGAAGATTTGCAAAAATTAAATCAAATAATGAAGATGAATTTCCTGACTTAATTATAATTGATGGTGGCAAAGGTCATTATAGTGTAGCTAGAAAAGTTTTAGATGAACTCGGCTATTTTAGTCTTAACATGATAGCAATTGCAAAAGGCGAGAGAAGAAATCAAGGTGATGAAACTTTTTATTACAATAATAAAAAAATCAAAATTAACAATAATGTTTTGCTATTTTTCTTACAAAGATTACGTGATGAAGCTCACAGATTTGCTATCTTTTCACATAGAATTAATAGAAAGAATACTTTTACTCAATCAGCGCTTGATAAGATTGAAGGAATTGGAAAAAGAAGAAAGAAATTACTGTTAAACCACTTTGGATCTGTAAAATTAATAGAGAACGCAAGCATCGAAGATATAAAAAAAATAGATGGTATAAGTGATTTAGTTGCTAATAAAATCTATAATTTTTTTAATAAAAATAGTTTAATATCTAAAAAATGAAAATTCCCAATATTTTAACAATCGGCCGAATTCTTATTGCTCCGATATTAGTAATTGTTTTTTATTTTCCTGGAGAATTAAGTGATTGGTTGTCTTGTGTAATATTTGTGATAGCTGCTTTTACTGATTATCTTGATGGATTTTTTGCAAGATTATATAAACAACAATCAAAATTTGGTGAATTACTAGACCCAATCGCAGATAAAGTTTTGGTTGCAACCGCCCTTTCACTTTTAATAATGGGCCAAATCATCAAAGGTCCTCATGTAGTGGCTGCAATTATAATAATAACAAGAGAAATTTTAATTTCAGGATTAAGAGAGTTTTTAGCAAAAGCACAAATTTATATTCCTGTAACAACTTTATCTAAAGGCAAAACCGTAATACAAATGATAGCTATTTCTATTTTATTAGCAGGAAGTAGTGGGGATAAATTTTTATTTGATTATGGAATCCAATTAGGAATATATTTACTTTGGATGTCTGCAATATTAACACTCTGGACAGGATACGCTTACTTAAGAAAAGGAATAGATCTTATAGATTAATTAGTCTTATTAATTTTTATTAACTAATTTTGAATAATCATCGTCTAGCTTTTTAATCATATCAACCACGGTAAATTTAACATCTCCAATTTGAGATACTGGTGTCACCTCAGCAGCGGTGCCAGTTAAAAAACAACCATCAAATTTATTGAGTTCATTAAGTTTTATTTTTCTTTCTAAAACTTTAATCTGAAGTTGTTTTGCAATTACTATAATAGATCTTCTGGTAATTCCGTCTAAAAAAGAATCTGCAATTGGAGTGTGAATTTCATTATTCTTAGTATTAATAAAAAAAATATTTGCTCCTGTGGCTTCAGCTATATTGCCTTGATAATCCATCATTAATGCATCGTGATAACCATTTTTCTCAGCTTCATGTTTGGACAAAGTTGAAATCATATATAAACCGGAAGCTTTTGTGTCCCACGGAATAGAATCTGGCGCTGGTTTTTTCCATTTAGAGATGCCCAGTCTAATTCCTTTAATTTTAATTTGCGGATCAAAATAAGAGCCCCACTCCCATGTTGCTATAGCTAAATGAATCTGACTTTTTTGTGCGGATATAGCCATCATTTCGCTTCCTCTCCACACAACTGGTCTCACATAACCACTCTTAACATTTTGTACAGAAATTATTTCTTTACATGCGTTGTCTATTTCTTCTGCGGAAAAAGGTATCTTCATACCCATTCTGTCTGCCGAATGAATTAGTCTATTTGTATGCTCTCTTAATTTAAAAATTTCTCCATTATAAACACGTTCACCCTCGAACACACAGCTAGCATAATGAAGTCCGTGGCTAAGAATATGTAAATTAGCTTCTTTCCAGTCTACTAATTTACCGTTGTACCAAATTTTTCCTGATCTTTTATCAAAAGGGATTGGATCCATTAAAATTTTAAGTAGTAAATAATTAAAATTGTATTGGTAAATAAGTAAAGTAGATATGTCAATAAAACTGACATACAATATAATTTTAAAATGAAAGATCTTTTATATTTAAGAGAAAAAAGTTTAAAAGAAATTATAGAACTTATTTTTCAAGCATATATAGATTCATATTCAGATCCACATGAAGTTTTAAAAAAAAATTCTTTTGGTAGAGCGCATCATAGACTTCTTTGTATTATAGAAGGAAATCCTAACATCAGCATTGCTGATATATTAAGAAAATTAAAAATTACTAAACAAAGTTTAAGTAGAGTTCTA
>AQUE01000022.1 GCA_000371845.1 alpha proteobacterium SCGC AAA280-P20
CACCTTCTTTGTTAGACTCATCTCTTATGTCCGATATACCTTCAATTTTTTTTTCTCTTACAAGAAGAGCAATTTTTTCAATTAATAAAGATTTATTAGTTTGAAATGGCACTGACTTGATCACCACTAATGTTTTGTCTTTTTTTTCTTCTTCAGTTTCAATTTCTCCTCTTATCTTGATGGAGCCTCTACCAGTTTTGTATCCAGTTTTTATTACATCCTTTCCAATTATCAGTCCTCCTGTTGGAAAATCAGGTCCTGGGATTAATTTAATTAATTCATCAATAGAAATGTCATTATTATCAATGTAAGCAAGCGTACCATCAATAATTTCACCAAGATTGTGAGGTGGAATATTTGTTGCCATTCCAACAGCTATACCGCCCGCTCCATTTACTAATAAATTAGGAAATTGAGCTGGAAGCACAGTTGGCTCTAATTCAGTATCGTCATAATTATTTTGATAATCAATTGTATTTTTCTCAATATCAGCAACTAAATATTCAGAAATTTTTGCTAATCGTGTCTCTGTATAACGCATTGCAGCAGCTCTATCACCATCCATGGAACCGAAATTTCCTTGACCATCTAATAATTTTACACTCATTGAAAAATCCTGAGCTAATCTTACCAATGCATCGTAAACAGCCTGATCACCGTGCGGGTGATACTTACCAATTACATCCCCTACTACTCTCGCCGATTTTCTAAATTGTTTTGACCAATCATATCCACCTTTGTACATTGCATAGATAATTCTTCTATGAACAGGCTTTAATCCGTCTCTTGCATCAGGCAGAGCTCTGCTTATGATAACGCTCATCGCGTATGATAAGTATGAGGTTTTCATCTCATCTACGATTTGAACTGAGTTATATTTTTTATTTTTTGAATTTTCTTGATTTAAATCTTCACTCATGAAGGAAATTTAAAATGGTACTTTATCGTCTGGATCCTGAGAGATGTCAGGCATATCATCAGAAGGTAATTGGCTGCCTTCTAATTTTTTACTATCTCCAGATGAAGAATTTTTTCCATCCAGCATTGTAAGAGATGAATTATAACCTTGCAGAACTATTTGTGTGCTGTATTTTTCTTGTCCATTACTATCAGTATACTTATTAGTATTTAATTGACCTTCTATATAAACTTGTGCACCTTTTTTTAAGTATTTTTGAACGACGCCAACTAAGCCTTCATTAAAAATAACAACTCTATGCCATTCTGTTTTTTCTTTTCTTTCTCCAGTACTTTTATCCTTCCAGCTTTCTGAAGTTGCAACGCTTAATCTTGCGACGCTTTTTCCATTTTGCATTTGTTTGATTTCTGGATCATTCCCAAGTCTGCCGATTAATAAAACTTTATTTAAGCTGCCTGCCATAATATAGATCTTTTTTTGAAGTAAGAATTAGATATTTATTATATCAGACTAATCAAATTAAAAGAATAAAATTTACTAAAAAGATGAGCAATACTGTAACAAAAATCGTCATCAAAGGCGCTAGAGAGCATAATTTAAAAAATATTTCAGTAGAGATTCCAAGAGATAAATTAATAACAATCACAGGTTTATCTGGGTCTGGAAAATCATCTTTAGCATTTGATACAATCTATGCTGAGGGTCAAAGAAGATATGTTGAAAGTTTATCGGCTTATGCCCGTCAATTTTTAGACCGCATGAGAAAACCAGATGTTGATTTGATCGAGGGTCTTTCACCAGCAATATCTATTGAACAAAAAACTACTTCGAAAAACCCAAGATCAATTGTTGCAACAGTAACTGAAATTTATGACTATATGCGTGTTTTGTACGCAAGAGTTGGCATTCCTTATTCACCATTCACTGGCAAACCCATTAAGTCACAAACAGTCTCTGAGATGGTAGATCGTATATTAGATTTGCCTAAACAATCTAAGATACAGATTTACGCTCCTGTAGTTAGAGGAAGAAAAGGAGAATATAAAAAAGAATTACTAGGATATAAAAAAAGAGGTTTCCAAAAAGCAAGAATTGATGGGAAGATTTATGAAATTGACCAATCACCTACTTTAAATAAAAATATAAAACACGACATAAATATTTATGTTGATGGTTTTATTAATGACAAAAAAGAACAACAAAGAATTGCGGAAAGCATTGAGACAACTCTAACCTTATCAGATGGCCTTGTTTACGTAGATTTTACAAATGAGAATCTTCCAAAAGAATTTAAGAAAAATGAAAAAATAGTATTTTCTTCGAAATTTGCATGTCCTGAAAGTGGTTTTACAATTGAAGAAATAGAACCAAGGCTATTCTCTTTCAACAGTCCTTACGGAGCCTGTCCAGAATGTGAAGGAATTGGAGTTGATCTTTATATAGATCCAAAATTAGTAATTCCTAATGATAAAAAATCATTAATAGACGGTGCTATTGTCCCTTGGGCCTCAAGTTCAACTTTGTATTATGCTCAAACTTTATCTTCTTTAGGAAAACATTATGATTTTTCATTAGAAACACCCTGGAGAGATTTACCAAAAAAAATACAAGATGTTATTTTATACGGTTCTGCAGAAGAAGAAATTAAATTTTCTTATGATGATGGATATGAAAAATATTCAAATAAAAAATCTTTTGAAGGAGTGGTTAATAATTTAGAAAGAAAATATCTAGAAACTGATAGTGACTGGAAAAGAGAAGAGATTTCTCAATTTCAAAACGAAACAGAATGCGAGAGATGCAAAGGAATGAGACTTAAAGAAGAAGCTCTTTCAGTAAAAATAAAAGATCTAAATATTAGCGAAGTTTCAAGAATGTCTATTCAAAGTGCTCATGAATGGTTTTCTAATCTCCACAATCATTTAACAGAAAAGGAAAATAAAATTTCTGTACATATTTTAAAAGAAATTAATGAAAGATTAAGTTTCTTAATAAATGTAGGTCTTGATTATTTAAATTTATCAAGATCATCAGGAACATTGTCTGGAGGAGAATCACAAAGAATAAGATTAGCATCACAAATAGGTTCAGGCTTAACAGGAGTTCTTTATGTTTTGGATGAGCCATCAATAGGATTGCATCAGAAAGATAATATTAAACTATTAAATGCCCTTAAAAGATTAAGAGATTTAGGTAACACAGTTATTGTCGTGGAGCATGATGAAGAGGCAATGCTTAGTTCTGATTATATTATTGATCTTGGACCTGGAGCCGGAACTGAAGGAGGTCATATTATTGCGGAAGGCACTCCTTCTGAAATTAAGCAAAATGAAAAAAGTATAACAGGTCAATATTTATCTGGAAAAAAATATATTTCTATTTCGCAAACAAGAAGAAAAGCAAAAGATGGTAGATATTTAACTCTAAGCGGAGCGACTGGGAATAATTTGCAAAATGTTACTGCGAAAATTCCACTTGGTACTTTTACAGCTGTAACAGGAGTTTCAGGAAGCGGAAAGTCAACATTTGTACTTCACACTCTTTATAGAGCTTTAAATTTAATGATAAATAAAACTATAACAAAAAATATGCCTAAACCTTTTAAAGGTATTCAAGGCTATGAGTATTTAGATAAAATAATCGATATCGATCAATCTCCTATTGGTAGAACGCCAAGATCTAATCCTGCGACATACTCTGGGGCATTTACTGTTATAAGAGAATGGTTTGTCAATTTACCAGATTCAAAAGCAAGAGGTTACAAGCCTGGCAGATTTTCTTTCAACGTCAAAGGAGGTAGATGCGAGGCATGCGAAGGTGATGGAGTAATTACTTATGAAATGCATTTTTTACCTGATGTTTATGTTCAGTGTGATGTGTGCAAAGGTAATAGATACAATAGAGAAACTTTAGAAATAAGATTTAAAGATAAAAATATTGCCGACGTTTTAAACATGACTGTTGATGAAGGTGTTGATTTCTTTGAAAATATTTCATCGATAAGAGATAAACTTTTAACTCTTCAAAAAGTTGGTCTTGGTTATATAAAAATTGGTCAGCAAGCCACCACTCTTTCTGGTGGAGAGGCTCAAAGAATTAAACTTGCAAAAGAATTATCAAAAAGAGCAACGGGAAGAACCATATATATACTTGATGAACCGACAACAGGACTGCATGTTCACGATGTTAAAAAATTATTAGAAGTTCTTCATACTTTTGTAAATAAAGGAAACACAGTAATCGTTATTGAGCATAATTTAGATGTAATAAAAACCGCTGATTGGATTATTGATATGGGTCCTGAAGGAGGCGTAAAAGGTGGGAAAATTATTGCCGAAGGCACTCCAGAAGACGTTTCGCTTGTAAAAGGCAGTTATACAGGTGAATTTTTAAAGAAAATTCTATCTAAAAATATTTCAAAAAAGAGTGCCTAAAAAAATATTTTTTATGCTAATATTAGTTCATGGGAATCAGTAATATTCTTCAATCTTTACCAAAAACAATAATATGTTCTGTTATTGCTACTTTAATTTTCTTTGGATTTTTATTTTATATTAACAATGGATGGGCTAACGATAGATATTTTTGGAGCGCTATATTTAGATACTTGCACGTTTTGTCCGGAATTATGTGGATAGGATTGTTATGGTATTTTAATTTTGTGCAAATACCTAGTATGCCAAAAATTCCTGATGAGCAAAAACCTGCTGTTGGTAAAGTAATAGCTCCAACAGCTTTATTTTGGTTTCGTTGGGCTGCCCTTTCAACAATTATTACTGGTTTAATAACAGCTTATTTAAATGGTTATGTTCATGAAGCTTTAGCATTCAAAGGAAGTCCTAAAAATATAACAATAGGAATTGGCATGTGGCTTGGAATAATTATGGCTTTTAACGTTTGGTTTATAATTTGGCCAAATCAAAAAAGAGCTTTGGGAATTGTTGAATGTGATCCTGAAACAAAAGCTAAGTCTGCAAGAATAGCAATGCTAATATCTAGAACAAATACTTTCTTGTCTATTCCGATGCTTTTAACAATGGTAACAGCTCAAAATCTTTATTAAGGCGTATTATCAACTTTTACAGACCAATCTCTTTTAACTTTAAAAAACATCACTATCGGTGAAGCTATATAAATTGAAGAATAAGTTCCTATTATAATTCCAAAAGTTATTGCGAAAGCAAATCCTCTCAGAACCTCACCTCCAAAAATTAATACAGCTATAATAGACAAAAGTGTTGTACCAGAAGTTTTTAATGTACGAGAAAGAGTATTGTTTAAAGATTCATTTACTAAAATTGACAATTCAGAACTACTATCTTTTTTTAAATTTTCTCTAATTCGGTCGTAAATAATAACTGTATCATTAATTGAATAACCAATAATAGTTAACAAGGCCGCAACAATTGTAAGATCAAATTGTAATCCTAAAAGAGAAAATACCCCTACAGTAATAATAGTGTCATGAAAAAGAGCAACAATACCACCAAAACTAAACTGCCATTCAAAACGAAACCATAAATAAAAAAACATTGCAACAAAGCATAATAAAATTGAATAAATGGCAGATTTAATCAATTCAGATCCTACCTTGGGACCTACTGTCTCCACTTTTCTAATTGTAATTTTTTCATTTAAATCTTTTTCAATAAAATTTTTTATATCAATTGGCGAAACGCTATTATCTGTTGAAATTAGAAAATCATTTGCAGCTCCAAATTCTTTAACAGAATAGTTATTAATTTTAAGTTTTGATAAAGAATTTCTAATTTTTTCTATCTCAATTTTTTTTTCTAATCGAATTTCAATTGTTGTTCCTCCTTTAAAATCGACGCCAAAATCTAGTCCTTTAGTAAACATTAATATAAATGAAGATAAAACTAAAAAAGTTGAAAAAATTAAAAAAAAATTTTTATATTTTAAAAAATTAAAATTAGTCATTTTAAATATTTATAATTTTATCTTTATTGGCCATAAGATATTTTGAAACCATTAATCTGCTAATTGTAAAAGCTGTAAAAAATGAAGTTATTAATCCAACGCATAGGGTAACAGCAAAACCTTTTACGGGACCGCTACCTAAATAAAATAAAATAATGCCGGCAATTAATGTTGTTAAATTTGAATCAATAATAGTTAATAATGATTTTCTATAAGCAATATCAAAGGCAATAATATTTGATTTTTCAATCTTTAATTCTTCTTTAGCTCTTTCATAAATTATTACGTTAGTATCAATGGCCATACCAACAGTTAGAACAATTCCAGCTATGCCGGGCAAAGTTAAAGTAGAACCGAATAAGGATAAAACTGAAATCAAAATAACAATATTTAGTAAAAGTGAAATGTTTGCAAAAAATCCAAATAACTTGTAAGCGTACACGATATAAACAAACACCAACAAAAAACCTGCAATAAAAGATATAATTCCGTATCGAATAGAGTCTTTGCCTAAATCAGCGCCTACTGTTCTTTCTTCTATAATTTTCATTGGTGCTGGCAAAGCTCCAGCTCTTAATAAAACAGCCAACTGATTTGCCTCCTCGACTGTAAATCCTCCAGATATTTGACCACTACCGGTCAGTATAGGCTCTCTAATAACAGGTGAACTTAAAATTTCATTATCTAGAATAATTGCAAGAGGTCTGCCCACGTTATCTTTTGTGGCATTGGCAAATTTTTTAGCTCCCGCGTTATCAAATTTAAAACTAACAATAGATTGATTTGTTTGTCTATCAAAACCTGGTTGAGCATCCGTCAAATTCTCGCCAGAGACAATTAATTTCTTTTCTACTTCAATGAATGAACCATCAGACTTATTTTTAATTTTTTCAAAGCCAAGATTATCTCCAGAACTATTGCTAGTTTTTAAAAATTTAAAATTTAATTGCGCTGTTTTTCCAAGAATATTTTTAAAAATTGATGGATCTGACAACCCTGGTAGCTCCACAAGAATTCTACTATCCCCTTTTTGTTGAATAGTTGGTTCTTTAGTACCAAGCTGATCTACTCTTTTTCTAACTATTTCTACGGATTGATTAATTGCATCTTTTTTAAGATGCTTAATATATTCGTCAGTAAATTGTAAAATAAATATATCTTTTTCAATCCTGTAAAAAAAATCTTTATTAGTATTTTCTGTATTTTTTTTAATTTTAGAAAAAAAGTTTTCTTTATTATTTGTTTCATTAATTGCATTAATAGCAGTATCTTTTTGAACTGGATTTTTAAGATCAAAAGTAATTTTATTATTTAAAATACTTAAATTTTTAAAATCTAATTTTTTTTCGTTAAAAATTTTTTTTAAATCTATCGCTTTCTCTTCTAATTTTTTATTGATTAAAGGATTAATATCAATTTCTAATAGTAAATAAGAACCCCCTTGAAGATCTAAGCCTAAGTTTACTTTTTTATCTAAAAATAAATTAGTTTTATTTGCAAAATTAAAATTTCCTAAAAAAATGTAAAAAAAAATTACAATTGATGAAAGTATAAATCCAATTTTTAATCTGGAGAAATTTAACACTACTAATTTAATTAGTTTCTGATTTAGATAGAACTTGTGCGATAGTTGATCTTATAATTTTAACATTAGTATTGTCAGCAATCTCTAATTCGGCTTTTTCTTCATCTATAATTCTTGAAATTTTTCCTATAATTCCACCAGCTGTAACAACTGTGTCTCCTCTAGTTAATTTTGAAATCATTAACTTATGCTCGGCAACTCTTTTTTGCTGGGGTCTAATTAATAAGAAATAAAAAATTACAAATATTAATATTAAGGGGATAAATTGTGCGAAACCAGAAGCGGACATAATTAATTTCATTATACTAGATAATGTTTAAATACAATAATTTTATTAACTTTTTTATTTGATATATAAATTAAATCTTTTTTATCCCACCCATATAATTATGCAAAACGGCAGGAATATTAATTGAACCATCCTCATTTTGATTATTTTCAATTATAGCAATTAAAGTTCTTCCAATAGCAAGACCAGAACCATTTAGTGTTGCAACATAGTCAATTTTTTTTTCCAAATCTTTAAAACGTGCCATCATTCTATTTGCCTGAAATTGACCGCAAGAAGAACAACTAGATATTTCTCTATAATTATTTTGAGATGGTATCCATGCTTCAAGATCATAAGTTTTTTCTGCACTAAATCCCATGTCTCCAGATGAAAGTAGAATAACTCTATAAGGAATCTCTAATTTTTTTAGTATAGTTTCTGCACAATTAGTAAGTCTTTCAAGTTCATTATTCTTATCCTCTGGTTTTACAACACTTACCAATTCAACTTTATAAAACTGATGTTGCCTCATCATTCCTTTTGTATCTTTACCGGCAGCTCCAGCTTCTGCTCTAAAACATGGAGTTGCTGCAACGTATCTAAGGGGCAAATCTTCATAATTTAAAATCTTATCTCTAACAATATTTGTAAGGGAAACTTCGGCTGTAGGTATTAACCATGAACCAGTATTTAATGAGAATTGTTCTTTAGAAAATTTAGGCAATTGACCAGTTCCGAACATAGATTCTTCATTAACAATGATTGGAACATTCATTTCTAAATATTCAAATTCTTGAACATGAGTATCAATCATAAAATTAATCAAAGCTCTTTCTAATTTAGCGATATTACCTTTTGTTATTACATATCTAGCGCCCGAGATCTTAGTTGCTGTATCAAAGTCAATTAAATCTCTCTCTATGCCAATTTCATCATGAGATTTAATTTTAAAATTAAAATTTTTAATAATCCCAGATTTTTTTATTTCTTTATTACTTTTGCTATCTTGACCTACAGGAACGTCATCTAAATGAATATTTGGTAAATTATGAAGAATATTATTTATCTTCTGTTTGTGTTCAGAAAGATTTTTTTCATAGCTTTCAATATCATTTTTAATATTTAACACTTTTTTAGATAAGGATAAAAATTGCTCACTTTTTTTATCTTTAGAAATAGATAATTCTTTGGATATTTTGTTTCTCTCTTCTTGTAATTTTTGTTGTTTTTCTAAAATTTGTCTTATTGATGAATCTAAAGAGGTAATTTCATCAACTAATTGATCTGAATTTTTTATAAATCTTTCTTTATATTTTTTTTTATAAAGAGATGGGTTTTCTCTTAAATTTTTAAGATTTATCATTCTTGCTTTTTTCTATGTATTTAATAATTAAAATAGATATCTCATATAAAATCATTAATGGGATAGCTAATCCTATCTGACTAATTGGGTCTGGAGGTGTAATTATTGCCGCAACAATAAATATAATAACAATAATATATCTCCTTCTTTCGGATAAATATTTGGAATCAATAAAACCAATAGTTGCTAATAAAATTAATAATACTGGTAATTCAAAACTAAGTCCAAAAGCAATCATAAAAACCATTATCAAAGAAAGGTATTCGCTTACTCTAGCTTCTAATTGTATTGGCATGCTTGTCTGAGTACTTAAGGTTTCGAATGATAAAAAAAATTTAATAGCTAAAGGCATTATAAAATAATACGCCAATAAAGCTCCAGTTATAAAAAGAACAGGCGTTGCAATAATAAAAGGTAAAATCGCTTTTTTTTCATTATGATATAATCCAGGTGCTATAAATTTCCATATTTGAATTAAAAAAACAGGAAAAGAAAAAAAAAGAGCGGAAAAAAATGATAATTTTAAGTAAGTAATAAAAGTTTCTTGTAAGGCCGTAAAAATTAATCTTTTAGTTCCTACTTGACCCTCTCCTAAAGCCTTAACGTAGGGTTGTAATAAAAAATCATATATTTTATCAGCATTCATATAAGAAATTATAAATGCTAATGAAAAAAAAATAAGACTTTTTATTATTCGAGATCTTAATTCCAAAAGATGCTCAGTTATGCTTGATTGATTTTGTTCATTATTGTCACTCATAAAAATAAAAAATTAAGATTTTTCTGATTTCTTTTTATTTTCATCTTCAGGATTAATATCTATTATCTTTTTTATATCTTTTTCTTGTTCCTGAACAATATCATCAATTCCTTTTTGAAAAGAATTAACGTAATTTTTTATTCCATTTTTTATTTGAATAAATTTTCTAAGAACAATTGGAAGATCTTTTGGTCCAATAACTATAATTGCTACTAGAATTATAACTAAAATTTCTGACCACCCAATTTGTGGCATAAATTATTTTAGTGATTTGACTTTGAATTTTGATCTTTGTCTTTCGGGTCTTTATTGTCTGTAGGCTGATCATCAGACATACCCTTTTTAAAACTTTTAATTCCTTTTGCTACGTCGCCCATCAAATCAGATATTTTTCCTCTACCAAATAATAGGACAACTACTATTACAACAATGATTATATGCCAAAAACTTAAACCCATAGACATTTTTATATATTAAATAATATTTTTTTACAAATAATTAATTATCTTTTTGATTTAAAGTTCCCGAAAGCATGTCATCTATATTAGTAAAAATGTCTTCTTTGGATTGTTTATCCAAATCATCTTTTGCAAACTTATTAGTTCCAAAAATTGATCTATCCAAACGACTATCTATTAAACCGGCAGAAGCTAACTCTTCTGAGTTAGGTAAGTCTGATAATGATTTTAAATTAAAATGACTCAAAAAAACATCAGTTGTAACATACAATAAAGGCTTGCCGGGTATTTCTTTTCTGCCTTGCGGTTTTACCCATCCAAGCTCAAATAATATTTCTAAAGTTCCTGTGCTAAATGAAACTCCTCTAATCTCTTCAATTTCAGAACGTGTCACTGGTTGATGATATGCAATGATAGCTAAAGTTTCTATTGTGGCTTTTGATAACTTTCTTTGCTGAACAACTTCACTTGCAATTTTTTTAGACAAATTCTCGGCGGTTCTAAAAGACCATTTATTAGAAATTTCATAAAGATTTATGCCTCTTTCAATAAATTCGGATTGCAATTCTTTTAAAATTTTTAAAACATCAACATTCAGTT
>AQUE01000023.1 GCA_000371845.1 alpha proteobacterium SCGC AAA280-P20
ATATTGCAGTTGGATCAGCTCAAAGATTTGGTGTGCCGGTCGGATTTGGCGGGCCTCACGCAGGTTTCATGTCGGTACGAACAGGATTGGAAAGATCTCTACCTGGCAGATTAGTGGGTCAATCTGTTGATACTCATGGCAATTTGGCCTTTCGATTAGCTCTACAAACCCGTGAGCAACATATTCGACGTGATAAGGCCACTTCAAATATTTGCACAGCGCAAGTTTTATTGGCAGTGATCTCTGCTTTCTATGCAATGTGGCATGGACCGTCTGGACTTAATGCAATTGCAACTCAGATCCAGAAATTAGCGTTGAATTTCAGATCATCTTTGAAAAGTGCTGGATACCAAGTAGACGAGTATGAGATTTTTGATACTGTTTTAATTCATACCGATAAAGCCGGTGATTTGTTCGCTGCTGCTGATAAAGCGGGCATGAATATAAGGTTAGTAAGTAATAATCAAGTAGCTGTAAGTTTTGATGAGCAAAGCAGTGAAGAAGACTTACAGGATCTGTTCAAAGTGTTCAAAGCAGAGATCATTAATGCCAAAACTAGCTCGACTAGATTTGCTAGAACCACAGCGTATTTAACACATCCAATTTTTAACACATATCATTCAGAAACCTCAATGTTGCGCTATATCAGGACTTTATCTGATCGAGATTTAGCATTAGATCGAACAATGATCCCGCTAGGTTCATGCACGATGAAACTTAATGCAACTTCCGAAATGATTCCAATCACTTGGCCAGAATTCAATTCTATTCATCCATTCGCACCAGTCGAACAAACCCAGGGTTATGTTGAACTAATTGAATCAATCAGTAAATGGTTAACATCCGTAACTGGCTATGACGCAGTTTCACTGCAACCTAATGCTGGATCGCAGGGAGAGTTTGCAGGTTTGTTGGCGATAAGAAATTACTTAGATAGTAAAGGTGAACAGAATAGAACTATCTGTTTGATTCCTTCTAGTGCCCATGGAACTAATGCTGCAAGTGCGGTTATGGCTGGAATGAAAGTTATCGTCATAGCTTGTGATGAAAATGGAAATGTGAGTTTAGAGGATTTAAAGAACAAGATATCTGAATACAAAAGCGAATTAGCAGCGCTTATGGTTACTTATCCTTCTACGCATGGAGTATTTGAATCCGCAATATCTCAGATTTGCGAGATGATTCATGATGCTGGGGGACAGGTATATGTTGATGGAGCAAATCTGAATGCCCTCGTTGGCGTTGCAAAACCTGGAAAATTTGGTGCAGATGTTTCTCATTTGAATCTTCATAAAACATTTTGTATTCCGCATGGTGGTGGGGGTCCAGGGGTAGGACCTGTGATCGCTCGGTCTCATTTAGCGCCATTTTTACCAAATCACCCAGCAAACAAAGCTGCTGGTCCTGCAACTGGTCCAGGTCCTGTTTCAAGTGCTCCTTTTGGTTCTGCCTCAATTCTTCCGATTTCATGGATGTATATACGAATGATGGGTGGATCAGGATTAACTAAAGCCACAGAGGTTGCAATTTTGTCAGCAAATTATCTAGCGATGAAATTAGAGCCATCTTTTCCAATTTTGTATAAAGGCCAAAACGGGCATATAGCTCATGAATGTATTATCGATATAAGAGAGTTAACCAAAAAAACAGGCGTAACAGTAGATGACATCGCTAAACGTTTGATGGATCATGGCTTCCATGCGCCGACAGTGAGTTTTCCTGTATCTGGAACAATGATGATTGAGCCTACCGAATCCGAAGATGTTAGAGAGTTGGATCGTTTCATATCTGCAATGGAAAGCATTAGAGGAGAGATTGCAGAAATTGAAGCAGGCGAGTTAACTATCGAAGAATCTGCATTGCGTTTTTCACCTCACACCATCGGAGATCTTGTCAGGGATGCTTGGGATCGCAAATATTCACGCGAAAAAGGAGCATTTCCGACTGGTGAAGCATTTGGTATAGGCAGAAATGGAAAGTACTTGCCAACTGTTGGTCGCATTGATGGTGTTTACGGGGATAGAAATTTGGTATGCAGTTGTTTGCCGATCGAGGAGCTTGCTTCTAACTAAGTTTCTTTACTTTACATAATGTAGATTATCGGTGATTAAATATGCGCCTAAAACCCCATATCTGGACCCTATAACCGGCTTCCCAAATTATTCCTGGGCTCATCTTTGATTTTCCGTTAGCTCTTTCAACGAATGTTATTGGTACTTCTTTGATATTGAAGCCAAGATTTACAGCTTTCATGATTATTTCGATTTGAAAACTATAACCTTGAGTTTCAATTCTGCTTAAATCCAAACGTTCTAGTAATTGCCTTGGTAATACTCGATACCCCGAAGTTAGATCTTTAAAGGGTAACTTAAGAATAAATGCTGCGTATCTGGTTCCAAATTTAGAGATATACCTTCTTCTTTTGGGCCAATTTACAACCTGTCCACCAGCCATCCATCTTGTTCCTATTACTAAGTTTTTGGTGCTAGATAAAGCTAGAAGTTGAGGTATTTGCTCTGGTTGATGACTTAAATCTCCATCCATTTGCATGAAAAAATCATAATCTCGCGCCAAACCCCATTGAAAACCTGCTAGATAAGCAGAGGCCAAACCTTTTTTGGTATCTTGAGATAGCACAAATACATTTCGATAATTGGCTTCATTCACTAAATCTGCGGTTCCGTCTGGTGAGTTATCGTCAACCACGAGTACATCTAAGTGGTATTGATTAGACACTAGATCTCTAATTTTATCAACTCGTTGGAAAAGTTGCGCAACAGATTCAGATTCATTAAAGGTAGGTATTACGATTAGAACTTTATACATTCATCTTCCATCTTCTATACCCAAGGGTCATCACTAACAACCCTAATGAAATGATTTCTACCGAATAACCAATTTTTTGAACATTTGTCCGGCCAGAATATGTTGTCATTTCTTTTATTGATGTGCCAGGCTCAAACTTATCTAAAGAATTAGTAGCATTGCCGTTTGCGTCAATAAACGAGGTGATACCGGTGGTAGATACATACGCAACGCCTCGCCCAGACTCAATAGCCCTAACTCGAGCAATGTTTAGCTGCTGGTCTAACTGTGGAGTATCACCAAATGTAGCGTTATTTGTTTGGATAACGAGAAAATCATTGACATTTTCTTTGGTGAAACTGTCATTAATCAACTCATAACAGATTAAAGAATTGAATTTCATGCCATTCACATTGAAAGTTATGAATTCATTACCAGGATAAAAATCATCGATTCTAGTGGCGTATTTTGAAACACTTGCGGCAACTGATCGCAAAGGTAAATATTCGCCAAATGGCGTTAAATACCTTTTGCTGTAGGTCTGTGAGATTTTAGGTTCAAAAAGTATTGCTTGGTTATTCAACCCCTGAGAGCTTCTTGTTACCGCCCCAACAAGAATCGGTGTATCCAAATCTTGAGAAAGCTTTTCTATCTGAATCCGAATATCATCATTTCTAAACACATCTACATCAACAGCATTCTCCGGCCAAATTATTAGATCCACTGCAGAAGGAAAGATTGAAAAGGTAGTTTGATTCAAATGACGCATAAATACTTCTCTTGGTTTATTATTGAAATCCAAACCTAAATTAACCACTCCCCCTTGAACTAAAGCCACTTTAATTGGTTTACCTTCAATTACATTATCTGGAATAAAATAGATTGAAGCTAAGATGACTGCAAGAATTAAGATGTTTTTAATATTTCTTAAAACCACTATGGTGGCAATAACCAATGCCATTCCAGCCAACCCGATCTGCCGATAAATAGAATCATATGGAGAATCCGCTTGTGTCAGACTTAAACGACTCCAACCAAATCCTGTAAATGGAACGGTTCGCAACAATAATTCCATTGTTACATAGCTAAGCGGAAATATAAATTGATTTGCTCTGTGGTTTCTTCTCATCAAAAGGGCTGGCAAGATAAATATCAAAGCTTGGGCGAAGCAAAGAATTAGCCAGGGTAGATTTCCAACGTAGATCCCGGTCCAGTACTGAGTAGGAAGAAGTATCGATAACCCAAAAAGATACGAAATGAAAACTCTTTGTTTCAATCTATGCTGCGTTAAAACCCAATACCAACCGGCTATCCCAAATAAAGCGCAATACCAAAAACCATATGGTTCAAAAGCAAGCGATGCCAATCCTCCAAAAAAAATTGCCAATAAATAATGCATCTAAATCCAACCGAGTGCATTCATAATTCGATCAACACTAGTGCCAAGTCCATACTCTTCTTTTATATCTTGAATTTTCTGTGTGTCCAATGGTTTGTTCGGTAAATCGATTTTCATTTCAGGTATTGAAACATCTGTTGCACAACCTACTAATTTAGGAGCAATTTTGGCATATTCAGCACTTTCTAGTAATTTTTTACGGATGTTGGCTGTCAATCTCTCATCATCGTTAATTGCAGCCTTCATAACCTCATCAAGGTTTGTGAATTGTTTTGCAATTGAAGCTGCTCCCTTCTCACCTATACCTTTAATTCCCGGCAAACCATCTGATGCATCACCTCGAATCATTGCGAATAATCCATATCTATGACCTGGAATTTCATACTTTTTCTCAATCCACTTTAAATCTACCAAATCATGGTTAGCGATACCTTTGGCCAAATAAACTACTTTCACATCACGTTTATCATCTACTAATTGAAACAAATCACGATCGCCAGTAACTATCCGGACAGGCCCTGGTAGATTTACAGCGAAAGTGGCCATCAAATCATCTGCTTCATAATCATCCACACCCAACATCGGAAATCCTAAGGCTTCCAACAAATCCAAAAGAATAGGTATCTGCGGAGATAAAGTGTCCGGTTCTTCCTCTTCACCTGACTCATCCAGCCGGTTCATTTTATAATCTGGAAATAATTCAACCCGCCAAGATGGACGCCAGTCTCCATCAAGACAGGCAACAATTCGATTGGGTTTATATAAATTGATTAATTTCGAGGTCATATCTAAATATCCTCTGATGGCATTCACCTGTAAGCCGCTAGGCGAAACCAATGTATCTGGCATTCCAAAATATGCTCGGTACCATAACGATGCACTGTCTAGAAGCATTAATGTCATACTGCAGCGCCTGAATAAGCAATTACGCCTCGATCAATTTTATTCAATGCTTGATCAATAACTGGTTGAAGATCGGGAGCAGCAGATCGCAGCTGCCTTAATAAGTCAATTATCTGTTTCATGGATCTCACAAAATCACCAACAGTTAGTTCAGTACCTTTTAACACTGAGGTTAGCGAATGATTGCTTGCCCATCGATGAGACGCCCAGCAGAAACCAAAATCTGGTGCTCTCATTGGAACAAGATTATGTTCGCTCTCTATTTCATGTATGTTGCCATATATCTTCGATATTTTTGCTAAAGACTCTTGAACCACACCTCGTGGAATTTTGTCTCCTTCGTCATTTCTTGATTCGTATATGAAGCTTGATATAACTGACACTAGATCTGCCGGTCCAAGCTCATTGAATACTCCAGACCTAATTGATTCAGCTATAAGCAAATCCGTTTCACCATAAATCTTTGCCAGCATTTTTCCAGATTTAGTAATCGTATCATTTTCAATATAGCCAAATTTATTTAAAATTATCTTGATAAGATCAAATCTACGGGCAATAACGTTGGTTCTAGCATTAATTCGATCGCTTAATCCATCAATTTCTCGCTGTAATCTAAGAGCTTTTTCCGTATACCGTGAGTGGTTTTCTCTGTCAGGACAGGAATGACATGGATGATTTTTCATCTCCTTTCGGATATACCCAATCTCCTCTTCAATCTCATGGCGTTTCCTTTTATGACGCTTTCCTTCAGTCTCTAGATTTTTAATTTTGCCTCGCATTTGGGCATAGTCAGGGAAGTCTCCAAGATGGCAGGTTGAATCCTTATAAAGTGAATCCCTGGTTGTTTCATTTTTTCTAATTTGCTTGGCAAGTCCGACTACTGCTTTGTCAGCTTGGAACTGCGCTAAAGAAGACTCCAAAGAAGTTCTAGCTCGCTGGGACCCGAATTGAGATATCAAATTAATGCTCATGTTATAGGTTGGTTTGAATGAACTTTTCAAAGGATAAGTTCGCGTTGAAGCCAATCCCCCAACAGATGTTGAGTCCAAATCATTGTTCCATAAAATGACTGC
>AQUE01000024.1 GCA_000371845.1 alpha proteobacterium SCGC AAA280-P20
TTCCACGTTTTCCTTTAGGTTTAATCTCTAGAGGAGGTTTCTCTTTTTTTTGAATTTCTTTTTTGGGAATTTCTTTTTTTAACGGTTTTTTTTCTAATTTAATTTTTTTATTTTTTTTAATATTAGATTCTTTTTTCTTATCTTGTGATTTTTTATTCTTCATGATTTTTTTTAGAAATTCCATGGCGCTTGATATAGCATCCAATTAGTTAATACAAGCTTACAAGATTATTTATTACCTGAGCCAGGTTTATCACTGAAGTATTTTTCAAGTTTGTTAGGCATATTTTTAAATTTATCTGCATCAGGCAGTGGATCTTTTTTTTTATTAATATTAGGCCATTTTGCAGACATCTCTTTATTTAGTATTACTAACTTTTCAGTATTTTTATTTGTGTCTGGTTCTATAGCGTTGATAGGACATTCCGGTTCGCAAACACCACAATCAATGCATTCATCAGGATTAATAACCAACATATTTTCACCCTCGTAAAAACAATCTACAGGACAAACTTCAACGCAATCAGTTAGTTTGCATTTAACACAATTGTCATTCACTACGTATGTCATTTATGATTTTTGTAAGAATAAATTATTTTAAATAATATTATTATTATCTCTAAAAATACAGAGCATTATTTAGTTGTTTAAAGATAAATTTTTTAGAGAAGCAAAAGGGTTGTTGATATTTTTTTTAACATTATCTTTTTTAATTTTCTTCTTATCTTTGCGTTTAAAGTCATAGCTAAATACATCTTTGTCTTTATCTATTTTTTTATAGTTCATTAATTTTAAAAGTTTTTCAAAATCTTCTTTTCCACACCCAAGAAGATTGAGCATTTCAGAAGATATAGAGAATTGATTATTATTTGTTGAACTTAAGATTTTTAGAAAAAGTTTTTCTAATATATCAACTCTGACTATATAATTTTCAAAAGTTTCAAATCCACATATTAATAAAAATTCTTTATTATTTGTCTCGAAATTCTTTAAAAAATTTAATCCAAAAGTAGGACACCTTTCTCTTCGAGTTTTATTATTAAAACAATTCCAAAGAATTATTTTTAAATTTACAGCTTTAGGCTTAATCATCAGAGGTTGATAAATATGATATCTTCCAATTTTAATTCCGATTTTTTTAATATTGGCTCTTTGTTCTTTATCTAAATTCTTTAGTAAATCTTCAGCATCTAATCTTTTTAATATTCCATGGTTTTCAAATAATCTGAAACATAAAGCTCGCGCATAGCTATTTTCGAAATTAATTTTTGAAGTTTTTATTAAATCGTTTAGGTGAAGATTTTTTTCTTTATCAATCCACTTTTCTAAATAATTTTTTAATTCACTTTGCTCATCAACATCTAATGAGTCATCAATTAATAGTTTTATTTTAGGATTTAAATAATCTTTCCCAGGAATAATTGTTGCAATAGGGTTTTCTTTCCAGAATATTTTAAAATCTTCTTTTAATTGAAGTGCGGCAGATTCAATATTTTCTTTAACAATGTTATTAATTCTTTTTTTTAATTCCTCCACAACTCCTTGACGGGCAGCTTTTTTTATAGATTTGATATCTGTTTGTAGAGCTGTGCTTGAAAAATCTAAATTAAGTCTTAAACCTTTAATGGTGCCAATAAATTGTTTATCAATAATTACTTCATCTTTTTCTGAAATTTTAGTTTCTAATTTTGCATCCTGTTTTAAGTGTTTAGAGAGAATGCTTATTCTTCTATCGATAAAACTTTTTGATAATTCTTCATGTAATTTTGCAGAAAGTTTATCCTCAATATCTTTTGTTTTGGCTATCCAATAATCACTATTTTCAACCCAATTTTTTTTATAAGAAACGTAAGCCCAAGTTCTTACATGTGAAATTCTGTTTGCAATCGTATCAATATTTCCAGATTCATTATCTAGACCATTTAATTGCGCGCGCATCCATTCATTAGGTATTTTTCCCTTATCAGAAACTAAGAATTCAAAGACTTTTCTAATAATATCAATGTGTTCGTTATAAGAACTTTTTGTAAAATCTGGTATCTGGCAACACTCCCACAAAGTAGAGAGATTGTTGTTTTTATAATCAGTTTTAATATGACTATTTTTTACAATTAAAGTTTTTAATACATTTTCGTCTAGCAGGTCTTTGTTTCTTAAAAGACTATAATCATAAGGTTTTTGATCAAGGCTATTCAAAAGACTTTCAGTGCTTGAAAAATCTAAATTAGAATTTCTCCAATAAATATTTATAACACTATCAAACTTATGATTTTCTAATTTATCTATTTGTTCAGGACTTAATTCGTCGCATTTCCCTGTGATCCCAAAAGTTCCATCATTCATATATCTGCCAGCTCGTCCGGCGATCTGCCCTATTTCTGTTAGCCGAAGATGCCTATTACGTCTTCCATCAAACTTATTAAGATTACTAAAACTGATGTGATCAATGTCCATATTAATTCCCATTCCAATTGCATCTGTTGCAACAAGAAAATCAACATCACCAGATTGGTATAATTCAACTTGAGCATTTCTTGTTTTGGGACTTAAAGACCCCATAACAATTGCCGCACCACCTCTTTGTCTTCTAACAAATTCTGCAAGCGCATAAACTTCATCAACAGAAAAAGCTATAATTGCCGTTCGACCAGGAAGTCTAGATATTTTTTTGTGACCAGAATAAGAAAGTTTAGAAAATCTTTCTTTAAAAATAAATTCAACTTCTGGAACAAATTTTTGTATTATATTTTGCATAATGTTAGAGCCGAGAAACATTGTTAATTTATCTCCTCGCATATTTAATAAGCGGTCTGTAAATATATGGCCTCTTTCAGGATCAGCGCACATTTGAATTTCATCTATTGCTACAAACTCAGCATTAATATCTAGAGGCATAGATTCAACAGTACATAAAAAATAATCTGCATAAGGAGGAATAATTTTTTCTTCTCCGGTTATTAAAGCAACTTTTTCAACTCCAACTTTTTGAATACATTTTTCATAAACTTCTCTCGCAAGTAAACGAAGTGGTAAGCCAATAATTCCAGAACCAAATTGAAGCATTCTTTCAATTGCAAAATGAGTTTTGCCGGTATTTGTCGGACCAAGAACAGCAATAATATTTTTTTCTGATAAAGACATTTTTAGTATTAAATTTTTTTCGAAATACTACCTGTTGTTATTAGCCAAGAACAAAGCAGGCATAAAATATGACCGAATCACTCGAAAAAATGTTCTCATTTTCGTAAATTTTTTTTAATTATAACTTTTTAATACGCTTAACACACAATAGTGGCAATTTAGATTTTGAATATATTTTCGTAATAGTTTCTTTTATTCCCATTATAACTACTTTTTTTCTCGCACCGAAAGCATGTACTAATTTTTTATTATTTAATGCAATTGCAACGTGACCTTTCCAAAATAAAAAATCTCCCTTTTTAATATTTTTGATAGCAATTTCTTTCTTAAAAAATTTTTTTTGATCTTTAGAATCTCGTGGACAATATATATTGTTAAATTTTAACAATTCTTGCACCAAAGCAGAACAATCAATTCCTTTAGGAGTGTTGCCTCCCCATAGATATTTTGTGTTAAGATAAAACTTAACATTATTAAGAAAATGTTTTGTTTTAAAATTTATAGGTTTAGTGTTTTTTTTTAAAATCCATCCAAGATTTGTTTGAATAAAATGATTTGTACTATCTAGAATAGATATTTTTGAATTAAAAAATATTTTTTTATTTGTTTTGTATTTGCTAGATGGTTTTTTATATAAATTACTTTCTTTAGTAATAATTTTGTGAGTTTTTTTTCTTTTATCTAAATATAAATCTTTTTCTTCAATGAAACCTTTATATTTGTCATAAGCTTTATATCCTTTATAGAATTTTCCAAATTTACTTTTAGTAATAAAGTGTTCTCCCAAAAGAATTTGAGTAACAATCTCAGATTTTTTATTATTTTTCTTGTAAATATTTGCGATGGGGCTTTTGACTGTAAGCAACATATTCTTATTGATCCTTTTCAACAATAACAGATATTTCCGTTATAACTAAAATATATTTTTAGATTAAATTACTTTTTAGGAGCTGGTGCTGGAGTCGAGTCTTTTTTTTGTTCAGCTTGCTTCTTTTTAGCGTCCGCTTCTAGTTTTTTTAATTTAGCAATTGCAGCATTTTCTTCTTCTAAAGTCACAATGCCATCTTTATTTGTATCGGTATTATCAAATCTTGCTGCCGCGTCTTTTAATGGATTTGCATAAAATTCATCTTTTGTAATTTTTCCATCACCATCTTTATCTATGCTGCTAAATATTTTTTCTAATTCTTTTTTATTTGCATCTAAATAATCTTGTCTTTTTAATGGAAAAGGAGAATTTTGGGCAGAAACTATATTGCAGATTAGCAGGACTAAAAAAGTAGATAATAATATTTTTTTCACAAGCGAGGTATATGCCCCAATGTTATTTCTGTAAATCATTTTTTACTTATTTTAACAGTTTTGTTTATCCACATAATTAGAAACAGAACTGGAACTCCAATGATCGCAGTGAATATAAAGAATGTTGAATAACCAAATAAGTTTACAAATCCACCCGCATAACCAGCTATCAGTTTAGGCAAAAATAACATTGCCGAGCTAAAAAGTGCATACTGAGTTGCCGTAAATTTTATTGAGGTTAGAGCCGAAAGATAAACTATAAATGTGGCTCCCGCAAAACCGCTCGCAATATTATCTGCGGTAATGACAAAAGCTAAAATTTTAACATCAGCCGTAATAAGCGCTAACCAAGCAAACAATAGATTACTCAATGCTGAAATTAATGCTCCAATAAATAAAGATCTCATTACCCCCAAATGAACCGAGGTAAGACCGCCAATAACGCCACCGACAATAGTAGCTATAGTTCCAAAGAATTTTGAGTAGGTAGCAATTTCTGCAACTGAAAAACCTTTTTCTATATAAAAAACATTAGCCATTACACCCAGGACTACATCTGAGATTCTATATAGGCCTATTAGAAGTAGAATTGATGTTGCTTTAGATCCATATCTTTTTAGGAAATCTAAAACAGGTTTTGCGTAGGCATTTTTTGCAGATTCTTTGTTAATAAATTTTATTTTAATTAACAAAAATATGATTAAAGAAAATATTAAAAAGCAAAAAATAATTTTAATAAATTCATTTAAAAAACTAATAATAGGGTCTTTGCTATCAAATAAATCTTTAAAATATAAATAACACAAAATAAAACCTGCCAGAGAAAATAAAAAAGCAATAAAGAATTTAATTTTTTGATTAGATTTTTTTTCAATATTTCTTTTTATTTTTGGCTCAGAAGAATAAAAAACAGTTAAAACTCCAAATAGCATAAGCAATGCCATTATTTGATAAACTTGTTGCCATACCTTTTGATTATAAATTTCTGTTCCTAAGAATGATGCAATCCATAAGCTTCCGGCCCCTGCAACAATCATGGCTATGCGGTAGCCAGTCAAGTACATCGAAGATAGCGCTCCTTGTAAATTTTTTGAGGCAGACTCAATTCTAAAAGCATCTAGTACGATGTCCTGAGTTGCGCTTGAGAATGCAATAAATATTGCTCCTATTGCTGTGCATATCAGAGAAGTTTTTGGATCTGTAAAAGAAATTCAAAAAAAAGAGAAACCTCCTCTAGAGATTAAACCTAAAGGAAAACGTGGAA
>AQUE01000025.1 GCA_000371845.1 alpha proteobacterium SCGC AAA280-P20
AGCATTGTTCTTCTTATTTCTTTAGGTTCTGCAATTTTTTTAGGCATCGCATCAGCAATATTATTATTTAGCGAGAGGTTTTCTTATATTTTTAAAAGCTACGCATTGTTCATACCAATTATTTTTTTCTTTAAAAAATTGTTTTATAGGAAATGCATCAAAAAATTCATTTGCTACAATTACTGTCGGATCTTGATTGACTTTATTAATATTTTTTACCCAAATAATATTTTTGAAATCATTTAAGGTTTTTTTTTGAATTTTTATTAATTTTGCGCTTTTTTCGTGCAAATAAACATTAAATTTTGCATTAAAAGTTTTAATTTTTTTAATTGAATTTATTATTTGTTTGATCATTAATCCATTGCCTGGACCTAATTCTAATATGTTAATTTTTTTTGGTTTTTTTAAATAAATCCAATAGGATATAATCCATACTGATATCATTTCTGAAAAAATACTAGATATTAGCGGAGATGTTATAAAATCTCCATCTCGGCCAAATATTTTTTTATTTTGATAGTAGCCTAATTTTTTGTCGTATAAGGCAATATTAATAAATTGATTTAATGGAATAAATTTTTTTTTATTAATTAATTTTTCTATACGATTCATCTTTAATTATTTTAAATGCAATTATTCCAAAGATTAAAAAACATATACTTATACAAGTTCCTAAAGATAGATTAAAAATTATATAGCCTATATGCCTATCTGGCTCTCTAAACATTTCTGATATAATTCTGAATACAGAATAAAAAATTAAAAAATAACAAGATAATTCACCGTTAAATAATTTTCTTTTATATTTTAAGATAATATTTAATAACAAGAATAATATTAAACCTTCAAGAATAGCCTCATATAGTTGCGATGGGTGCCTTGGTTCCATGTCTACTTTCGGAAATATCACTCCATAATCTGAAAAAGTTTTTTTTCCATATAATTCTCCATTTATAAAATTAGCAATTCTTCCAAGAAATATACCTATCGATGCAACACAAACAATTATATCTGTTAAGACAAGTATTTTAATTTTATTTTTTTTTGCAAAAATTATTGAAGAAATAAAAACGCCGATGGCCCCACCATGAAAAGACATCCCTCCTTGCCATAAAAATAATATTTCAATGGGATTATGGGAATAATAATTAAAATTATAAAATATAATATATCCAATTCTGCCTCCAAAAATAATTCCTAGAATTAGATAAATTAAAAAATTATCAAGAATTTGAATGTTGATTTTTTCTTTAACCCAGTATTTTTTAATTAAATATTTTGCGTAGTAAAAACCTAAGAATATACCAATAATGTAAGCTAATGAGTACCACCGTACCTCAAGAAAACCAAAATTTATAATGATGGGATTTAAATTGTGAATAAACATTTAAATAATCTTACAATTATTTATAACTATATTATCAAGAATAATACATGAATAATTATAAAAAAGTTATTAATGATTTTGTAAATTTATTTCAATTAGGGCTTTTAACTGCAAAAGACATTAAGCAAGAAATAAGTAACATTATTCAGTTCAAAAAAGAAAAAATTATGCATCATTTTAATAATTCTTCTAAGGAAGATTTGAAGGAATTAAAAAACAAAATAAATAAACTGAATTTAGAAATAGAGAGGTTGAAAAAATTAGTTAGGAAAAGATAAAGAAACTCTTAGCCCTTTACCTTTTGGATTATTTAATAGTTTTACAGTCCCGCCATGAGAATTAACAATATCTTCTACAATAGAAAGACCTAATCCGACATTACTATCTTTAAGAGATCTTGATTTATCCACTCTATAAAATGGTCTAAATACCTTTTCTTTGTGCTCATCTGCAATTCCAGGGCCATCGTCATCAATATTAATTAAAATATTTTTCTTTATTTTTTTGCAAGTTATCAAAATATTGTCCGAGTATTTTTGGGAATTATTTATAATATTAGCAATACATCTTCTAATTAAATTTTTTCTTCCAGAAAATATTAAATTTTTAGGAGTCTTTATTTTAATATTTTTTTTAAAACTTTTATCAATTAAATTCTGAATTAATTGGACAATATTAAATTTTTCCACAGGCTGCGAATATTGATTGCTTGCAAAATCAAGATATTCATTAATCATTTTCTCCATTTCGGTAATTTCTTCTTTTAGAGAATTTAATTTTTGATTTTTGTTTAAAAGTTCGATTTGTAATTTTAATCTGGTTAGAGGTGTTTTTAGATCGTGACTAATACCGGATAACATAGCCGTTCTTTGACTAATGTGTTTTAGAATTCTTCTTTTCATTCTTTCAAATTCATAAGAAGCCTGTCTAATCTCAAGAGCTCCCGATACTTTAAAATCACTATCAAATTGCCCTTTACCAAATCTTTCTGCTGCCTGAGAAAGAAGAACGATAGGTCTTATTTGATTACGTAAAAAAATTATTGAAATAAAAAGAAATATTAATGACGGCACAGTAATCCAAAGTGCAAAAATTCTTCCTGATGTAGATCTTATTTTTGATTTAGGTACTAAAAATTCAATAACTTCATTCTTATTTAACAGCACCAATACTTGAACGAATGAACTGTTAAATCTAACGTTATGCCAGTATGGATTTTTTATTTTATCTGAAAATTCTTCTAGGACAATTTTGTCATATAAACTGTACCACTTTACTGTTTCCGTTGATGGAAGTTGCTGAGTTTCTTTTTTGATTGAAATTATTATGCCACTTTTATCTTTATAAATATTGATTAACTCATTACTTTTATTTTTTTCTTTAAATTCAGGGTAGAGCGCTAAGAATGTATTTATTTCGTTAGCTGCAGATCTAACTAAACCCCTGTTTGTTTTATACCAAATACTATCAAAAAAAACTCCTCCAACGACAATCTGAATAAGTATTATTGGGGCTATTACAATTAGTAATGATCTAAAAAGTAAAGTTCGGGGAAATATTTTTCTTAGCATTTCAATCTAGCCACAAAACATAGCCGGTACCACGGACTGTTTGTAAATACTTTGGATTTTTGGGATCTGGTTCAATTTTTTGCCTTAGTCTTGTAACCAAAACATCTATGCTTCTTTCTTGTGTTAAGTTTGTAATTTTTGATATTTCTTCTCTAGAAAATATCTTTCCGGCAGAACTAATCATGTTTTCTAATAGAATTTTTTCGCTGGCATTAATTTTTATTATTTTTTTATCTTTTTGAATTTCCATTTTTTTAATATTAATATTAGCTTTTCCTATCTTAATAGTAGTTATTATATGTTTATCTTTTTTAATTCTTTTAATTACATTTTTAATTCTTAGCAAAAGTTCTTTCGGCTCAAAAGGTTTTGGTAAATAATCTTCGGCTCCCAATTCTAATCCTCTCACTCTATCTTCCGCCTCACCTTTAGCTGTAAGAAGAATTATTGGTAAATCAATTTTTTCTCTAATTTCCTTAGTAAGTTGCAAGCCATCTTTGCCGGGCATCATTATATCAATAATTGCTAGATCAAATTTAACAATTTTTAATTTTTCTTCAGCATCAGATGCGTTGATTGCTGTAGATACAAAAAAATTATTATTTTTTAAATATTGTTTTAATAGATCTCTTATTTTGTCATCATCATCAACAATTAAAATATGTATTTTTGAATTATCCATGAATTATTTTTTGCATTATTGATTTAAAATTTGAAACTTCGTCTGAACTTGAATTCTTAAGCGCATTAATTATTCTTTTTTTTTGTTTAATAAATATTTCATCGCAGAGTTTTATTCCTTTTTCGGTTAGAACCAACTCTCTTTGCCTACCGTCTTTGGTTCCTTTTTTTTGGGATATAATATTTTTTTTTATTAGATCTTGT
>AQUE01000026.1 GCA_000371845.1 alpha proteobacterium SCGC AAA280-P20
AATATCAAATTATCAAGTGTAAGTATTTTACATGAAGATTCTCTTTGGGGAACTGATAGTGGAACTACACAAGATAAGCTTGCAAAAGAAAAAAACTATAAAGTTTTAGATAAAATTGCTTACAATTCAAAAGCAACATCTTTAACTTCGGAAGTTCAAAAATTAAAAGCTTCTAACGCTGATGTTTTGCTTCCATCTTCTTATACATCTGATGCTTTTCTTTTCTTAAAAACTGCTAAAGAATTGGATTATAATCCAAAACTATTGATAGCTCAAAATGCTGGGTACGTAGATCCAACATTTTTATCTACAATGGGTAAGGATGCTGAAGGTGTAATCACAAGATCACCATTCAATTTTGACCTTGCAAAAAAAGTTCCTAACCTTGCTAAGGTGAATGAACTATTTAAAAAACACTCAGGTGGAAGAGATCTATCTGATGTTCCTGCAAGAGAATTCACAGCATTCATGGTACTTGTAGATGCAATCAACAGAGCTGGTTCAACTGATCCTGAGAAAATTCGTGTAGCTTTAACACAAACGAATATTCCTGCTAAAAACTTAATCATTCCTTATAAAGGCGTGAAGTTTGCAGCAAACGGTCATAACGAGTTGCAAAGAGGAATTTTAATGCAAGTGCAAAATGGACAATATTGTACAATTTATCCATTTGAATTCGCTGCTTGTGAAGTGAAATACCCTATGCCAACTTGGGCACAAAAAAAATAAGTAATTATTTTTAAAAAATTAAGGGGCGGTTTTAATTAACCGTCCCTTTTTTTTGCGATTAATTAATTTTTTTTAACTTATCTAAAGATTTTAATTTAAACCCGTTCTTAATTAAAACTTCTCTCAAATATTGAGCGTTATCCACTGCAGTTTTTTCATCGCCGTGAACGCAAATTGAATCAATATCACAAGGAATTTGTTTCCCAGAATAACAATTTAAAGCCTGATTTTCTAACATTCTAAGAACGTGCTTTGCAGATTCTTCTCTACCTAAAATCATTGCATTAGGTTTTGATCTTGCAACAAGATAACCGTTATCTTCATAGTTTCTATCTGCAAACACTTCGCAAGCAATTCTTAATTTTAAATCACGACCTGCTTTTTCCATCTCAGTCTGTGCATGGGCTAAAAAAATTATATTTGGATCAAATTGCTTAATGGCTTTAGCTATAGTGAAGGACAATTCATAATTCTCGCAAGCCATATTACTCAAGGCACCATGTGGTTTTACATGAGTTACTTTCATTTTTAATTTATCTGCAACTTTGTTTAGAATTTCACATTGATCAATGACAAGTTTAGTAACTTCCTCTGGTGAAATATTCATTCTCTTTCTACCAAAATTTTCTCTATCTAAATAGGAAGGATGTGATCCAATACTAACTCCGTTATCTTTCGATATACGAATGGTTTTTTCCATCGTTTCTTCATCACCCGCATGATAACCGCAAGCAATGTTTGCGGAATTTACTATTTTTAATAAGTCAGGATCATTTTCTGTAGAATGAAACTTTGAACTTTCGCCAAGATCACTATTAATATTTACTTCCATTATATTTCGCTTTTGCTAATTTAAAATTTCTAAAAGTTTATACAATATCCATGATAAAAAAAATAACTAATATCAGTGATCAAGGAATTATTTGTGATTTTGGCGAAGAGGTAAACAAGGATATTAATAAAAAAGTTATTAGTCTTTTTAACTATCTTAAAGAAAAAAGTAATAAAGACGAGATTAAGGGTATTTATAATATTATCCCTTCCTACAACAAGTTAGTTGTTCATTTCGATTTGGAAAAAAATAACTCACATAAAATTAAGGAAATAATTACATCTATTGATCTTAAAAAATTAACTACATCTCAATCGGGTAAAGCTTGGACTATTCCTGTTTGTTATGATGATGAATTTGCACTTGATTTAGAAAATTTAACCAAATCGCTAAAATTATCTAAAAAAGAAATTATCAAAACACATCTGGAGACTGAGTTTTATGTGTACATGATAGGTTTTATGCCAGGGCATCCTTATATGGGTGATCTTGATAAGAAATTATTTACAAGTCGATTACAGTCACCAAGAGTTCAAGTTCCCATAGGTTCCGTTGCTATCGCTGAAAAGTTTTGCATTATCTATCCTTATTTAAGTCCTGGTGGGTGGAATATTATTGGCAGAACATCTGTTAAATTATTTGATACTAAAAATTTAACAAACCCCTGTTTGTTTTCACCGGGAGACACAATAAAATTTAAAAAAGTTAATAAATCAGAATTAAAATAATGGAACAAAGTTATTTTGAAGTTTTAAGACCGGGTATCAATTCAACCTTTCAAGACAAGGGAAGATTTGGTGTTCAATATATGGGACTGGCACCCGGTGGAGCTATGGACTACCAATCTTTTTTACTCTCTAATGTTTTATTAAATAATGATAAAAATACAGGTGCATTAGAATTTGCTTACCAAGGTCCTCTGTTAAAGTTAGTTAAAGGTAAAACTAAAATTGCAATCACAGGAAATGTTTTTTTTAAAATATATTCTCCAAAAGGTGAAATTACTGGCGAACCTTACCGCACATATGATCTAAATGAAGGCGATCAATTAGATATTCTAGCAACGAAAGCGTCTGTTTACGGTTATTTAAGTATAGAAGGTGGTTTTAAATTAGATAAATTTTGTGGATCTGTTTCATCGCAACCTCGAGCATTTATTGGACCTAACGATGGAAAAAAAATTGAATTAAAAGATAAAATCTTAATTTTTAAAAACTCAACAACTAAAGAAAATAAAATAATAAGAAACATTAAATTTGAAGAAAAAAAAATCTTTAGCGTACTTCCTGGACCGCAATTTCATTATTTTAGTACAGCCTCTAAAAAAAAATTCTTTTCAACTCCTTATTTAATAACAAAGCAAACTGACAGGATGGGAATGAGAGTTCTTGGCAAAAGTCTTGAGAACTTGGTTAATTCTAATATTCCTTCCGAAGGTATTATCAAGGGAGCTATTCAAGTTCCGGGTGATGGAAATCCAATTATACTTCTATCAGACCATCCAACAACTGGCGGATATCCAAAAGTTGGTTCGATTATTTCATCTGATTACGATGATTTAATTCAACAAAATTCTAATAAAGAAATTTACTTTCAACTTGTAACATTGGAAGCTGCTGAGCAACAATTTGCGCTCTATATGGAAAAAATAAAAAAAAGAATTGCTAATATTGAAAAGATTTAATTATTTAAAAAGTCTTATTATAAGA
>AQUE01000027.1 GCA_000371845.1 alpha proteobacterium SCGC AAA280-P20
ATCAGAACTAACCCACGTTCCATTCACGTAGCACTTATTAATAAGTAAGTTCTTATTCTTTATATTCATGCTTAAGTATGTTTTTAGGCTAAAATTGAGCGTTTTTTAATAATATATGTAAACTAATTGAAACTCAAACCTTAGAATATTTAAACTTGTCAACGTTATGGGTCTAGATAAACTGCATCACTTTTAAAATTAACAAAACAAGGAAAAAAACTAAATGTTTAAAAAAATAACTAACCTATTTACTGCAATCACTTTTGTTGCTGTAACTTCGTTATTTGGTTTTTCTGCATCTGCACAAACTCCGATTGTTATCAAACTGAGTCACGTAGTTGCTGAAAACACACCAAAAGGACAGGCTTCTTTAAAATTTAAAGAACTTGCTGAAAAAAAATTACCAGGAAAAGTTCAAGTACAAGTATTCCCTAACTCACAATTATTTGGTGATGCAAAAGAAATGGAAGCACTTTTACTTAATGATGTTCAAATTATAGCTCCATCGCTTTCAAAATTTGATCGTTACACAAAAAAAATCCAAGTATTTGATTTACCATTCTTATTTAAAGATGCTGACGCAGCTTTAAAGTTTGAAAACTCTAAAGAAGGTAAAGCCTTGTTAAAATCAATGGAAGACAAAGGTCTGATTGGTCTCAACTACTGGGGTAACGGAATGAGACATTTTTCTGCTAACAAAGACTTTAGACTTCCATCGGATGTTAAAGGTTTAAAATTTAGAATCCAAGCGTCTGACGTTTATGAATCTATCATGAAAAGTTTAGGTGCTAACGGACAAAAAATGGCATTTGCAGAAGTTTACCAAGCTTTACAAACTGGAGTAGTTGATGGACAAGAAAACTCTTTCTCTAATACTTACTCTCAAAAATTCCATGAAGTTCAAAAAACAATTATTGAATCAAATCACGGAATTTTAGATTACATGGTTGTAGTAAATGCTAAATGGTGGAATGGTTTACCTGCAGATGTAAAAAAAGGTTTATCTGAAGCAATGAATGAAGCGACTGTTTTCAATAACCAAATTGCTAAACAGAAAAACGATGAAGCGAGAGCTGCAATCGAAGCTGCTGGAAAAGCTAAAATTGTAAAATTAACAGATGCACAATTAGCTGAATGGAAAAAAGCTATGCAACCTGTTTACAAACAATTTGAAGCAGACATTGGTGCTGATTTAATCAAAGCTGCACAAGCTGCTAGCAAACCTGCTCAACCTAAAGCTGAAAAGGCTCCGGTTAAAAAATAGTTTTATTTTATTTCCTGCGCAGATATAACTCTGCGCAGGGGATTAAACTTGAATAAACTTTTTCCGAAATTTGAAGAATACTTTATAGCCTTTTTACTTGCGGCTATGACTGTCGTTAACGTTCTTAACGTATTTGTTCGTTACGTTTTAAAATCTAATATTCACTGGGCAATGGAATTTACTACGATTGTATTTGCGTGGTTAATATTTTTAGGTGCTGCTTGGGGAATAAAAGTTGGTGCTCATATCGGTGTTGATACTTTAATAAATTTTCTTTCAGACAAAGTTAAAAAACAAGTTTCTACTATTGCAGCTGTTCTGTGTATTATTTATGGAATATTTATTTTGGTTGGTAGCTACAATTACGTGCTAAAAATTTATTCTGTAGGAATTTTATCTCAAGACATTAAATGGCTTCCTCAATGGATGCCGCGGGTTGTTATGCCATTAGGATATGCTTTAATAATATTAAGATTTACTGAGGCTTTAATTAAGATTGTCACTGGAAAACAAACAACCTTAGGTCTTGCTAACGAAGCCAAAGATGCAATCGATAGCTTTAATGCTAAAAAGAACAAAAAATAATGACATCAATTTTTTTATTTACCGCCTTATTTATATTTTTATTTATGGGTATGCCTATATCTGTTTGTTTAGGCCTATCGAGTATGCTTGCAATATTCTTCTTTGGTAACGATTCTTTAGCATCTCTTTCATTAAAATTATTTGAGACATCAGAACATTACACCTTAATGGCTATTCCATTCTTTATTTTAGGTGGAACTTTAATGTCAACTGGTGGTGTTGCAAAAAGATTAATTAGATTTGCTGTAGCATGTGTTGGACATATCAGAGGTGGTCTTGCAATTGCTTCTGTTCTTGCTTGCACTTTTTTTGCAGCCGTTTCTGGCTCTTCGCCTGCAACAGTTGTTGCCGTTGGAACAATTATGATCGCAGGAATGGTTAATGCCGGCTATCCTAAAAAATTTGCAGCAGGAATCTTATGTAATGCTGGAACACTTGGAATTTTAATACCACCATCAATTGTAATGGTTGTTTACTGCGCAGTTACAGAACAATCTGTTGGTAGAATATTTTTAGCAGGAATTATTCCTGGTTTGCTACTTGCTGCTATTATGATGATTGCGATTTATATTTATGCAAGAAAAACTGGTCTACCCGCATCAAAAAAAGCAAGTTTTAAGGAAATAGTGGTTAGTGCAAAAGATGCCATTCCTGGTTTTCTTCTTCTAGTAATTATAATGGGTGGAATTTATGGTGGTGTATTCACACCAACAGAAGCTGCGGCTGTAGCAGCAATTTATGCAGTTCTAGTTTCAATATTTATTTACAAAGATATCACCATCAAAGACTTGCCGCATGTTTTTGTTGATGCATCCAAAACAACTGTAATGCTGATGTTTATTATTGCAAATGCGATCTTGTTTGCTCACGTTTTAACTACCGAAAGAATTCCTCAAATGATTTCTGAACAAATATTAAGCTCTGGTCTTTCACCTATAATGTTTTTAATTATCGTAAATATTATTTTAATTATTGCTGGTGACTTTATGGAGCCTACAGCAATTTTATTAATTTTAACTCCAATATTTTTTCCAATAGCAATTAAGCTTGGAATAGATCCAATCCACCTTGGAATTATCATGGTTGTAAATATGGAAATCGGAATGGTAACACCACCTGTCGGACTTAACTTATTTGTAACGAGCGGAATAACTGGAATGACTATTGTTGAAGTATTAAAAGGCGCTCTTCCTTGGATGACTATTTTAGTTATATTTCTTGGAATTATCACTTACTTTCCAAAAATCTCTACAGCACTACCTGACTATTTAATGGGACCTCAAAGTCCTGTAATCCTTAAACAAAG
>AQUE01000028.1 GCA_000371845.1 alpha proteobacterium SCGC AAA280-P20
TACCCCAGTTTATGTGAGGCATGAAATAGTACATAATCAGTTTGTGGTCGATAATCTAAAATCACAAGGAGCGATATTTGTTGAAGAACTCTCTGAAATTAAAGATAAGTCTAGACCTGTTATATTCTCAGCTCATGGCGTTCCAAAAGAAGTAATTGCTGAAGCAAAATTAAATAATATTATCTATATAGACGCCACATGTCCTTTAGTGACAAAAGTTCATAGAGAAGCTGAGATTTTGGCAAAAGAAGAATTTAATATCATTTTCATTGGCCATAAAAATCATCCGGAAGTAATTGGAACTATGGGGCAGATAGATAACGATTATATTACATTAATTGAAAATAAAGATGACGTTGAAAATTATTCTCCAAAAATTAAAAATAATAAATTCGCATATATCACACAAACTACTCTTTCAGTCGATGATACTTTAGAAATTATATCGTTATTAAAAAAAAAATACTCTTCAATAAAAGAACCTATTAAAAGTGACATTTGCTACGCAACAACAAATCGCCAAGAAGCAGTTAAACAAATTGCAAAAAAATGCGATTTATTTTTAGTTGTTGGAAGCAAAAGTTCTTCTAACTCGCAAAGATTAGTGGAGGTTGCAAAAAGATTTGGCTGCAAGGAAAGTATCTTAATGCATTCTGATCAAGAATTACCTGTTGATAAAATTAAAAATTCAACCAATATAGGCATAACTTCTGGGGCATCAGCTCCTGAAATATTGGTTGAGAATTTAATTAAAGAAATTAAAAGTATTACCAATATTAAAATTGAAGAAGTAATCACTTCAGTTGAAAAAGTTTCTTTTAAACTTCCTACAATGCTTATTAAATAATGGCTGTTTATACTAAGTTAGAACATCAAGAAGTTAAGCAGTTCTTAGAACAATACAATATTAATAATTTTAAAGATTTCAAAGGAATTACCGAGGGGGTAGAAAATACCAATTACCTCATTAAAACATTAGAGCAAGATTACATACTTATCCTTGCCCAAAACCTGTTTCAAATAAAAATAATGAAAAAATTAATAAAATTAAGAATAAAAATGCAGCTTTAGTGACTTTTTTAAATGGACAATCAAAGAATAAAATAACTAGTGAAGATTGTTTTGAAATAGGCAAAATAACAGCTCAATTACATGAGATAACAAAAAAATTTAATATTAATAGAAAAAATAATTTATCTATTGAAAATTGGCAAAATATTTTTGAAAAAACTATTAAACAAAAAATAGATTTAGACGAATCTATTATAAAAAAAACTAAGAATTATTTAAATTTTTTAAAGGATAAATGGCCTAAAGATCTACCCCAAGGTATTATCCATGCGGATTTATTTCCCGATAATATATTTTTTACAGATAATAAAGTTTCTGGAATTATAGATTTTTATTTTGCGTGTAATGATTTCTTTGCTTATGAACTAGCAATTTGCATAAACTCTATATGTTTTGATAACAATTCTACATTCAATATGACAAAGGCTAAAAATCTTATAGATGGATACTCATCAATAAGAGTCTTGAGTGAAGATGAAAAAAAAAATTTACCTATTCTATCTATGGGTGCAGCTATGAGATTTTTTTTAACAAGACTATATGATTTTTATCACACCGACAATAAAGCGAATGTAAAAATTAAAGATCCTTTTGAATATCTTAAAAAAATTGAATTTCATTCAACTATAAAAAATTTTAACGAATATTTTATTTAATGAATGAGATTGTAATTTATACTGATGGTTCATGTCTAGGCAATCCTGGAAAAGGTGGTTGGGCTGCTGTAATTATTAACGATAATAAAGAAGAAGCAATATTTGGATCTGAAAAAGAATCTACAAACAATAGAATGGAATTAACGGCAGCTATAAATGCTTTATTAAAAATCAAACAAGATAAAAAAATAAAGATCTATACCGACTCTAAATATGTCAAAGACGGTATTGAAAAATGGATTAATAATTGGAAGTTAAATAATTGGAAGAATGCTCACAAAAAGGATGTAAAAAATAAAGATCTTTGGACAAAATTAGATAACCTTATTAGTAAAAAGGAAATTACTTGGAACTGGGTGAAAGCACACTCTATTAACGAATATAATAATAAAGTAGATATCCTCGCGAGGAATGCTGCTAATGCAAACGATTAGCTTTTATATAATTTTTAATTTTATTTAAATTGTTGGGCAGCACCCTATAAAATTCCCTTTTTTTAAGTTTTTTACTTATCCCAGTAGGTATTTTAGGATTTTTTTTTAATATTTTATAAATAGTTTCTCCAAATTTTGCAGGATGCGCTGTTTCTAAGCAAAATAGATTCTCAGATTTCTTACTATTATCTAAATAATAATCTTCCAAAGCTTTTAATCCAACAGAGGAATGTGGATCTAATATTTTATTATTATAGTTGTAAACCAACTTAATAGTATTTTTAGTATTTTCTGTATTTACTGACTTAGAATAAAAAATATTTTTAATATTCTTTAAAATATTTTTATCTATCTTATAAAAACCTTTGGTACTAAGTTGTTTCATTAACTCTGATATTTTTTTAGAATTATTATTATAGTAAGAAGAAATTAATCTTTCAAAATTACTCGCTACTTGTATATCCATACTTGGTGAAATGCTAAATTTGACTTTGGAAGGTTTGTAAATTCCACTTCTCAAAAATTTATATAAAAGATCATTTTCATTTGTCGCAATAATTAATTTAGATATAGGCAAGCCCATCTTGTAAGCAACGTAGCAATAATAAACTATCTGAACAACTATTCTTGCCCAATTTATTGAGTTAACTCCTGACATATTAATAGATCTTCTAAAGTAACCATCATTGAACATTGATTTTACTAATGTTTGGCAATCATCAAATGATCCTTTAACCGCAATGTTAAACACATTTTTTGAATTTATTGTGGTCATAAGTTTTCTCTGCGTTACAGAAACTTTTCCTTTTGGATGCAAAACAAAAATTCTTAAATTTTTTTTATTTTTTACAG
>AQUE01000029.1 GCA_000371845.1 alpha proteobacterium SCGC AAA280-P20
TTCCTACTTACAAATATTTAAAAGCGGATATTATTTCTGCAGAACTAGAAAATGTAATTGTAATTATGAGGGATTACACAGAAGTAAAAAAATCACAAGATCTTAGATCTGATTTTGTTGCAAATGTAAGTCATGAATTAAAAACTCCATTGACTTCCATAAAAGGATTTTTAGAAGTAATTGAAAGTTCAGCTAAGGATGATCCTCAAATGCAAAAAAAATCCATTAAGATCATGCAAACCCAAGCTAACAAAATGCAAATTTTAATAGATGATCTTTTAATGCTAAATAGAATTGAACAACAAGAACATATTAAGCTTAGAGATGGAGTAAGTATTAATGAAGTTTTAAAAGAAGTTATTTCAAATTGTACCGAGTTAGCTAATGAAAAAAGTATTAATATAAAATTTATTAACTCTAAAAAAAATTTTTTAGTTAAAGGCGATAAAGAAAAACTTACTGTTTTATTTAAGAATATTTTAGATAATGCAATTAAGTATTCATCACCCAATACAGAGATTAGTTTTGAAGCGAATTCTAAGAATGGAAAAGTGCTTATTGCGATACATGATCAAGGAATAGGAATACCTAAAAAAGACATCTTAAGAATTACCGAAAGATTCTATAGATCAGACAATGGAAAAAAATTAAAAATTGAAGGAACGGGTATTGGCTTATCTATTGTAAAACACATTATTAATCAGCACGAAGGAGAATTAAGAATCTCTAGTATCGAAGGTAAGGGATCCGAGTTTACCGTTGAATTGAATGAATTTTATAATTCTTAAAAATCTACTAAATCATTGAATATTTTTTCTTAACACAACTAAGAATTTAGTTTTTGTAACAAATCTTTAATAAAACTGTAACATAATAGCTCATTAGAAAGCTTAAAAAGAGCCACATTAAATTAATTAAAATAAGGAAAAAAAATGAAAAAAACTAAGTTTATTTTATCATTTGTTTTAGCGTTGTTAATTTCAACGAACGCTTTTGCAATTGAAATCACAGGTGCAGGAGCCTCTTTTCCAGCGCCTATTTATACTAAATGGGCTGAACAATATAAAACAGTTTCAGGAGATAGCCTAAACTACGCTTCAATTGGTTCGGGGGGTGGAGTTAAACAAATAAAAGAAAAAACAGTTGATTTTGGTGCAACTGACAATCCATTAAAAGGTGAAGATCTAGAGAAAGATGGACTGGTACAATTTCCAGCAATTATAGGTGGAGTTGTTGTAATATTTAATCTTGATGGATTTACGCCAGGAGAATTAAAAATTGATGGCGATACTACTGCAAAGATTTTTGCAGGAGAAATTGAAAAATGGAATGACAAGCAAATTGCTGCTTTAAATCCAGGAAAAAAATTACCTGATCAAGCTATTACAGTTGTAACAAGATCAGATAGCTCAGGAACAACAGCTATTTATACTGACTATCTATCTTCAGTAAGTGCATCTTGGAAAGAAAAAATTGGTAAAGGTGGCACAGTTAATTGGACTGCCAAATCAAACATAGGTGGCAAAGGTAATGAAGGCGTTGCAGCAAACGTAACTAGAATTAAAGGTTCTATTGGTTATGTTGAATATGCTTACGCAAAATTAAACAAGATACCACACTTAAGCATGAAAAATCATGACGGTAAGTTTGTACAGCCTGATCTTACTTCATTTGGCGCAGCAGCGGCTAATGCTAATTGGGCAGGCACACCTGGCATGGGTATTTCTCTTGTTAATCAAAAAGGTGAAAAATCTTGGCCAATTACAGGCGCATCCTTTGTTTTGATGTACAAAGACTCGGCAAATAAACAAAAATCAAATGCAGCTTTGAAATTTTTTGAGTGGTCATTCAAAAATGGTGGCAAATCTGCAGCAGAGCTAGATTACGTTGCTCTTCCTGCAAGTGTTACTGACTACATTTCTAAAAACGTTTGGAGTCAAATTAAAAAATAAATTAGTTAATTATTGAATTACCCCAGTCTTACAACTGGGGTAATTTGTTGATCCGGCCCTTTTAAATATTAGAAAAATGCCTAAAACAGCCAAAACCAAATTAGTTAAAATACAAAGGATACAGGATTTTTTCTTTCATAAATTAACTCTTTTTTTTGCGGCTCTTGTCTTAATTTTTTTAGTAGGAATTATTTTATCTTTAATTATAAGTGCTTGGCCCACTTTTAAAGAATTTGGTTTTAAATTTTTTATCAGCACCGATTGGGATGTAGTAAATTCTAAATTTGGAATGGTTATTTCTATTTATGGTACTTTAATATCAGCCTTAATAGCCTTAATTATTGCCGTTCCTATAAGTTTTGGGATAGCTTTATTTTTAACAGAAATTTCTCCTAATTGGTTAAAAAGACCTCTAGGTACAGCTATTGAATTATTAGCTGCGGTACCATCAATTATTTATGGGATGTTTGGTTTATTTATTTTTGCTCCTATTTTCGGAGATTATATTCAACCAGTTTTGCAATCAGTATTTGGAAAAATTCCTATTATAGGAGCTTTATTTGTTGGGGCTCCTAATGGAATAGGAATGTTATGTGCGGGAATTATTTTAGCGTTCATGATTATACCTTTTATTGCATCAGTAATGAGAGATGTGTTTGAGATAGTTCCTTCGGTATTAAAAGAGTCGGCGTATGGAATTGGATGTACGAAATGGGAAGTTGTTAGCAAAATTGTATTTCCTTATGCAAGAAATGGAGTTGTAGGTGGAGTGATGTTAGGCTTAGGAAGAGCATTGGGAGAAACTATGGCTGTAACTTTTGTTATAGGAAATGCAAACAGAATTAATGC
>AQUE01000030.1 GCA_000371845.1 alpha proteobacterium SCGC AAA280-P20
TTCATCAAAAGGGTTTTTGCTTAAAGTATTTTTGTCTAAAAAATTAATTTTTTTTAGGACACCTAAATCATCAAACTCTAGTCTTAGCGTATTATTGTCAGTAATTACTTTTGTGCCGTACTTATTTCTTGTTTGATGTACCTCATGATAAAACCAGATATTATTATTAGTTATTCCAATATTTTGTGGTGGGCCAATCAGATTTAATACATCATTGGTATTAGTAACATTCACCTGAAGAGACTCTGATTTAATTTTTAAATTATCGATACCGTGCAATTCATCGATTGTAGTGCAGCCAAATATAAAAAAAAATAACAGGATATATTTATAGAAAGAAAATCTCATATGCTAAAAACCACTATCATATAAATATAAAATTTTGCCATCTAATCAACGATTATTAACTAGGTTGATTTATTAGGGTTAAATGATATTGAGTGTCCTAATTTTTAAACTATTATATTATTCAAATGGCAGTACCTAAGCGCAAAACATCGAAAGCAAGAAGAAATCTAAGAAGATCACATCATGCTGTATCTTTTGCAAATGTTATTGAAGATAAAAAAAGTGGCGAATATAGACTTCCGCATCATGTAGATGAAAAGACCGGAATGTATAATGGCAAACAAATTTTTAAGCCTAAAGCTTAATTTAATTAATTACCAATTTATTTAAATGAAATTTACAGTTGCAGTTGATGCAATGGGTGGTGATGAATCTCCTTTAAAGGTTATTAAAGGTTTAGATTTATTTTTACAAAGTAATCAGAATTTAAAATTTTTAATTTTTGGTAATAGAGATTTAATAAATCCTATCTTAGAAAAATATCCTTTAGTTGGACCCTCAAGCACTATTGTTCATACAAATGAAAAAGTTTTAGACAATGAATCTCCATTAGAAGCTGTAAAAAATGGAAAAAATTCTAGTATGTGGTTGGCGTTAACCGCATTAAAAAATAAAAATGCAGACATTGCTATATCAGCAGGAAATACGGCGGCCTTACTTGTTATGTCTAGATTAATTCTAGAAACTATTAATGGAATTGATAAGCCAGCCTTAGCTTCTATGTGGCCCTCTCATAAGGGATTAAGTGTAGTTTTAGATTTAGGGGCAAATATTGATTGTAGTATAAAAAATTTAGTAGATTTTTCTAAATTAGGGTCAGCTTTGTATAGAGCCGTTTTTAAAAAAGAAAAACCAACAGTTGCATTATTAAATATTGGTAGTGAAGACAGTAAAGGAAGTGATTTGCTGAAAAAAACTTTGCTGGAACTAAGACAGATGAATAGTGATAGTTTTTCGTTTAGCGGTTTCATAGAAGGAAACCATATAAAAGATGGCAATGTAGATGTGATTGTTACGGATGGATTTTCAGGAAACATAGCTTTAAAAACAGCTGAAGGAACTGCAAAATATATCGCAGCTCTGGTTAAAGAAAAGTTTTTAACTTCCTGGTATTCAAAATTTATTTATTTATTGTCATTTAAAATTTTTAACAGCATTAAAAATGATTTAGATCCAAGAAAATATAATGGTGGTATATTTTTAGGACTAACATCACCGGTTGTAAAAAGTCATGGTGGCACAGATTACATTGGTTTTTATCATTCTATTAAATTGTGCTATGATATTTTAAATGGTAATTTGCAGGAACAAATACAAAAAAATTTATAAATAAATATTTGTGACAACTACTATCACAAGACAATATTTGTCCGATCTAGTTTACAAGGAACTAGGAATTTCTAAAGTCGAAGCTTCAAACTTTATTGATGATATTTTTGAATTTATTACGTTACAACTTGAAAAAAAGAACAAAGTTAAAATAGCTAATTTTGGCTCTTTTAATATTCGTCATAAAAATGAAAGAATAGGCAGAAATCCAAAGACTAAAGAACAAAAAGTCATATCTAGTAGGACAGTAGTTACTTTTAAACCTTCTAAAATTTTAAAAAATAAAATTAATAAAAATATAAATGTCGGAGAAGACAGCTGAAGCTTTAAAAACAATAGGGGAAGTAGCTAAAGAATTAAATCTTATTGAGTTAGAAACGGGAAAAGCAAAAACTTATATTTTAAGATTTTGGGAAAAAGAGTTTCCTCAATTAAAGCCAAAATTAAGAGCCAAAGGTAGAAGATATTACACAGCTGAGAATGTTAAGCTTTTGAAAAAAATTCAATATCTTTTAAAAGACAAAGGCCTAACTATAAAAGG
>AQUE01000031.1 GCA_000371845.1 alpha proteobacterium SCGC AAA280-P20
ACTATGGAGAAAATAAATATATTTAGAAAAAATGATTACATTTATAGTTATTTTGAATCGCAGTCTTTTTTACAACACCAAGTTCGTTCTATGATGGGATGTATAAAGCTTGTAGGCGAAAATAAATGGACAAAAAAAGATTTGCTAGATGCATTAAATTCTAAAGATCGTTTTAAATGTGCTTCCCCAGCACCAGCTGCAGGATTGTATTTAGAGAATATTATTTATTAATTTAAACTTCTAATAAAGCTTCAACGTGATACTTGGCGCTTTCTTGAATAGCTGCAAGATTGTATCCGCCTTCTAAAATTGAAACAATTTTATTTTCACAGATTTGTTTTGCAATTTTCATAATTTCTTTGGTTAGAGTGTAATAGTCTTTAGATTCTAAATTAATGTTAGCTAAAGGATCATTTTTGTGAGCATCAAAACCAGCTGATAATAATATAAATTCAGGTTTAAATTCATTTAATTTGTCATAAACTTTCTTATAACTATCAAAGAATTCTTTAGAACTGGTTTCTGCTTTTAGAGGAATATTTAAAATATTATCATATTTTCCAGTCTCATCTTCAGAGCCTGTGCCTGGATAAAATGGAAATTGATGCGATGAAATATATAAAACTTTTTTTTCATTATAAAAAATATCTTGCGTACCGTTTCCATGATGAACATCAAAGTCAATGATTGCCACTTTATTCAATTTATATTTTTCTAATAAATAAGTTGCTCCCACCGCAACGTTGTTAAATATACAAAATCCCATGGCCTGTTCTTTTTCAGCGTGGTGCCCAGGTGGTCTGACAACACAAAAAGCATTATTAAATTCTTTATTCATAACCGCATCAATCGCATTGATAATTGATGAAACTGCATCATACGCTGCCTTTTTACTGCCCTTGGAGACAATCGTATCCCCATCAAGAAAATCTAAACCTTCTTTAGGGAATGATTGATTAATTTTTTCTAAATATTTTTCTGAATGAGTTAGTTTGATATATTTTTCATCAAAAGAGCCAACGTCTTTCCAGATTAAGTTTTTAGATTGTATTCTTTTTAAACCATTTATAATTGATGGAATTCGTTCAGGACATTCTGGATGACCAGGACCCGTGTCATGTTGAGTAGAAGCATCGGCAGTAAATATGCAGGTTGTCACTTAAAGTAATTAACAAGAATATCTAAATATATATTTTTTAATTTTTTTAAATCAGCAACTCTAGCCATTTCATCTACTTGATGAATAGTTTTTGCAATTAAACCAAATTCAATGCAAGGAGCAATTTTTTTTATAAAACGAGCATCGGAAGTCCCACCAGATGTTGATAGAACTGGATTAACTTTTGTACTTTTTTTTATAACATTTTTAATCATATAAACAGTTTTATTAGGCTTTGTTAAAAAAGATTCTCCTGAAACATGATATTTAATTTTGTAACTTGCTTTAGATTTTTTAACGGAAGAAGAAAAAATTTTGTTTAATTTATTCTTAAGAGAGCTTGATGTGTGTAAATTATTAAATCTTATGTTGAAGGAAGCTTTTGCTTCTGCAGGAATTACGTTATCAGCAGTGTTATCAATAGTAATCTTTGTAATCTCAAGATTTGAAGGTTCAAAATCTTTATTACCTCTATCTAGTTTTAGTTTTTTTATTTTATTTAAAACTTCTACTATAATTGTAGAGGGGTTATTAGAAGAGTGAGGATAAGCAACATGTCCTTGCGTGCCTATAATTGTTAAATGTCCCGTAATACTTCCTCTTCTGCCAATTTTAATCATTTCGCCGAGCTTATTTTCATTTGTAGGCTCGCCAACTATACAAAAATTAATTTTTTCTTTTTTTTGTATTAATTTTTCTATAACTTTTTTTGTTCCGTTAATTGCAATAGTTTCTTCATCGCCTGTTATAAGTAAACTTATAGATCCTTT
>AQUE01000032.1 GCA_000371845.1 alpha proteobacterium SCGC AAA280-P20
AGCAGATATCGCAGCACAATCTTGGGTGAAGAGTTTTGCCACCACACCTGTATCGATTGCCCGTGCGGGTAACGTGATTGGAGGTGGAGACTGGGCTTCAGACCGAATCATTCCGGACTTAGTCAATGCATACTCATCAAATCAAATACCCACATTGCGGTACCCGGACGCGATCCGCCCTTGGCAGCACGTGTTAGATTGCTTAAATGGTTATCAAAGATTAGTTAGTAAAATGCTTTCGGATGGAATTTCAGGTGTATGGAACTTTGGGCCATCCCTCGATGAAAAGCATAGTGTTCTAGACTTGGTGGAGTCTTTTTCTAAAGCGTGGGAACTTGATCAACAGAAGCAGGTTTGGAAGCAAGAGCACACGGAGCAACCTCATGAAGCTGGGTATCTGCTCCTTGATTCGAGCAAGGCTAGAACAGAACTTGGATGGGCAGACAAACTTAATTTTAACGCTTCCATCAACCTCACTACGAGTTGGTTCAAGCAATATCAGTCACAAAACCCAAGAGAATTAACTCTAAATCAAATAAAGAATTTTCTATCGATCAAATAAACGCATCTATTGTTCTCATAATTTGATCTTCAATCGTAAGAAACTCTTCACCAATCTCCGACGATATAGAATTAAACTTCTCAAAGTTACCAAAGTAATCAGGTGATTCATACTTTCCAGTTATAACCGCGGATTTATTTTTTCCCAAAACAGATAACACCGTTTCGGCTAATTCACGCATTGAAACGAGTTGCCCACCACTATCAAAATTTGCATTCTTTCCGAAAGCAGCTACACGGAGAAGAGTCCCGGCAAGACTGGTTGCATCAACATAAGTTCTCTTCGTTAAGGGTGAATTAACCTCAATTTGATTAGTATTTTTTGCTTGACTTATAAATGAACTTAGGGCTAGGTTTTTAAACTCATTAATGTGTCGCCCTGTCAAAGAAAAAATCCGACAATTTACGAAAGCTGACCCACTTTGACCACACGATTCCAAGTATTCTACTTCTAATTTCTTTTTTAATTTTGAGTACTCATCGACGGTTTTGGGTGTTGTTTCACTGTCCGAATCGCGTGCAGCACCACTTGAAAGATTAATAAAGCTAAACAAATTCTTCTCGGCTATCGCCATTTTTGGTAAAGCGGTAAGCTCTTCATTCTTGAGTCGGTATTCTTCAGTTGACATTTCTGACAAGAATTCTCGGCGAAGAAACGCGGCATTAAAAAAAATTGCATTGTGTCGTATTTTTGTATAGCCAATTTTTGGATCAACGATTTCAAATTTCTCATTGTTTATCTGCAAATTGCCAGATTTTGAGCCAATAAGCAGGGTCTTTTCTCCGACCCTGTGCGCTAAGTTAGAGGAGATAAAATCAATTGCGCTTCGTCCGAGCCAACCATTTGCCCCGTAAATGACGATTTGATCGCACTCACTAAAGGCTATGTCTTGGCCAGATTTTAAGGTCAATTAATTATTTTTGCTCAGAATCTGCCATCGAGACTCCAGCATCTCAATTCTCTTATTATCTTCTGCTGTGATTTGCGCATAATAGCTTCTCTTATTAAGTAGCCATAGGAGTTCAAAATGAACAGCATTCAGCAGCGCTTGATCGATCTGGTCGCCCACCAATGAGTTTGCTGCAAAAACAACTTTTCTA
>AQUE01000033.1 GCA_000371845.1 alpha proteobacterium SCGC AAA280-P20
TGTAAAATCATGAGTTCCTATTAAAGTTTGTGCAGCATCATTCATTTTTTTTTCATCAAGTTTTATTTTTAATTGCCATGCTCTATTTTTTTCTATGGATAATGGGGAATCCCGATTGATAATTACATATTTATAAATTCTTAATTTAGCATCTCGTCGTGCATCAAAATCATCGGTTGTTAATTCCGTTTTTAAAATACTAATAGATTCATTTTTTAAATGAAAATTTAAAGCATCAGTAATTTTTTTAGCATCAATGTCTTTATTAAAATCAAAATGAAAAACTTGATGAACTGCATGAACGCCTGCGTCTGTTCTTCCTGCACCAAAAATTGTTATTTTTTCTTCGGCTACCTTCTCAATTGCCTGTTCAATTGCTTCTTGAACTGATCTACCGTTTAATTGTCTTTGCCAGCCTACAAAATGAGTGCCGTCATATTCCACTATGCATTTCAATCTTGGCATTTAAATCAGTTGTGATGCTTTAGGAATTTTATAGCCTAATAAAAATTCTTTTGCTTTTTGAATTTTCTTTCCTGGTCTTTGTATTTCTAGAACTTGTATTGCAAAATCTTTACAGGCAATTAAAAGATTGTCATTAATTGTTGTGCCAATTTTTCCTTTTTGATCTGTAACTTCTGCTTTCCAAATCTTTATTCTTTCATTTTTAAATTTAAAACAAGCTCCTGGTGTTGGATTTAGTGCATTGATTTGTTGTACGATTTTATCTGCATTATTATTCCAATTAATTTCTTCATCTTCACGGGTAATTTTTTTGGCATGAGTAGCTTTTGTGTGATCTTGTTCTTCAAATTTAGCTTTATCTTTATCTATTAGATTAATGGCCTTGATGATTAATTTAGAGCCCAAAATCGACAACTGGTCACTTAATAAACCATAATTTAAATGACTATTAATCTCTAACTTCTCAGAGAGCATTACAGGTCCTGAGTCTAACCCTTTTTCTCTTTGAATAGGTGCGGCTCCTCTCCAGTAAGGCAATAGAGATGCGTGAATGTTAATAAATCCTTTCTTCGATAAATTTAAAAAATTTTCAGGAATAATTTGTCCATAGGCAACAACGATTACTAAATCAGGATTTATTTTTTTAAAAAAATCTAATTCTCCTTCATTTTTTAATGAGCTTGGATGATGAACTTTTAAATTATTCTTTTCTGCCTCTAAATGAACTGGAGTTTTTTCAATTTTTAAACCTCTATTAGATTTCTTTGGTGATTGCGTATAAACATGAACAATATCTAATTTTTCTTTAAGCAATACTTTTAATGCAGGAACAGCAAACTCAGGTGTTCCCATGAAAATTATTTTTAATGACATGGATTACCTAAAAATTAATGTGATCTGAGACGTCTTCCTTTTTCGCTTTTAAGAGTTTTTTCAAAATAAAAGATTTTTTTAATTTTGA
>AQUE01000034.1 GCA_000371845.1 alpha proteobacterium SCGC AAA280-P20
AAATTGAACTGAGTGAATGTGTTGAGTGAATGCATCAAGCCATGAAGCCTCAAGAACTAAACGGATATAGAAGCCGGTCGAAGCCCCATCACCGCCAAGGGGAATTCTATTGTTAAGAAAATATCTTGGTGATTCATGAAAGGCAAATATCCCAATAAACAGGGAAATCAAAACGATAAGTAATCGAGTTAATACCTTGACTGATTTCCTTGGATTTGGGACATCAGATTGTTTGAACCTCTTTTGCAAGGTCACTTTTATCCCATCTATGTTTTTCATAGCGATAAACTTGAGGTTTACCCGTGGTCTTCACCACTTTAAAGTATAGTGCAGTCTGTGATCAAAGCAATGTCGCGAAACTATTATAAGGATTTCTCCAAAAGAAACATTGGTGCCATTGCGGTCTTTGTCTTGGTCAACTGGGGAGTTTGGAATGGAGGATACGCTGCAGATGATGGGCCAAATAGCCTCGTTCCATACTGGACTAAGTACCTAAACGGCTCTAGTGGGTTTCAATCTTGGATCGAACAAACTGAGCTTTGGACGAATGGGTGGATAAAAGGACAGGGGCGATTCTTCCCAACTGCTGTTGCAGTTAGCCGGGGTGCATTCATATTTATCACGAGTCTTCAAATCTATAAATTAGTCCAGTTAATAAGCATGATAATTCTTGTTATTTTGATAGCTTCAACGATTTCACGAAAACTCAAGAGTCCCACACTTTTTGCGCCTTCTATTTTACTCTCAACAGTTTTAGTGCAAGTGCGTCATGATTTTGATCCATATTTTGCGTTTAGTTTTTTATTGCCATTGACAATGATACTTTTATTATTGATTTCATTAGCGATAGATTCTTTAGAATGGTCCAGGCATTCTAAGAATTTGTCTAACTTGTTAATACTGATGGTGCTTTCTTTTCTCTGCTTTACAACCTACGAATATTCCTTGATTCTATCTCCAGTGCTACTACTGCTTGCTTTTGACTCATCTAGAACTTTGCCAAAAGACAAATTAAAGTCTCTATTTTTTGTTGGCTTAGTTGCAGCTACACTCGTCCTTCTTACTCTCTTAGTCTTCCGACCAAGACGTGAGAACAGATTGCCTTCATACGAATTTGCATTTAATTTTGTTCCCTTTCTTAAGGCATTTATCTCCCAATTACTCGCCCCGCTGCCCTTTTCGCAACAGTTGTTTGGGACTTTAAATGTCACATCGCCTCACCGCCCATTGTTGTTT
>AQUE01000035.1 GCA_000371845.1 alpha proteobacterium SCGC AAA280-P20
GAAGTGGTTTTATTTTATGCCGCTTTATTTACTTCTACAATTTACAGTACGGTACCTGTGATTGCTGGAGCAATTACGGGAACGTTGGCTCTAGTATTTATTTATTTTGGTCTAAATAAAATTACTAAAATTATTCCTATGGGAACTTTCTTTAGAATTTCAAGTATTCTACTATTAATGCTTTCGGTTTACTTTGGCTATGAAGGTGCAAAAGATTTTTATGCAGGCTTACGTGAACTAAAAGTAATCTAATTTATAAATTTAAAATTAGTAATTAATATTAATGATACCTGGATTTAGTTATAGAAGAAGATTTTCAGACCTTTCTGAAAAAGAAATATTGGCATTAGCAATTTCTTCTGAAGAAGATGATGCTTCGATTTATAGAAGCTACGCTGAAAATTTAAAAAAAGACTATCCAGATTCTGCGAAAATCTTTTTAGATATGGCAAGAGTTGAGGACGGTCATAGAAAGATTCTAATTGATAAATTTCAATCAAGATTTGGTGAGAACATTCCTCTTATTAGAAGAGAGCACGTTTCAGGTTTTTACGCACGAAAACCAGTATGGCTAATAAAAAATCTAAGCGTTGATAGGATTAGATTGGAATCTGAAATGATGGAAAGAGATGCTTATAATTTTTACATAAAAGCAGCTCAAGCGACAACAGATGCAGGAACTAGAAAGTTACTTGGTGACCTTGCGGCAGCTGAAGCTGGCCACTCTTCTGTTGCGGATAAATTAATAGAATCACATGCGAGTGGCGATGCAAAAGAAATTGAAGAGAGAACTTCTAAAAGACAATTTATTTTAACATGGGTGCAACCCGGTTTAGCTGGATTAATGGATGGCTCCGTTTCAACATTAGCTCCAATTTTTGCAACAGCGTTTGCAACACAAAATACTTGGACAACTTTTATTGTGGGTTTTGCGGCATCTATTGGTGCTGGAATATCTATGGGGCTAACTGAAGCTGTTTCTGATGATGGCGCAATTTCAGGAAGAGGCTCTCCTCTTAAACGCGGTATTGCAGCTGGAGTGATGACAGCCGTTGGTGGTTTAGGTCATGCACTTCCATATTTAATCCCACATTTTTGGACAGCAACTGTTATAGCAATGATTGTTGTGTTCTTTGAACTTTGG
>AQUE01000036.1 GCA_000371845.1 alpha proteobacterium SCGC AAA280-P20
TTATTAAGGCTCAAGGTTTGTTAGTTTCAGAAAGAAGTAATTCTGGAATTGGAATTATTGGAATTAATAAAGAAGATTTGCTTAAAGATGAGTTTATTAAGGAGCTGTCTGGGTATGATAAGGGCTCTGTTATCATAGGCACTGCATTAGCAGATAAGCTTGGAATTGCAAAAAACAATAAGATTAATGTGCTTTCTGCAAATAATGTTTCAACACCATTTGGAAAATTACCCCAACAATTTACATATAAAGTAGCCTCTACGTTCTCAAGCGGAGTATCGGAGTTAGATTATAACTACGTTTTTATTCCCTATAACGATGCTTTAGAATTTATTAAAAATAATAAAAATCTTATCTCAGTAGATATTAAAATTAAGGACGTTAATAACGTAGATCTTTATAAAAAAGAATTACAGAAAAATTTTCAAAATTATTACTTCACAACTTGGATAGATAATAACCAAACATTCTTTGATGCATTGTTAGTTGAGCGTAATGTGATGTTTATTATTTTAACCCTTATTATTATTGTTGCTGCATTTAATATTGTAACTGGAATGACCATCTTAGTTAAAAATAAAACTAAAGAGATTGCAATTTTTAATACCCTTGGAATGTCTAAGTTTTCAATATCAAAAATATTTTTTATTATGGGATCGTTTATTGGAATTACTGGAACTATATTTGGAGTAATTCTTGGCATAGTTTTTGCTCATAACATTGAAGCTATTAGACAATTTGTAAGCTTTGTTTTTCAAGTGAGAGTTTTTCCTCCTGAGATTTATTTTTTAAGCAAGATGCCATCATTAATAGATTATAAGTCAGTTCTTATTATCTGCTTCTTTTCAGTATTGATTACTTTTTTTGCAAGTTTGTATCCTGCAATTTCAGCATCTAAACTTAATCCAATCAAAGGATTAAAATATGACTGATAATTTTTTAAAGTTAAAAAATATTCAAAAGAAATACATTGATGCTAGTAAAAATATTCAAGTCTTAAATGGTGTTAATTTATCTTTAAGCAAAAATAACATTGTATCATTAGTAGGACCTTCTGGTTCTGGCAAATCTACGCTTT
>AQUE01000037.1 GCA_000371845.1 alpha proteobacterium SCGC AAA280-P20
GTTAGAGGAGCTGTTGGTTCAGGTTCCCAACGTCTATATAGTTTTAGAGATATCTTGGTTTTAAAAATTGTTAAACGGCTTTTAGATACAGGTGTGTCTCTTCAAAATATTCGTACCGCTGTTGAACATTTGCGTTCAAGAGGTGTTTCAGATTTAGAGTCGATCACATTAATGAGCGATGGTGCATCAATTTATGAGTGCACTAGCCCTGATGAAATCGTAGATCTTCTTCAAGGTGGTCAAGGAGTGTTTGGTATTGCTATCGGTAAAGTTTGGAGTGAAGTTGAAGGCTCCCTTTCATTGCTGCAGGGTGAGAGCCTTGAGGATGGATCCCTCGTGGTAAGTGGTGAATCTAACGATGAGTTAGCTCAACGTAGAAAGCTCAAAGGCGCTTAAACCAACTAAAATACTTCCCTAGACAACAAGTAATTTGGGGGAGTGATGGAACATAGATCTGATTTCGTAGATCGCCATGTCGGTCCTAATCATTACCAAATTCAAACCATGCTGTTAGAGCTCGGTTATGAAGATTTAGATTCATTCATTAAAGCTGTTGTGCCAGCGAATATCCACATAAAAGGTGAAATTGAGAAATCTGTACCGATCGGAGTTTCTGAGAGTCAGGCATTGAGTGAAATCAAGAAAATCGCGTCAAAAAATATAATTAAAAGAAATTTCATAGGGGCTGGGTATTACGGAACGAAGACTCCGGCAGTTATTTTAAGAAACGTATTAGAAAATCCTGGTTGGTACACCGCATACACTCCTTATCAACCTGAAATCAGTCAAGGAAGATTAGAAGCAATCTTTGCATTTCAAACAGCGGTCACAGATTTAACTGGTCTTGCAATTGCCAATGCCTCCATGCTTGATGAAGCAACTGCTGCTGCTGAAGCGATGACTTTGGCCCGCCGAGTATGGCAAGGAAGTGATGATGCTGCTTTCTTAATAGATTCGGAGTTACATCCTCATGTTAAAGCGGTTATTCAAACACGTGCAAAACCTCTTAAAATTAAGATTATTGAAAGTGATTTCAAAAGATTAAATATCACAGATGAAATCTTTGCTGG
>AQUE01000038.1 GCA_000371845.1 alpha proteobacterium SCGC AAA280-P20
AAATGCTAAATTGAGCTTAGACGCAGGTTGTAACTTATTATTGCATTGCAGTGGAAATATAGATGAAATGAAGAAACTGTCGTTGGTCGTTCCAGAAATCGATAATTTTACCTACAGAATAACACAAAAAATTAAGGCAAATTTTAATAAATTTAACTAAAGAATCAGTTAAATAAATTAAATGGATACCATTGTTGAATTAAAATCTCTTTCAGTCGAAAAGGTAGAGCAGACGGAAGATAAATTTAATCTGAATATAGATAATTACGAAGGACCTTTAGACCTTCTTTTAGATTTAGCTAAATCTCAAAAAGTTGATCTCATGAAAATTTCTATTGTTCAGTTAGCTGATGAATATTTAAAATTTATAAATAATATTAAAAAAAATTTAGAATTAGCAGCTGATTTTTTGGTCATGGCAACATGGCTAGCTTATTTAAAATCTAGATTATTATTGCCAGATGATTTTGAGGATGATTTTTCAGCTATCCAAATGGCTGAAAAACTAAAATTACAATTAAGAAAATTAGAGGCAATTAGATTTCTTTCTGACAAACTTGTTTCGCAGAAGCAATTAGGAAGAGATATTTTTACAAAAGGTATTCGTGAAGGTATTAAAAAAATTTCTACTTCTAAGTATGCTGTTTCTCTTTACGAACTTATTAAGTCTTATGCTGAAATAAAAAGAAAACAAAATTTTTCTATTATGAATATTTCAAAATTACCAGTTTATACAATGGAAGAGGCTATAAAAAAAATTACAAGTTTACTTAAAGAACTATCCGACTGGAGAGATATTAAGGATGTAGTACCAGGATCATTTTCTGGTTCAAAAAGCTTAAAAAAATCAGGATTAGCAGGAACATTTGCTGGCAGTTTAGAATTAGTTAGAGAAGGGAAGTTATCAATTATGCAAAAAAAAATTTTTGATAAAATATTAATAAAAGCTAGATAATAATGTTGAATAAAAATAAAGATGCAAAAAGATTGGTCGAGGCTATTTTATTTGCAGCTGACGAACCTTTAGATATTGAAACAATAAAATCTAAAATTGA
>AQUE01000039.1 GCA_000371845.1 alpha proteobacterium SCGC AAA280-P20
ATCAGAAAATTCATTGAATTGATCTTTGTTTGGAAGATCACCTTTGATTAATAGATAAGCAACTTCTAAAAATGAACTTTTTTCAGATAATTTTTCAATTTCATATCCTCTATATAAAAGAGTTCCTTTATCACCATCAATATAGCAAATATTTGATTGGCAACTTGCAGTAGATGTAAAACCAGGATCAAAAGTAAAATGGCCGGTGTTTTTATAAAGATCACGAACATCTATTACTGAAGGACCAACCGTACCTTTTTTAACAGGAAGTTCGAATTTTTTGCCTTCTATTTCTATAAAACATTTGTCTGACATAAAATTTAGTTATCAGTTTTTAATATTTTTGTCTATTTTTGAAAAAAATAGCTCTAATCGGTTTAAAAATTCATTTAAACCTAAAGAACTAGCTATATCATATATGGCCGGACCATATTCAGAACCTGTTAATATAATTCTTAAAGGTTGACCAAGATCTTTAAAATTAATTTTTTCAGTTTCTATAATTTTATCAAAAATTTTTTTTAAATAATCTTTACTGATGTTTTTTTCTTTTTTTATTAGAGAATGAATATTTTTTATAATAGTCAATTTAGATTTGTCTATTTTTTGTATTTGATCTTCTTTTAGTTCATAAGAAAATATATATTTTGAGTTATTGTATATATCTTCTAATGATTTTGATTTATTTTTTAAAAAAAATAAATTTATTTTAATTGTTTCGTGAAATTGTTTTGGAATTTTTTCTTTAAATAATTCAGAATAATTAATTAATTTTTCTAACAACGTTTCATCTTTAGTTGATTTTATATAAAATTCATTGATAGATTTAATTCTATCAAAATCTAATTTTGATGGAGATTTTCCAATATTTTTTAAATTAAAAAATTCTATACTTTCTTCTTCTGAAAAAATTTCTTTATCTTTATAAGACCATCCTAGTCTCAACAAATAATTTCTTAAAGCCTCTGGTAAGATACCTATTTTTTTATAATCTTCTACAGTCGACG
>AQUE01000040.1 GCA_000371845.1 alpha proteobacterium SCGC AAA280-P20
TTTTAAGGACAGCAGTATTAATAAAGTAAAAATCAATAATTTAGATAAAAACAGTATTACAAAAGGAGTTAATATTATTAAATCGTTAAGTAAATTTGATATAGGTCAATCGGTAGTAATAAATAATGGTTACGTTCTTGCAATAGAAGGGCCAGAAGGCACTGACGAAACTATTAAAAGATCATCACATTTGTTAAAAAAATATAGATTAAAAAATAAGTCAATTTTAATCAAATTTCCCAAAGCCAACCAAGATCTCAGAGTGGATCTACCAACCATAGGTTTAGATACTATTAAAAATTGTATTAAGGCAAATATTAAAGGAATTGCCGTAAAAAGATCTCAGAATATTATCTTAGATAAAGATAAAATTATAAATTTAACTAAAAAAAATAATTTTTTTATTATTTCTTTATAAATTGTCTAAAAAAATATTTATTATTACTGGAGAGTCTTCGGGTGATAAAATTGGATCTCTAGTTATTAAAAAGTTAAAAGAAAAAAATTTTGATATTCAATTTTTAGCAATAGGAGGAGAAAATATAAAATCAGAAAAAATTGAATGTATATTTGATATTAAGGATATTGCCTATATGGGATTTATTGATGTTTTAAAGAATATATTTTCCATTAAAGCTAAAATTAACTTAACTGTAAAAAAAATATTAGAATTTAATCCTGACGTTATTTTTTCAATCGATTCTCCTGATTTTTCTTTTAGGATTTTAAATAAAGTTAAAAATATAAATAATAAAATAAAAAAAATTCATTTAGTTGCTCCACAAGTCTGGGCGTGGAGAGAAAATAGAAAAAAAAATTTATATAAATTTATTGATCATTTACTTTTACTATTTCCATTTGAAAAAAAGTATTTTG
>AQUE01000041.1 GCA_000371845.1 alpha proteobacterium SCGC AAA280-P20
TTAAAAAATTAGGTTTAATTATTATTGATGAAGAGCATGACCAATCTTACAAGCAAGAAGATCAAGTAATTTATAATGCTAGAGACATGGCCGTGTTAATGGCCTCCATAAAAAAAATATCAGTCATTTTAGTTTCGGCAACACCATCTCTCGAGACTTATTACAATACAGTAAATAAAAAATTTTCTTATATTAGTTTAGATAAAAGATATAACGATGCTGAATTACCTGAAGTTAAATTTGTAGATCTAAAAAAAAATCCTCCTATTAAATCTAAATTTATTTCACCCTCTATTATACCAGAACTTAAAAATATTTTAGAAAAAGGAAATCAAATTTTATTTTTTTTAAACAGAAGAGGATATTCAACATTTGTTATTTGTTCAAAGTGTGGATACCGTTTTAATTGCCCTCATTGTTCAGTTTCACTAATTTATCACAAGGAAACTAATAAATTAATTTGTCACTATTGTGATCACCAAGCTTCATTGGAAAGAAAATGTAAAGACGGAGATAATTGTAAATTTTCTTTTTATGGTTTAGGTGTTGAAAAAATATTTGAGGAAGTTAAGGAAATTTTTCCTGATAAAAAAATTGAGTTATTTTCAAGTGATTTTATTCATAACGACGATAGTACAAAAAAGATTTTTGAGAGAATTCAAGATGGAAAAATTAATATCATTGTAGGAACTCAATTAATTTCTAAAGGTTTTCATTTTCCAAGGTTAAATTGTATCGTTATTGTTAATTCTGATGTGAATTTTTTAGGAAATGATATTCGCAGTT
>AQUE01000042.1 GCA_000371845.1 alpha proteobacterium SCGC AAA280-P20
ATCTGATGAACAACGAAATGTTTTGAACAATCTACCAAAAGGTCAAGGAATTCTCTTTGTACTAAAAGGTGCGGGTGTTGGTTCAAGATTTCTGCTCGATGCGGCTGAAACTAAGATTGGCCGGGATATTAATAATGAGATACACCTCGACGACATAACTGTTTCAAGATCCCACGCTTTAATCAGCAAAAATGATGGATATCGAATCAAAGATCTTGGAAGCTTAAATGGAACTTATTTGAACGCGATAGCCGTTCGAGATGCTCAAATTCAATCAGGAGATGAAGTACAAATTGGTAAATTTCACCTAACACTTTTCATAGGGGATAAGTAATGAATGTTCCAGCACGGGCATATCTGAGTATTGGTGAAGTATTATCGCGATTGCGCACTGAATTTTCTGATATTACGATCTCAAAGATACGGTTTTTAGAATCAGAAGGTTTAATTGAACCGCAAAGAACACCAAGTGGTTATCGTAAATTTACAACCAATGATTTAGAAAGACTCCGTTTCGTATTACTTGCCCAACGTGATCAGTATTTACCATTAAAGGTAATCAAAGAGAATTTAGATGCCATGGACCGTGGTTTGGTTCCAGCAAAAGTAGTCGGAGGAATTGCATCTCCTAGATTAGCCTCCAATGAGGGAGTACTTACTGCTGAACAATTTAATACCGAAAATGATCTTCGCTTAACCCGTGCTGAGTTATTATCTGCAAGTAATCTCACTGAAGATCAGTTAGTTGAGATTGAATCATATGGTTTGATCA
>AQUE01000043.1 GCA_000371845.1 alpha proteobacterium SCGC AAA280-P20
GATGGACACCTACTTTTGATAATTCCTCTGAAAACTCTAAAGCTCCACTTAAATTGTAAGAGTCAGATATTCCAAGGGATAAAAATTTTGAAAGTTTTGCATACTTTGCTAAGTCCTCAATTTTAACTGCTCCTTCGCAGATTGAATACTGAGTGTGAATTTTAAAGTGGTTAAAAGTAATATCTTTGAGACTCATTTTTCTATTTCAAAATTCTAACATTAGAATCTTGAATAGCTAACTGAATATCTGCTTTATCTGATAATTCTCTATTGTGAGTTGCAAAAACAATTAATCTTTCTTTTGATTTTAAACTTAAAAGTATTTCAAAGACTTCATTTGCGGTTTTGCTATCTAAATTGCCTGTTGGTTCATCTGCCAAAATAAGTTCAGGCTCATTTATTAAAGCTCTTGCGATTGCAACACGCTGCTGCTCTCCACCTGATAATTCATGAGGGTAATGATTTAATCTTTCTTTTAAACCAAGTTTTGAAAGTAAGCTTTCAGCTTTATTAAAAGATTCATTCTTATCTAAATTATTAATTAATAAAGGAAGAATAACGTTATCTACTGCTCGAAGATCAGAAATCAAATTATTAAATTGATAAACTATTGAAATACTTTTTCTTCTATAAATCGTTTTTTTATTATCTTTTAAATTAATTAAGTTAACATCGTTAAAGAAATATTCACCTTGATCAACAGTCTCAAGTAATCCTAAAATATGTAAAAGCGTAGATTTTCCAGAACCAGAAGGTCCTACTA
>AQUE01000044.1 GCA_000371845.1 alpha proteobacterium SCGC AAA280-P20
CAACTTTTTGTGCGTCGCAATTTAAATCTTAACAAAAACAAGTTTGTTAAATAAGCCCTGAAGATTTAATAAAAAAATATAAATTTTCAGAATTAAATAAAAAATTTTCTTTAAATCAAAATAGAAAAACAAAATTTTTGATAACGGGATATACGGCTCATGCCATTGAATTATTTGGCCTATGGTCTTGGTTACCAGTTTTTTTAAGCGTTATAATTCTAAATAAAATATCTATCTCAACTGTAAGTGTTGGGATTATTGTTGGTTTTTCGATCCATTTATCTGGAGTGTTCTCCTCGGTGATTGCTGGATATCTTTCTGATAATTTAGGAAGAAAAAAAATTTTAATTTCTTTTTCTTTATTTAGCGCAATTATATCTTTTTTAATTGGCTGGACGGCAGAATTAGATTTGTTTTTAATCGTTATAATTTCTATTTTTTATAGTTTCTTTGCAATTGGAGATTCTGGAGTTTTGACTGCTGCATTAACCGAGAGTACTCCAAAATATTGCGTGGGCAGAACTGTTGCTTATCGTTCTATTTTAGGAATTGGATTTGGATCTATAACGCCTGCTGTCTTTGGATTTATTATTGATATTACAAATAATCATCAGCCTATCAATTCAGAAACGAACTGGATTTTAGCTTTTTCATTCTTGGGTATCGCAGGATTAATTGCAACTTTTTGTGCGTCGCAATTTAAATCTTAACAAAAACAAGTTTGTTAAATAAGCCCTGAA
>AQUE01000045.1 GCA_000371845.1 alpha proteobacterium SCGC AAA280-P20
ACAAATATTCTTAGAAACAGAACTTTTTTATAAAGGAGTTAGACCTGCTGTTAACGTGGGTATATCGGTTTCTAGGGTTGGATCAGCAGCGCAAATCAAAGCAATGAAACAAGTTTCTGGTTCAATTAAACTTGAACTTGCTCAATATCGTGAAATGGCTGCATTTGCTCAGTTTGGATCAGACTTAGATCTTGCCACTCAAAAATTATTAAATCGTGGATCAAAATTAACAGAATTATTAAAACAAGACCAGTACTCACCTTTAAAAGTAGAAGAACAGGTCGTATCAATTTTTTCAGGAGTAAGAGGTTTTTTGGACGATGTTGAACTTAATCAGATTAAATCTTTTGAAAAGAAACTTTTATCAAAAATAAAATCAGAAGCTCCTGATATTTTAAATAACATTAAATCTTCAGGAAAAATTGATGAATCAAATGAAGAAAAGTTAAAAATATTTATTACTGACTTTAAGAGAGGTTTTCAAAAATAATGGCTAGTTTAAAGTTTTTAAGAAATAGAATTAGTAGCGTTAAATCTACTCAAAAAATAACAAAAGCTATGAAAATGGTTGCTGCAGCTAAACTTAGAAAAGCACAACAAAACGCAGAGAATGCAAGACCTTATTCTGAAAAGTTAAATTCTATAATATCAAATTTAAAAAATTCAGTAACAGATATGGATTCAGCACCAAA
>AQUE01000046.1 GCA_000371845.1 alpha proteobacterium SCGC AAA280-P20
ATCAATAATTTTATTTTCTAATAAATCCTGCGAAGAAATCTTCATAGCCTCAGCTGCTTCTTGATTTATATTCTCTTTCTAGGAGTGGAGGGGTCGGAAGTTTGGAAATTTATGAGAAGAGGTGGAATATTTATCTACATTATTAGCTTAGTATTTTCTCAGTTCTTCATCGCATTATCTTACATGAAAATAAAAGACGATTATCAGGTTATAGTATATTTTCAGGCTATTAAGGTCACTTTTTACCATAGTTTTTTGGTTTTGATTTTTGGTTTTGTTTTATTTTTATTCACTAATCGATTCCTACAATTAACAACTTGGAATACTAGAATCATCATTGAATGGAATTATTTTTTATTTATGAGCTTATTTTTTCTAAATACTTATTTTGTTTGGAAAAAAATTAATGCGACAAATTGAGTTTGAAGTTATTTTTCTCTGTGAAAAATAAAGACTATTCCTACTAAAATACTCAGAATTAAAGGTTGTATTTATTGTATTAGTGTTTGACATTAAATATGAAAATAATTAATCATACTCCACTCAACAAAAATGACTGAAACACTAACGCCATATTTAAGTTCTTTTTTTATCCTTTTTAGAGAAGGATTCGAGGCTTTATTAATCTCTATCCTAGTATTTACATATTTAGAT
>AQUE01000047.1 GCA_000371845.1 alpha proteobacterium SCGC AAA280-P20
ATATCTTCCGCGCTTGCACCAAACTCCATAGCCAAAGCCATTTCTGCAATCATATTGCCAACATCTGGTCCGATCATGTGCACGCCTAGAACTCTATCTGTTTTTTCATCAGATAAAATTTTAACAAATCCATCTCCTTCATCATTAATTTTTGCTCTAGCATTTGCTGCAAAAGGAAATTTACCAACTTTGTACGATATTTTTTGCTCTTTTAACTGTTCTTCTGTTTTACCAACCGAAGCAACTTCAGGGGAAGTATAAACAACACCTGGAATAACATCGTAATTTACATGTCCATATTTTCCACTAAGCAATTCTGCAATAGCAATTCCTTCTTCTTCTGCTTTATGCGCTAACATAGGACCAACAATTACATCTCCAATTGCGTAAATATTATCTAAATTAGTTTTATATTTATGATCTGTTTTAATTCTTCCTTTTGAATCTAACTTTACTCCAATTTTATCAAGATTTAATCCTGCGGTATTAGGCTTTCTTCCAACCGACATTAATACGATATCGCAATCAATATCGCTTTTAGTTCCGTTCTTTTCAACTGTAACAGTCGCTCCGTTTTTATTTTTTTTAACACCTATTACTTTTGTTGATAGATTAAATTGCATTCCTTGTTTTTTGTAAGATCTTGCGTT
>AQUE01000048.1 GCA_000371845.1 alpha proteobacterium SCGC AAA280-P20
GTTTTGTATCAGCTAAAAAGCTCGGAAATGCAGTAAAAAGAAATAAAATTAGAAGAAGATTAAAAATGGCTGCACGTAAAGCGATTACTGAGATTGATTCATTTAACAATAAATATAAGTATGCTGTTTTTGCAAAATCAAAAATATATGATGTTGATTTTACTAAAATTGTACAAGAACTTGGATATAAATTTAGCTCGTTAAAATAATGATAAAAAAAATAGATAATTTTTTTTCTTTTATTCTTACAAAAGTTATTAAAATATATAAATTTTTATTATCACCTTTTTTTCATAACGCCTGTCATTACGATCCAACCTGCTCTGAATATTTTATACAAAGTTTAAAAGAATTTGGTTTTATCAAAGGATGCTTTAAAGGCATTCTTAGAATCTTAAGATGTCACCCTATTAAATTTTTAGGTGGCGGATTTGGTTACGATCCTGTTGTAAATAAGAAAAGTAAATAATGGAAAATAGAAACGTTATCATAGCGGTCATATTATCAACTGCAATCCTGATTGGTTGGTCAATGTACTTTGAAAACCCTAATGATGCTCAAAAAAAGAAGCTCGAGATTCAAGGAAAGACTGAAACTCAAACTAATATTCAAAAACCAGAAACCCCTCAAACTACAAAAGCAAATCC
>AQUE01000049.1 GCA_000371845.1 alpha proteobacterium SCGC AAA280-P20
AATTTTAAATATATAATCGATTACAAAGAAAAGGGGTTTTGTAATAAAATAAAACCAACCCCAATCAATTGATAAATCAAAACGGTCAATTTTTTCTTTTTCAGTATAATTGTCGATCGGGTAAACTTCTTTTGCCCCGATAAATATTTTTAAAGTGTTAGAGGCACTTTTTTGCGGATTCGCTATAGTTGGCTCTGATATTATAAAATTTGCTTTATAACTATTAGCAAATGAATATTCGCCTTTAAAAGATTTTCCATTTTCAGGAATAATAGCAGACATCCAATATTTATCAGTAATACCAAACCAACCACTCTTGCCAGCGTAGGTTTTTTTCTCTTTTTCAATTGCTGAATATGTTTCTTCTTTTAAATTTTTATCTACAACGCCAATTAATCCTTCATGCAGAATATAAAAGTTTTCTGTATTAGGTTTTGTACTTTTTGTTATTTGAGAGTAGTGAAACAATTCAATTATTTTATTTTTTTCATTTCTGATCGTTTCTGTAACTTTAAACAAATATTTATCATCTATTTCAATTTTTTTAGAAAAGACAACACCTTCTCTATTGTTCCACAGCAAAATCAGATATTAAAGTTCCAGATAACAATAGTATTTGGCAAATCAGAGATGGT
>AQUE01000050.1 GCA_000371845.1 alpha proteobacterium SCGC AAA280-P20
TTTTTTACAAAAAAAATTTCAATTCAATACATAAAAACAATATAAAAATTAAATTTATCGGTGATCTAAAAAAAATTCCTCAAGAATTAAAAGTAATTATAAAAAAAATTGAAAATAAAACAAAAAATAATAACAGAATAACAGTTGTATTTGCTTTCAATTATGGATCGAAATCTGAACTAATAAATGCTTTTAAAAAAATTAATAAAAATAAAAAAAATATTATAACAGATGAATTGGAACTTTTAAAGACTTTGAATTGCTAATTAAAAAATTTTCTATTCTGTCTTCATTAACCTCATTATGTCTTTGTATTTCAAAAAATAGATTATCTTTAAAAACAGACTTTAATTTACTTACGTTATTTAAAAATATTTTATCCTGGTTATTAAGAATAAGCTGCGAAGTTAAAGTATGATTTGCTCCTAATAAAACAAAGAGACCACTACTGTAGTCTAATAGATCTTTAATTGAACAATGAGGCGCATCAGTTGCGTTAATATCAAGATACGACTTAGAGGAAAGTTTTAATAAATTCTTATAACCTTGTTCATTCTTTGCAATCAGTGAAACTTTACCAATAATATTGTCAGTCTTTATATTCAGTTGGGTGCCAATAATT
>AQUE01000051.1 GCA_000371845.1 alpha proteobacterium SCGC AAA280-P20
ATTTTTAAATTTATAATCTTTTTGATTATTAGACTGATCAGTAACTGAAATTGTATTTTTATCTTTAAATGCTCCAAAGCCTTTAATGTAAGTAACTTTATTTTTCTTAAATAAAAATTCTATTCCTTTAGTAAGACCTTCTACGCCCTTTGCTTTGTGACTCATCATTTTTGCAAGATCTAATGATGGCTCATTAATATTAATGCCTATATTTTTAAATTCAGTTTTTGCTTTTTTATAAAGATCTGATGAATGCAATAAAGCTTTGGAAGGTATACATCCAATATTAAGACAGGTACCGCCTAATGTTCCTCTAGATTCTATACATGCAGCTTTTAATCCTAGTTGAGCAGCTCTAATTGCTCCGACATACCCACCTGGGCCTCCGCCTATAACTAAAAAATCAAACTCTTCCATGAATTATAAATTTAAAAAAAGTCTTCTTGGATCTTCTAAATATTCTTTAACTCTAACTAAGAATGATACAGCATCTTTTCCATCAATAATTCTGTGATCATAAGATAGAGCCAGATACATAATAGGTCTAACCTCAACTTTTCCTTCAATAACAACTGCTCGCTGAACAATATTATGCATTCTTAATACTCCTGATTGTGGAG
>AQUE01000052.1 GCA_000371845.1 alpha proteobacterium SCGC AAA280-P20
TTTTTATAAACTTTGTCAGTGGTTATAACCAATGTTGCTCTCAAACCAGTAAGTTGTTTAGACGCTTCCAGAAGATTTAGAGTACCTAGAACGTTTGACTCAAAGGTGCCAACTGGGTCTCGATATGATTCTCTTACTAATGGTTGAGCCGCAAGATGAATAATCACATCAGGCTTAACTACCATCACAGCCCGTGATAATTCGGCCGAGTTCCTAATGTCAATTCTGAAGTCATTTTCAAAGATATCACTTAGCCTCGCCTGATTAAAGAGAGATTTTTCCATTGGATCAAGAGAAATACCAGAGACTGTATGGCCTTGGAGTTGCAACATTAATGAAAGCCACGATCCCTTGAAGCCAGTGTGCCCAGTGACTAGGTAATGCATTTACTTCGCTTTACCACTCATGAAATCTGTTATTGACTCAATAACATAATCCAGCATTTGGGTTGTTAGTCCTGGATAGACGCCTACCCAAAAGGACCTTGTCATTACAACGTTAGTGTTTGTTAGATTCCCGACAACGCGGAAATCAACATCTTTATAAGCTGGCTGCTTTGTAATGTTTCCCGCAAAGAGAAGTCGCGTTCCGATCTTACGTGAATCCAAGAATCGTAG
>AQUE01000053.1 GCA_000371845.1 alpha proteobacterium SCGC AAA280-P20
CATATAATTTTGCAACATGTTCGCCATAACCATTAAAAATTTCAGTTTTAATTTTAGGCGATAAAATACTACGTCCATCAATTCGGTGTTCCATGCTCTGACTCCAACGTGGATGACTTACATTTGGATTTACGTTTGAATAAAAGCCATATTCTTTTGTAGCAACTCCACTCCAACTTGTTGCAGGTTGTTTATCGGTTAATCTTATTTTAACAATGGACTTTGCACTTTTAAATCCATACTTCCAAGGAATAACCACTCTAACAGGTGCGCCATTTTGTTTTGGCAAAACTTCCCCGTATAGTCCAAAAGTTAAAAGTGTTAATGGATTAAAAGCTTCATCCAACCTAAGTCCTTCTTGATAAGGCCAAGGTAGTACCGTTGATTTTAAACCTGGCATTTGTTTTGGATCAGCTAAACTTATGAACTCAACATATTTTGCAGAACCAAGTGGCTCAACTTTATTTAAAAGATGAGATAATGCAAAACCATTCCAAGGAATAACCATAGACCAACCTTCCACACAACGCATGCGATAAATTCTCTCTTCCATGGCTGAAAGTTTCATTAAACTGTCGATATCAAATGTCCCAGGTTTTTGAACTAAACCTTC
>AQUE01000054.1 GCA_000371845.1 alpha proteobacterium SCGC AAA280-P20
TCCAAAATATAACTGGCCACAGTGTTTTGATTTAAAATCTGATCCTAGTATTTATATAAATATGCCTTACGCACAGTTGAAGGAGGAATTAAAGAAGAGCCCTAAAGTTATTAGAAGTATTAAGAATAATAAACATCCTGTGATCATGAGTCCAAATTATGCAACTAATTTTGAAGGTTACAAACAACAGAGTATTGCTCATTTAATTTAGAAGATAACTTTTTTTTATTATCTTCAGTCGCTGCAAAAGCATCCCCTAAACTCAAAGTACTTAAGCCAGCGGCCACAAAACCAAATGTTGCTGTTTTTAATAATTGACGACGTCTCTCAAATATATTTTGAGGGGTGATATCTCTGCTCTTAATTTTAAGATCTTTAAATACCATCTGTTAAATTACGCATTTTCAAATTTAGTCTGAATCTCTTCTATGTACTCGCTTAAATCATCTAGCATTTTCAAAGTCTTTTCATCTTTAAGTTCTTCATACTTAACTCTAAGATCATCAATATCTTTAAAAGCTTTTGGAACGGTATTCCACTTTTCATCATTAGTACTTAAGATTTGTCCTGCAATGGCTCGGTGTATTTTCTTATATTCGTCTTTGCCTAAA
>AQUE01000055.1 GCA_000371845.1 alpha proteobacterium SCGC AAA280-P20
AATTAGAGGTTGATTATCAATCTGAGAATGAAATTGCAAATAAAAAATGGTGGTCTGAGCTGGAATTGAACCAGCGACACAAGCCTTTTCAGGGCTCTGCTCTACCAACTGAGCTACCAGACCACTGGGCATGTTTTTTTCACAAAACAAATTATTAATCAATTAAAATATTAAATTAAACCTTGTGAATTAAGCAAATTATAAGTTTCAAACAAAGGCAAACCAACTACATTTGAATACGAACCATTAATTCTTTTAATAAATTTTTCAGCATAACCTTGTATGGCATAAGCACCTGCTTTATCTTTCCACTCATTAGTTGATAAATATTCGTCGATATCCTGCTTATTTAATCTTTTAAAAGTAACTTTTGTTATAACTTTTTTAACTTTGATTGAGTTCTTATTTGCCAAACATACGCATGTCAAAACATTATGTTTTCTCCCTGAGAGGAAAGCCAAAAAATCTTTGGCTTGTTCTTTGTCTTTAGGTTTTAAAAAAATTTTATTACTACAAAAGACTATAGTATCTGCTGATAAAACAAACTCTATCTAGCTTATCGATAGCTCTTAGTGCTATTGATTGTTTATTTTCGTCATTAATTT
>AQUE01000056.1 GCA_000371845.1 alpha proteobacterium SCGC AAA280-P20
CAATTATTAAAATAAATAATAATGAAAAAATTATTATTGCAGAAAAATTAATAAATTATAAAATTTTTTATTAAAATTTATTTTATTTAAAAATTTTTGAACGCTATGACTAGGTCTTGGAGCATTTGAAATTAATATAATTTTTTTTCTCTTTTCTATGTTTTTTAAGGCTTTTAAAGAGTTAGAGTAACATTCAATGCCATTATGGACCACACCCCAAAGATCAACAAAAAATATATCAAATTTTGAATAAATTTTATTTAATCCACTTAAAAAAATAGGATTATTCATAAAGTTATGGGAAGACCATGGACTATCTCTGGCAGAGTCATTAAAGGTAAAAAATTTGGAAGACGAATAGGTTTTCCTACAGCAAATATTAAAATCTTAAATCAGATTAAGCCACTGTTTGGGGTCTATTCTGTTAAAATTATTTTTAATAAAAAGACTTATAAAGGAATTGCCAATTTTGGTGTAAGACCAACATTCGGAAGTTCTAGTCCTATTTTAGAAGTTAATGTTTTTGGAAAAAACCATAATTTTTATAATAAAAATATCAAAGTTTTATTTATTTATTTTATTAGAAAAGAGAAA
>AQUE01000057.1 GCA_000371845.1 alpha proteobacterium SCGC AAA280-P20
ATAAAAAAATATGCGTACAAAATAAAACTTATTAAGAAGTATAAACTTGCTGCCTGTTTTTTTTAAAAAACAACCTTCAAAGACCCTATCTTTTGAATTGATTTAGAATTTATCTTGAACTCAAAGAACTTTACAAAGAACTTTTTCAAAAAACAGCATAGAATCTGATTAATTAGATTAGGGAATGGTTATGTAATTCCATTCTTTCTAAATAATATTTCTAGAAAAATTCAAAACCCCGGACTAAAAATCCGGGGTTTTTTTTTGACTATTTTAAACGATTTAAAAACTTATTTTTCTCAATTTTTTTAGAAACAAAAATACAGGCAGAGCTTTTTAATATAGTTCCATCATTTACAATTCTTAAATTGTTAGCTTTTAAAGTTGAGCCTGTAGAAGTTATATCTGTTATCAATTCAGAAGAACCAGTAAATGGGTAAGACTCTGTTGCGCCTAAACTTGGAACAACTCGAAACTGGCTTACTCCTTTTGATAAAAAGAAAGATTCGGTCAAATTTGGATATTTTGTTGCAACTCGCATTCGACGTCCATATTTTTCTCTAAATTCAAAGCTTACTTCTTC
>AQUE01000058.1 GCA_000371845.1 alpha proteobacterium SCGC AAA280-P20
GCCTATCCAGTGACAGGTCCACTAGATATCTTGCAAAATACTAAGGCTGATTGTTTAGACTGGGATTTAAAAGAATCTATGAAAAAAGCTTTGAATATCAAGAAAGAAGAATGCAAAGAAATTGCAAAGCAATACACATGGGAGAATTGCGCAAAAGTATTCTTACAAACCGCTAGTGTAAATTTGCAATTTTAAGAGTTTCGGATCTTAAATTTTTCGCAATCTGAGAATTTTCGAGTTTATGAAAAAGTTGGCTATCTAATAACTCGCCGCATTCAGCATAAAATTTTTTGTTGGATTTATTAATCAACTCCCTTGCAAATAGTATTCGTCTTAATTTATAGTTAATAATACCGGTAAGTTGAAATAAAAAACTATTTTGACCATGACAGTAGACTGGCAAAATTTTACAATTAACTTTTCTTACAATTGATCCAATTATAGGTTTCCATTCTTTTTCAACGGCTCTTTTAAAAAGTCTTTCAGAGGTTGCAACTTCTCCTGAGGGAAAAATAATAACTAATCCTCCTTTGTTTATAAATTCAGACCCAATGTTTTGACCTATTAATTT
>AQUE01000059.1 GCA_000371845.1 alpha proteobacterium SCGC AAA280-P20
TTAAAAATATTCTGCCTATTATTCTTTGTAAAATCAGCATTCACATAGGAATAAATTTCATAATAAAAAAATAAAAAAGTTACAAAAGTAACTATTAGCAGATAAATAATTCCTAAGATAATTTTAAGCTTTGATAATTGCGTCATTTTTAAAACGTATTAAATAAAAACTTTTGCTGTACATGATTTAACAATTTACCTATAAATAGCCAAATTCTAATTATCACAATGAAAAGAACGTATCAGCCAAGTAAAATAGTAAGAAAGAGAAGACACGGTTTTAGATCACGTATGGCAACAAAAGGTGGTCGAAAAGTTATCGCTCGAAGAAGATTTAAGGGAAGAAAATCTGTATCTGCTTAAGTCATGCCCAAGACTCTAAAATTTGAAAGTCTTAGAGGCAATCTTGAATTTAAAAAAATTCTATCTGCAAAAAAAGTAAGTTCAGACTTATTCACAATTTATTACACCAACAAAGATGTTGGTCCTGAAACAAATAAAATTCATATGAGTTTTGTATCAGCTAAAAAGCTCGGAAATGCAGTAAAAAGAAATAAAATTA
>AQUE01000060.1 GCA_000371845.1 alpha proteobacterium SCGC AAA280-P20
TTTATCAAATAATTCAGCGCGAAACCCATTCATTACCGACATAACAATAATGAGGGTTGCAACCCCAATAGATATTCCAAGAAAAGAAAAAATTGAGATAATCTTTAAAAAACTATCTTTTTTTTTAGATCGAATATAATTTTTAATTATTAATAACTCAGCAGCGGAAATCAATTTAACCTTTTAATTTTTTAATTTTTTTAATTATCTCTTCAATTGTTAACATTTCAGTTTTTGCATTTAGCTCTTTAAATTCTAATTTATCGTCATTGCTTTTTGAGCCGATAATAATTTGATAAGGAACTCCTATTAAATCAAAGTTCTTAAATTTGCTTGATGGGCTTTCCAAAGTATCATCGAGAATAGCATCTATAGAATTCCTTTTTAAGGTTTCATAAATTTTACGAGCCTTATCTAAAGGTGCACTATCTGATTTATTATTAAGTGGAATAACCGCAATATCAAATGGCGATATCGCAAACGGCCACTTCATTACACCTTCATTACATTTTGCCTCAATCACTGCAGCAACTAGTCTTGAAACTCCAATTCCGCC
>AQUE01000061.1 GCA_000371845.1 alpha proteobacterium SCGC AAA280-P20
TTTTAAAGAATTTGGTTTTAAATTTTTTATCAGCACCGATTGGGATGTAGTAAATTCTAAATATAGCGATTATATTATAGTTACTTTTAAAGCATCAAAATTTAGCAAAACTAGAATTGTTGGAACTTATAGATTACTTCAGCAAAAAGTTGCCCTTCAACAGTGTGGTTTTTATTCATCTGAGGAATTTAATTTAAATACATTGTATAAATCCCAGGACAGACCTCAAAACGGATTAGAATTAAGTAGATCTTGCGTATCTCAACAATTTAGAAAAAAAAATGTTTTACATTTAATGTGGTCAAAAATTAATGAATATGTTCAACACAATAAAAATGATGTTCTTTTTGGAATGGCAAGTTTTTTAGAAGAAAATCCTGAAGTAATTAAAGAGGAACTTTCTTATTTATATCAAAAATTTTTAATGCCTGAGAATATTAGAGTTGATGCAATTTTTTCAAAAAAAACTGAAATGAATTTAGTGCCAACTCAAAGATCATAAACGGCTAGAGAAAGAAAAAATATATCAGTTAAGAAGCAAACTAAG
>AQUE01000062.1 GCA_000371845.1 alpha proteobacterium SCGC AAA280-P20
CTCCACCAATTCCAACTCCTCCGGAAATATGACAATTTTTTCCAATTTGTGCACATGAACCAACCGTTGACCAAGTATCAATCATGGTTCCATCGTCAACATAAGCGCCAACATTTATGAAGGATGGCATCAGCACAACATTTTTTCCAATGTAGGCAGATTTTCTAATCACACCATTTGGGACCGCTCTAAATCCAGCATCAATATGTTTTTTTTCATCCCAAAGAGCTGTTTTACCATCTACTTTGTCAAACCAAGTAGCATAAGGACCCGAAAGAATTTTATTATCTTGTATTTTAAAACTTAAAAGAATTGCTTTTTTTACCCATTGATGAGTATGCCATTCATTATTTTTTTTTTCACATACTCGAATAGTTCCTGAATCAAGTTTTTCTAAAGTTTCTTTAATTGCAGAAATAATAGACTTATCAGAATTTTTATTAATATTAATTCTATCTTCCCAAGCTTTTAAAATAATATTTTCTATACTCATGTCTATTTAATTAACAAATTACACTGCTCAAGCAAATGATCTAATTCTTTT
>AQUE01000063.1 GCA_000371845.1 alpha proteobacterium SCGC AAA280-P20
TTATTTTCAGCATTTAAATATCGCAGCTCTTTAAATAGTGATTAGCATCAAGCGCTTGATTAATTAAGTAGATTTAGTATTTTTTAATTATGACTATTAGGCAAATTTTAACAGAGCCAGATCCTCAATTAAGAATTAAATCAAAACCAGTTCAGAAGGTTGATGTTGAAATTAAAAAATTAATGAAAGATATGCTGGATACAATGTACGCCGCTCCCGGTATTGGTCTTGCCGCCGTTCAAATTGGAGTGCACAAAAGAGTTATTGTTATTGATATAGCAAAAGAACCAGAGCCAAATAATCCTATGTATTTTGTAAATCCAGAAATTGTTTGGACATCACAAACTAAATGTACTTTTGAAGAAGGTTGCTTATCATTACCTAAACAATTTGCAGAAATTGAAAGACCAGAAAAATGTCATGTAAAATATTTGGATCAAAATGGAAAAGAACAATTATTAAAAGCAGAAGGTTTACTCGCTACCTGTATTCAACATGAAATCGATCATTTAAATGGAGTTTTATTTATTGATTATTTAT
>AQUE01000064.1 GCA_000371845.1 alpha proteobacterium SCGC AAA280-P20
CTATTGATAGTTTAATTCCTATTGGAAGAGGACAGAGGGAGTTAATTATTGGTGATAGACAAACTGGAAAAACAGCAATTGCTATTGATACAATTATTAACCAAAAAGAAATTAATAAATCTAATGATGAGAGTAAAAAACTTTATTGTATTTATGTTGCGATTGGACAAAAAAGATCTAGCGTCGCTCAAATCGTAAAAACATTAGAAGAAGCTGGAGCAATGGAGTATACGATTGTTGTTGCTGCAACAGCATCTGATCCAGCACCTTTACAATTTTTAGCCCCATATACAGGATGTACAATGGGGGAGTATTTTAGAGACAATGGAATGCATGCTCTTATCGTTTATGATGATTTATCTAAACAGGCTGTTGCTTATAGACAGATGTCACTACTTTTACGTAGACCTCCAGGACGAGAAGCTTTTCCAGGAGATGTCTTTTATCTTCATAGCAGACTACTTGAGAGAGCTGCAAAATTGAATGATAAGCATGGCGGAGGATCTCTTACAGCATTACCAATTATTGAAACACAAGCG
>AQUE01000065.1 GCA_000371845.1 alpha proteobacterium SCGC AAA280-P20
CATTGGCAGAGGCGACGGGTTTATTTGCTCTAGTTATTGCATTATTAATACTTTTTGCATTTTAAATTTCGTAATAAATCTAAGCTTTAAGTTAATTAATGCAAAAATATATAATTTTTTTTATTCTTTCGCTATTTCTTGGACAAGAAGTAATGGCAAAAGAGGGAATGCCTCAACTAAATCCTGAGTTCTGGCTATCTCAAATATTCTGGTTAATTATATTTTTTGGTTTCTTGTATTTTTTAATTCACAAATTCTTCAGTCCTAAACTTTTCTCATTAATAGATCAGAGGGCTGATTTTTTAAAATCATTAATAAATGAGACAGAAAATAATAAAAATCAAATTCAAAAACTAGATAACGAATATAATAAAATAATAAATGAGGCTAAAAAAAATTCAAAAGAAAGTTCAGCAAAATTAAATGATGAATTTAATGAAAAAATATCCATTAAAAAAAAAGAGTTTGAAAATTACTTAAGTGCTGAGACTGCTAAAGTAGAAAATGATATTAATCATTTTA